>JBBION010000156.1:0-7412 GCA_037443345.1 Rubrivivax sp. | reverse complement strand
TGGCGCAGCGCGCGCCACCCCTGCGGGCCGAGCGCGAGGAAGTCGTTGAGCACCGGCTGGGCGGCGGCGGCGCATGCGTGCTGCGCGGCGCCGTCGAGCAGGCCGCGGGCGGCCAGCGCCGCCAGGTCGACGATGCGGTCGCCGAGCGCGACGCCGCCACGAAAGGCCTCGCCGCCGCCCGCGCCGCGGAACACGCCGTACGGCAGGTTCTGCAGCGGGAAGTCGCCCGGCGCGTTGGCGCTGGCCAGCCAGCTGCGCGCCGCGGGGTCGTGCGTGTGGTCGATGGCGCGCATCGGGCTCAGGCGTTGATCAGCGCGTCGTCGAAGATCGCGACCGCGCGCGTCCAGCCGGCCGAGGCGCCGCGGATCTTGTGCGGAAAGCAGCTGATGAAGAAGCCGTCGGGCGGCAGCGCCTCGAGGTTGTGCAGCTTCTCGAGGTGGCAGTAGCCGATGTCGCGCCCGGCCTTGTGGCCTTCCCAGATCAGGCCGGCGTCGTGGCTGGCGGCGTACTTCTTCGCGGTGTGCACGAAGGGCGCGTCCCAGCTCCACGCGTCGGTGCCGGTGAGCCGCACGCCGCGCTCGAGCAGGTACATCGTCGCCTCGTAGCCCATGCCGCAGCCGGCCGAGACGTAGTCGCTCTCGCCGTAGCGGCTGCCGGCGCGCGTGTTGACGACGACGATCTCGAGCGCCTTCAACTCGTGGCCGATGCGCGCGAGCTCGGCCTCGACGTCGGCGGCGGTGACGACGTAGCCGTCGGCGAAGTGCCGGAAGTCGAGCTTGACGCCGGGCTGGAAGCACCACTCCAGCGGCACCTCGTCGATCGTCGTCGCCGGCTTCTTGCCGCCGAGCTTGGCGTCCATCGTCGAGTGGTAGTGGTACGGCGCGTCCAGGTGCGTGCCGTTGTGCGTGATCAGCGTCACCTGCTCGATGGCCCAGCCCTCGCCGTCGGGCAGGTCCTCCTTCTTCAGGCCGGGAAAGAACGGCGCGATCTGCTCGAAGGTGTGGTCGTGCCTGAAGTACTGGATCTTCGGGCCGTAGCCGGGCGGGTCCGACAGCACGTCGTTCTCGAGGTAGATCGACAGGTCGACGAAGCGGCGGGTCATGGGTCTCCTCCTGGATGGTGTCAGTGCCGCTCGTGCCAGTGCACCATCGGCAGTCCGGGCACCGGCGAGCGGAAGGTCGGGATCGTCGTGCCGAGCAGGCTTCCGACGTGGACGGTGCGCAGGTCGGCGCCGCCGAACGT
Organism: Rubrivivax sp.; assembly: GCA_037443345.1. Classification (GTDB taxonomy): domain Bacteria; phylum Pseudomonadota; class Gammaproteobacteria; order Burkholderiales; family Burkholderiaceae_C; genus Calidifontimicrobium. The sequence continues at coordinate 6,170 of JBBION010000156.1, read as the reverse complement.
GATGCTGGCCATCCACGGCGCGAGCGTGCCGCGGGCGCGTGCCATGTCGTCGGCGGTCACCGCACCGGCGTCCATCTTGGCGAGCAGGTGGCGGCTGGCGTCGGGGTCGCCGTCGTCGAGCAGCACGCGCAGGTCGCCCTGCGGGGTCAGGGCCACGAGCTTGTCGACCATCACCAGCGTGCACCACAGGTTGCCGTGCGCGTCGAACGCGATGCCGTCGGGATAGCCGCCCAGGTGCGACGGGCCGAACACCTCGCGGTCGACGAGGCGCACGCCGTCGGGCCGCTCGTCCAGGCGCAGGCGCGTGACGTGCGGGCCGGTGGTCTCGACGACGTACAGCCACTGCTCGGCCGCGTCGAGCCGCACCTCGTTCGTGAAGTGAAAGCCATCGGCGACGACGCGCAGGCCACGCTCGTCGACGACGGCGACGTAGCCGTCGCGCACGCGCGTCGACGCCGCCTGGGTCCACGGATTGACGCGCGTCGACACCGTCAGCCACAGGCGGTTCCTCGAGTCGCGCAGCACGAAGTTGACCTTGCCGATCGGCTGGCCGTCGATGCGGTCGACGAGCGTCCTCGTGCGCCCGTCGCGCGTCATCAGCTCCAGGCAGTCGGTGCCGAAGTTGGCGATCAGGAACGACCCGTCGGCCGCGAAGGCCAGCCCGTTGGGCAGCGTGCCCTGCGTGAACTTGGCCTCGAAGGCGTCGGCGGTGTCGGCCGCGGCAGTGGCGAAGCGATCGTCGACGCGCTGGCCGACGAACTGCTGCGTGCCGTCGGGCGCGATGCGCATCACGCCGCCGCGCGCGTCGGCGGCCCACAGCGTGCCGTCACGCTCGGCGAGGATGCACTCGGGGCGCTGCAGGTCGTGGCCGACCGTGCGGATCGCGGCGCGGTCGACCTCGAAGCCGTCGAGGGGGTTGGGCGCAGGCATGGCCGGGTCTCCTTCGCCGCCCTACTTCAGCAGCACCAGACTCAACGAGGGGAACGCGATCAGCAGCGCCAGCACCGCGAGCATCACCAGCGTGAACGGCGCCGCGCCGCGGAAGATCTGGCCGATCGGCAGGTCGTGCTGCGCCGCGAGCGAGCTCTTGACGACGTAGGCCGACAGCCCGAACGGCGGCGTCAGCAGCCCGACCTCGACCGCCACCACCGTGATCACGCCGAACCAGATCAGGTTCAGCCCGAACTGCTCGGCCAGCGGCAGCGCCAGCGGCAGCACGATGAGCATGATCGACGACGAATCGATGATCGTGCCCAGCACCAGGATCAGCGCGACGTAGCACAGCAGGAACGCGGTGACGCCGAGCCCGGCGGCGGCCATCGCCTCGACGAGCGCCTGCGGCGTGCCGCTCATCGCGAGCATGCGCGTGTAGATGCTCGCGCAGATGATCAGGAAGCTCACCGCCACCGTCACGTGGCCGGTCTCGGTCAGCACGGCCCAGAAGCTCTTCGGCGTGAGCTTGCGCCGCAGCACCGCGATCAGCAGCGCCACCAGCGCGCCGACCGCGCCGGCCTCGGTCGCGGTGAACAGGCCGGTGTAGATGCCGCCCAGCACCGAGGCGATCAGCAGCACCACCGGGAAGGTCTTGAGCGCCATCTCGCCCCAGCCCATCGGCGGCGCGTCGTCGGCCGCGGCGCCGGCGGCGGCGTCGAACACCTCGTGCGGGCGCCAGCGCGCCATCGCGACGATCGCCGCCGAGAACGCCAGCGCGAGCACGATGCCCGGCACGATGCCGGCGGTGAACAGGTCGCCCACCGACTGGTTCGAGATGAATGCGTACAGGATCATCAGCAGGCTCGGCGGGATCAGCATGCCCAGCACCGACGAGCCGGCGACGACGCCGACGGCGAAGCGCCCGCGGTAGCCGAAGCGCACCATCTGCGGCACGGCGACGCGGCTGAACACGGCGGCCGACGCGATCGAGATGCCGGTGATCGCCGCGAACACGGCGTTGGCGGCGACCGTCGCGATGCCCAGCCCGCCGCGCAGCCGGCGCAGCAGCTGGTTGGCGACGTCGAACGCGTCCTTGCCGATGTCGGCGTAGGCCACCAGGAAGCCGGTGAGCACGAACAGCGGCACGACGCCGAAGACGTGGCTCGCGATCGCGTCGCTGACGGCCTGCGCGAGCAGGTTGGCCGCCACCGTCACGTCGTCGCGGATCAGCCACACGCCGACGAAGCTGACGACGCCGAGCGCGATCGCGACGTGCAGCCCGGCATAGATCAGCGCCAGCATCAGCAGCAGCGAGCCGAGCGCGATCGTCGTGTTGTCCATCGTCGCTCAGCCGGCGCGGCGGCGCGCCAGGGCGCGCCGCACGTCGGCCGCCAGGAGCAGCGCGTAGCACAGCGCGGTGAGGCCGAGGCCCGCCAGCGTGATCAGGCGGATCGGCCACACCGGCGCCTGGAAGTCGCCGATCGCGCCGGTGTACTCGCGGATGCGCACCGACTCGACCAGCGGCGTCCAGCTCGCCCACAGGATCACGAGCATCAGCGCCGCGCCGACGCCGTGGTACAGCGCGTGCAGCAGGTCGGCCACGACCGGTCGCGTCTTCTCGAGGTGGCCGAGCAGCACCTCGGCGCGCGTGAAGCGCCCGCGGTGCAGCGTGTCGGCCAGTTGCAGGAACACGATGCCGACGATCGACAGCGCGATCAGCTCCGGCACGCCGCGCAGCGGCGCAGCGAACAGGTTGCGCCCGGCGACGTCGACGTTGATCATCACCATCAGCGCCAGGATCCACAGCGTGCCCAGCGCGTTCATCGCGCCCGTCACGCGGTGCAAGCCCAGCGGCAGCGGGCGGCCGTACGACGTCGCCTCGGGGTGCGGCTGCTCGATGCCCGCCGCCACGTCAGCGGGACCAGTCGCGGGGAACCTTGGCGCCGGCCTTCGTCAGACTGCCCATGTAGGCGTCGAGCACCTGCTGCCCGGGCATTCCCTTGCCGGTGACGTCGTCGGCCCAGGTCCTGGCGACGTTGGGCAGCGCGTCGGCCCAGCGCTTGCGCTCGGCCTCGCTCAGGTCGGCGACCCTGGCACCGGCACTGGCCATGTTCTGCATCAGCGTGCCGGCGGCCGCGCCCTGCGCCTTCGCGAACTCGGCCGAGTACGCGTCGCCGACCTCGCGCATCACCTGCTGCACCTCGGGCGGCAGGCGGTCGAAGCGCGACTTGTTGACGGCGATGCCGCCGGCGAACATCGCGCCGAAGTTGACCTTCGTGATGTTCGGCGCCACCTCGTGCAGCTTGGCGCCCCACGCGCCGGTCGTGAACACGATGACGCCGTCGGACACGCCCGACTTGATGTCCTCGTAGTAGCTGTTGAGGTTGCCGGCCACCGCCACGGCGCCCGTGTTGCGGATCCAGTTGGCCGCGGGCCCCGGCGCGCTGATCTTCTTGCCGTTGAGGTCCTCGAACTTGGTCACCGGGAACTTGGTCCACAGGTGGTAGGTGTCGAGCGCGGCGCCGCCGAGGTAGACCAGGCCGTTCCGGGTCCACGCGTCGGCCATCGCCGGGATGCTCTTCTGCATGTCGGCCACGGTGCGCGTGACCAGACCCAGGTCGTCGGTGCCGAACGGCGTGAAGTAGGAGACGTTCTGCAGCGGGAACCGGGGTGCCTCGAAGACGGTGCTGACGAAGCCGAGGTCGCCGACGCCGTCGGCGATGCCCTTGGACTCGCCGCCGAGCTTGACGAGCGTGCCGCCCCAGGCCTTGGTCCACTCGATCTTGTGCTTGTTGCCCGCGGCGGCCAGGCGCTTGTCGACCTCGGGGATGTAGAACTCGTCGAGCAGCTTGACCCACAGGAAGGCCGGCGGGTGGCCGGCCACGGCCGTCAGCTTGATGACCTGCTGCGCGTGCACGGCGGTGGCGCCGGTGGCCAATGCGGCGGCGACGGCGAGGACGGCGAGTGGGTGCTTCATGGGCGTCTTCTCCTGGGGGCGGTTGGAGGGGTCGTCGTGGGAGCCGTGACGGGTCGGATCCCGGCCGCGGGCGGCGCATCGAGCACGGCCTTCAGCCCGGCGGTGACGAACGCGGCGAGCAGCGGTGCCGCGGCCGGGTCGTTGGGCCGCGCCTGCCGGCGCGACAGCACGCCGACGCGGTGGTCCGACAGGTGGTGCAGCAGCGCGCCGAGCGTGAACTGGTAGCCCCACGCCACCCGCGCGCGCGTGGCCTGCGGGCACGCCTGCTGCAGCGCGTCGATGAAGGCGTGCGCCATCGGGTCGAAGTACTCGCACAGCACGCTGTCGACGCCCGGCGTGCGGTACTGCAGCTCGCGCGCGACGAGCAGCGCGTAGAACTCGCCCTCGGTGCTCGCGCGCAGGCGCAGCACCGGCGTGACGAACGCGTCGACGATGCGCTCGAGCAGGCCGTCGCCGCCGGCGTCGACGGCCGCGCGCAGGCCGGCCAGCCGCTCGTCGATCGTGCCCTTCCAGTGCTCGAAGAGGGCGCGGAACAGCTCGTGCTTGGCGCCGAAGTAGTAGCCCACCAGCGCCAGCGGCACGCCGGCGGCCTGCGCGATCTGGCGGATCGTCACCGCGTGGTAGCCGCGCTCGGCGAACAGCCGCTCGGCGGCGAGGAGGATCTCGGCGCGGCGGTCGCGCTTGTCGGGCCGCTGCGGCCTGTCGGGCGCTTCGATCCGTGCGCCGCCCACCGCCGTGCGGCGCGCGGAGACGGAGGCGGGCACGGGCGCACGCATGGCGCGATTGAACGACCACGATCGGTCTTTGACGAGCGTACAAACCCGCGGCGGGAGAACCCGCCCCCACCGATCCCGCCACCCACCCTGCCGCCGACCCGGCCGCTCGGCGTGGCGCACACTGTCGGGCCTGCTGCCTTGCCGCGAACGCACCGATGACCGCCCTGCCCGCCTCCGTGGACGACACCGCCGTCGACGCCCCGCCCGCCGCCGCGCGCGGCCCGCGGGTGTTCGCCTTCGACAACACCTACGCGCGCGAGCTGCCCGGCACCTACGTGGCGTGGCCGCCGGCGAAGGTGACGGCGCCGAAGACGCTCTTCGTCAACCACGAGCTGGCGCACGAACTGGGCGCCGATCCCGCCGCGCTCGACGGCGACGCCGGCGCGGCGCTGCTGGCCGGCAACGTGCTGCCCGAGGGCGCGCAGCCGATCGCGCAGGCCTACGCCGGGCACCAGTTCGGCGGCTTCTCGCCGCAGCTCGGCGACGGGCGCGCACTGCTGCTCGGCGAGGTGCTCGACCGCCACGGCCGGCGGCGCGACATCGCACTCAAGGGCTCGGGGCGCACGCCGTTCTCGCGCGGCGGCGACGGCAAGGCCGCGGTCGGCCCGATGCTGCGCGAGGTGCTCGTCGGCGAGGCGATGCACGCGCTGGGCATCCCGACGACGCGCGCGCTCGCGGTGGTGGCCACCGGCGAGGACGTGCGGCGCGAGCGCGTGCTGCCCGGCGCCGTGCTCACGCGCGTGGCGGCCAGCCACCTGCGCGTGGGCACGTTCGAGTTCTTCGCCGCGCGCGGCGACGTCGAGCGGGTGCGCGCGATCGCCGACCACGCGATCGCCCGCCACGACCCGGCGCTGGCCGGCGAGCCGCAGCGCTTCCTCGCGCTGCTGCAGGCGGTGGCGCAGCGGCAGGCGGCACTGGTCGCGCAGTGGACGAACGTCGGCTTCATCCACGGCGTGATGAACACCGACAACACGACGATCTCGGGCGAGACGATCGACTACGGGCCGTGCGCGTTCATGGAGGCCTACGACCCGCGCACCGTCTTCAGCTCGATCGACCACCACGGCCGCTACGCCTTCGGCAACCAGCCGCACATCGCGCGCTGGAACCTGGCGCGCCTGGCCGAGGCGCTGCTGCCGCTGCTCGACGACGACGCCGAACGTGCCCTCGCGCAGGCCACCGACGTCATCGACGCGTTCCCGGCGTGGTACCAGCGCGCGCTGCTGCAGGGTCAGCGCGCCAAGCTCGGCCTGCAGCGCGCCGACACCGACCTCGACGACACCGACGCCGCGCTGGCGCAGGACGGGCTCGCGCTGCTGCAGGCACAGCAGGTCGACTTCACGCTCGCGTGGCGGCGACTGGCCGACGCCGCTGCAGGCGACGAGGCGCCGCTGCGCGCGCTGTTCGCCGACCCGCAGGCGCCCGACGCCTGGCTCGCGCGCTGGCGCGAGCGTTGCGCGCGCGACCACGGCGGCACGACCACG
>JBBION010000155.1:0-7457 GCA_037443345.1 Rubrivivax sp. | reverse complement strand
CGATCGCGCCGAGCTGGCCTGCGGCCGTCGGCGCCGCGAGCACCAGCAGCGCCGCGGCGACGGCGATGCCGGCGCGCAGCCGGTCGGGGCACAGCGAGCGCGACATGCCCCACACCGCCTGCGCCACCACGGCGACGGCGACGACCTTCAGCCCGTGCACCGCGCCCGACGCGGCCAGCGCCGACCACTGCGCGACGCCGTAGGCGAAGACGACGAGCGCGACCGCCGACGGCAGCGTGAAGCCCGCCCACGCGGCCAGCGCGCCGGCCCAGCCGGCGCGCCCGAGGCCGAGTGCCATGCCGACCTGGCTGCTCGCCGGCCCCGGCAGGAACTGGCACAGCGCGACCAGGTCGGCGTAGCTCTGGTCGTCCAGCCAGCGGCGCCGCTCGACGAACTCGGTGCGGAAGTAGCCCAGGTGCGCCACCGGCCCGCCGAACGACGTCAGGCCGAGCTTCAGGAAAGCCCACAGCACCTCGAGCACGTCGCCGCGTCGCGCGGGTTCGGCACGGGCGGCGGCGAGGTCGGGCGAGGGGTCGGTCATGGTGTGGGTTGCGCACAATTGTGCGTGGCTGCTGCCGACCCGCGCCCGCGATGACTTTCCGCCCCCCCGACGCGAGCCCGGGCGGCCGCCCCCCGCTGCCGCGCGGCGTCTGGGTGCTCGGCTTCGTCAGCCTGCTGATGGACGTCTCGTCGGAGCTGGTCCACAGCCTGCTGCCGCTGTTTCTCGTCGGCACGCTCGGCGTCAGCGTGCTCGTCGTCGGCCTGATCGAGGGCGTGGCCGAGGCGACGGCGCTGATCACCAAGGTGTTCTCGGGCACGCTGAGCGACCTGCTGCGGCGGCGCAAGCCGCTCGCGGTCGCGGGCTACGCGCTCGGCGCGATCTCGAAGCCGGCGTTCGCGCTCGCGCAGGGGGCCGGCGTCGTCGTGGCGGCGCGCTTCGTCGACCGCATCGGCAAGGGCATCCGCGGCGCGCCGCGCGACGCGCTGGTCGCCGACCTGGTGCCGCCCGAGCAGCGCGGCGCGGCCTACGGCCTGCGCCAGTCGCTCGACACGGTGGGCGCCTTCTTGGGGCCGCTGCTGGCCACGGCGCTGATGCTGCTGTTCGTCGGCGACTTCCGCGCCGTGTTCTGGGTCGCGGTCGTGCCGGCGGTGCTGGCGGTGGCGCTGCTGGCGTGGGGCGTGCGCGAGCCGCCGCCGCAGCCGGGGGGCGTGCCGGTCCACCCGCTGCGGCGCGAGGCGCTCGCGCGCCTCGGGTCCGCGTACCGGGGCGTCGTCGTGGTCGGCGCCGTGTTCGCGCTGGCGCGCTTCAGCGAGGCCTTCCTCGTGCTGCGCGCCGAACAGCTCGGCGTCGCGGTGTCGTTCGTGCCGCTCGTGATGGTGGCGATGAACGTCGTCTACGCCGCGTCCGCCTACCCCTTCGGCCGGCTCGCCGACACGGTGGACCCGGCGGTGCTGCTGGCGCTCGGCCTGCTGACGCTGGTGGCCGCCGACATGGTGCTGGCCACGGCCCAGGGCTGGACGGGGCTGCTGCTCGGCGTGGCGCTGTGGGGGCTGCACATGGGCATGACGCAGGGGCTGCTCGCCGCGATGGTGGCCGCCACGGCGCCGCCGGACCTGCGCGGCACCGCGTTCGGCCTGTTCCACCTGGTCAGCGGCGTGGCGATGCTGCTGGCGAGCGCACTGGCCGGTTGGCTGTGGCACCAGTGGGGTTCGCAGGCGACGTTCCTCGCCGGCGCGGGGCTCGCGCTGGCGGCCCTCGGCGCACTGGCGGTGCACCGCCGATGGCGGCGACGCTGACGTGCGCTGCGGTCGCCGCGGCCGGAAAAAAGCCCGGCGTCGCCGCCGGGCCGAAGGTACCTTGTGGAGGGTACCGAGGAGACAACCTGGAAAGAGGCGAGCCGCCGCGACCGGCGCAGCGGCTGGGTGGCCCGGCTTACGCCGCGCGCTTGCCCTTCGCCGTGCCTTGCGAAGCCTTGACCGCCGTGCTCGTCACGGCCTGGAAGTTGGCTTCGGCGACTTCGGCGGCCTGCTTGGCGGCCTTGTGCACGCTCTCGTAGGCGTTGTTGGCGGCGGCCATGGCCGACTTGACCAGCGCCACCGCGTTCTCGGTGCCGGCCGGCGCGTTCTTGACCATCGTGTCGACCATCGCCATGAACTTCTTCTGCGCGTCGGCCATCTGCTCCTCGGCGACCTTGCTCACCTCGGCGTTGGTCGCGGCGACGATGTCGTAGACGTGGCGGTTGTAGGCGGCGGCCTTCTCGGCGCTGGGCTGCAGCAGCCCGGCTTGCAGGGCCAGCAGTTCCTGCGCGTCCTTGACCGACAGCACGGCCTTGGTCGTGTCGGCGCTCTCGGCCAGCGCGGTCTTGGCGACCTGCATGTTCAGCTCGACCAGCTTCTCGACGCCTTCGAAGGCCTTGTTCGTCAGGCCGAACAGGATCTCGACGTTGGCCTTGTGGGCGGCCATCACTTGCTCGGGGGTCATCATGGTGCGTGCTCCGTGGGTTGGGGTTCGACATCGCTGCAGCATTCATGTTGCACTGCAGCATGACTCGAAGTATAGGGTCTGCTCCGGTCGCTGCAAGCCCCTTTTTGCTGCGACGCAACAAATTAGGGGGTGCTCCCGGGTGCGGGTGGGTCGCCCGCCGGTGCCGCGCAGCTGGCCGAGAATGCCGCGCGACGATGCAGGCTTTCTACAGCGACCAGTTCGTGCTGCCGCTGCCCAGCGGGCACCGCTTCCCGATGCCCAAGTACCGGCTGCTGCGCGACCGGCTGCTCGCCGAGGTGCCGGGCATCCGGCTGCAACCGGCGCCGGCGGCCACGGACGGCGAGCTGGCGCTGGCGCACACGCCGACCTACATCACCCACGTCGCCGAGGGGCTGCTGACACCGGCACAGCAGCGCGAGATCGGCTTCCCGTGGTCGCCGGCGATGGCCGAGCGCGCGCGGCGCTCGGTCGGGGCGACGATCGCCGCCGCCCGTGTCGCGCTCGCCGAAGGCGTGGCGAGCAACCTGGCCGGCGGCACGCACCACGCCTACGCCGACAAGGGCAGCGGCTACTGCGTGTTCAACGACGCCGCGGTCGCCGCGCGGCTGATGCAGGCCGAGTGGCACCGCCGGCGCCGCGGCCTGCTGCGCGTCGCGGTGATCGACCTCGACGTGCACCAGGGCAACGGCACGGCGGCGATCTTCCGCGACGACACCACCGTGTTCACGCTGTCGCTGCACGGCAAGAACAACTTCCCGTTCCGCAAGGAGCCGAGCGACCTCGACGTCGAGCTGCCCGACGGCTGCGCCGACGACGCCTACCTCGCCGCGCTCGACGCGGCGCTGGCCGCGCTGTGGCGCGTGCACGGCGACGCGCCGCCGGGGCTGGTGTTCTACCTCGCCGGCGCCGACCCGCACGAGGACGACCGGCTCGGGCGCCTGAAGCTGACCGCCGCGGGGCTGGCCGAGCGCGACCGGCGCGTGTTCGACGCGTGCCGCGCGCGCGGCATCCCCGTCGTGCTGACGATGGCCGGCGGCTACGGCCGCGACATCCACCGCATGGTGGCGTTGCAGCTGACGACGCAGCAGCTCGCGCTGGCGAGCTGGCAGGCGTGGGCGAGCGCGGTCGGCGGCGGGCATGCCGGCGGGGTGCGGCAATGAAACAATCGCGCGCATGACCCCCCGCCCCCAGGCCCTGCTGCGCAGCCATTACCCGCGCTTTCGCACGATCACGACGCGCTGGATGGACAACGACGCCTACGGCCACGTCAACAACGTCGTGTACTACAGCTTCTTCGACACCGCGGTCAACGCGCACCTGATCGAAGCCGGCGCGCTCGACCTCGAGCGCGGCGACGTCATCGGCCTCGTCGTCGAGACCAAGTGCAACTACTTCGCGCCGCTGGCGTTCCCGCAGGCCGTCGACGCGGGGCTGCGCGTCGCGCACGTCGGCAAGAGCAGCGTGCGCTACGAGGTGGGCCTGTTCGGCGCCGGCGAGGCGCTGTCGGCGGCGGCCGGCCACTTCGTGCACGTCTACGTCGACCGTGCGACGCGCCGCCCGGTCGAAGCGCTGCCGTCGGCGCTCGTCGCCGCCCTCGAACCGTTGCGCGCACCGAGCGAGACCCCATGACCGCCGCCACCGACGCCTTCGGCCGCCCCGTGTTCACGCCCGAGATGACGGCTGCCGTCGACGCCGCGATCACGTCGCGCCGCTCGACGCGCAGGTTCCTGCCGACGCCGGTGCCGCGCGCGACGATCGAGCAGATCCTCGACGTCGCCGCGCGCGCGCCCTCGGGCACCAACACGCAGCCGTGGAAGGTCACGGTGCTGACCGGCGCGGCCAAGCAGGCGCTGTCGGCGCGCATCCGCGCGATCCACGACGACCCGGCGCAGCTCCCGCAGCACACCGAGGAATACGCGTACTACCCGCTGCAGTGGGTGCCGCCGTACGTCGACCGCCGGCGCAAGGTCGGGTGGGACCTGTACGGGCTGCTGGGCATCGGCAAGGGCGACAAGGCGCGCATGCACGCGCAGCACGGGCGCAACTACGACTTCTTCGACGCGCCGGTGGGGCTGGTCTTCACGATCGACCGCATCATGCAGCAGGGCAGCTGGCTCGACTACGGCATGTTCCTGCAGAACGTGATGGTCGCGGCGCGCGCGCGCGGGCTCGACACCTGCCCGCAGGCCGCGTTCACGCAGTTCCATCGCGTGATCGCCGAGCACCTGGGCCTGCGCGACGACGAGATGGTCGTCTGCGGCATGTCGCTCGGGCACGCCGACCCCGACGCGGTCGAGAACACGCTGGTCACCGAGCGTGCGCCGGCGGCCGAGTTCACGCGTTTCATGGAATGACCCGGAGACCCCGCCGATGAAGCCCGCCGTCCTCGTGGCCCGCGCCGTGTTCCCCGAGGTGCTCGCGCGGCTGCGCGAGCACTTCGACGTCACCGACAACCGCGACGACACGATCTGGAGTGCGGCCGAGCTGAGCGCCCGGCTGCAGGGCAGGACCGGAGCCTTCATCACCGGCAGCGAGCGCATCGACGCCGCGCTGCTCGACGCGAACCCGCAGCTGAAGGCCGTGTGCACGATGACGGTGGGCTACAACCACATCGACGTCGACGCCTGCACCGCGCGTGGCGTGCTCGCGACCTACACGCCCGACGTGCTGACGGAGACGACGGCCGACTTCGGCTTCGCGCTGATGATGGCCGCCGCGCGCCGCATGGCCGAAAGCGAGCACTACCTGCGCGCCGGCCGGTGGACGAAGTGGTCGTACGACATGTTCGCCGGCAGCGACGTGCACGGCGCGACGCTGGGCATCCTCGGCATGGGGCGCATCGGCCAGGCCATCGCGCGGCGCGGGGCACTCGGCTTCGGCATGAAGGTCGTCTACCACAACCGCAGCCGGCTCGATCCGTCGGTCGAGCAGCCGCTGGGCGCGCGCTGGGTCGACAAGGACGCGCTGTTTCGCGAGGCCGACCACGTCGTGCTCGTGCTGCCTTACTCGCCGGCGGTGCACCACATCGTCGGCGAGCGCGAGCTGCACCTGATGAAGCCCACCGCGACGCTGACCAACGTCGCGCGCGGCGGCATCGTCGACGACGCCGCGCTCGCGAAGGCGCTGGCCGAGCGGCGCATCGCCGCCGCCGCGCTCGACGTGTTCGAGGGCGAGCCGACCGTGCACCCGGGACTGCTCGAGGTGCCCAACGTCGTGCTCACGCCGCACATCGCGAGCGCCACCGTCGCCACGCGGCGCGCGATGGCCGACCTGGCGGCCGACAACCTCATCGCGACGCTGACCGGCGGGCGGCCGCCGACGCCGATCAACCCGCAGGTGCTGGACGCGCGCTGAGCGCGCACGACGCCGGCCCGACGACCCCTCATCACCGATCCACCCGTTGCGAGAACTGCCATGCCCGTGAACCTGAGCGCCCCCGACCCTTCGTCGCTGCACCCGGTCGCCGGCGTGCGCCTGGGCATCGCGATGGCCGGCGTGCGCAAGGCTCACCGGCGAGACCTGACCGTGATCGCGCTCGACGAGGGCGCCGCGGTGGCCGGCGTCTTCACGACCAACCGCTTCTGCGCCGCGCCGGTGCAGGTCTGCCGCGAGCACCTGGCCGCCGGCGGCGCGGGCGTGCGCGCGCTCGTGATCAACACCGGCAACGCGAACGCCGGCACCGGCGACGACGGGCTGGCCCGCGCGCGCAGCGTGTGCACGGCGCTCGCGCGGCAGATGGGCGTCGCGCCGCAGGCGGTGCTGCCGTTCTCGACCGGCGTCATCATGGAAATGCTGCCGAACGACCGCATCGAGGCCGCGCTGCCGGCCGCGCTCGCCGACCTGAAGGCCGCGAACTGGGCCACCGCCGCCGAGGCGATCATGACGACCGACACGCTGCCGAAGGCCGCGTCGCGGCAGGTCGCGATCGGCGGGCGTGCGGTCACGGTGACCGGCATCTCGAAGGGCGCCGGCATGATCCGCCCGAACATGGCGACGATGCTCGGCTTCGTCGCCACCGACGCGGTGCTCGCGCCGGCGTTGGTCGAGGCGCTCGTGCGCGAGGCGGCCGACGCCAGCTTCAACCGCATCACGATCGACGGCGACACCTCGACCAACGACGCCTTCGTGCTGATCGCCACGCGACAGGCCGGCCACGCCGAGATCACGAGCCTCGACAGCGCCGACGGCCGCGCGCTGCGCGACGCGGTGGTGGCCGTGTCGCAGCAGCTCGCGCAGGCCATCGTGCGCGACGGCGAGGGCGCGACCAAGTTCATCACGGTGCAGGTCGACGGCGGGCGCGACGCCGACGAGTGCCGGCAGGTGGCCTACGCGATCGCGCACTCGCCGCTGGTGAAGACGGCGTTCTTCGCGAGCGACCCGAATCTCGGGCGCATCCTCGCCGCGGTCGGCTACGCCGGCATCGGCGACCTCGACCAGGGCCTGATCGATCTGCACCTCGACGACGTGCACGTCGCCACGCGCGGCGGCCGCCACCCGGCGTACCGCGAGGAAGACGGCCAGCGCGTGATGAAGCAAAGCGAGATCACGGTGCGCGTCGACCTGCACCGCGGCACGGCGAGCGCGGCGGTGTGGACCTGCGACCTGTCGTACGACTACGTGCGCATCAACGCCGACTACCGCAGCTGATCGCGGCGGCGCTCACGACGCCGGGTCGACGCGGTCGACGGCGTCGGTGATCAGGCCGTCGACGCCGAGCGCCCACAGCCGGCGTGCGTCGGCGTCTTCGTCGACGGTGTAGGCCAGCGCCTTCAGGCCCGCGGCGTGCAGCCGCGCGACGAACCCCGCGTCGACGAGCGGGTGGTGCGCGACGACGGCGACGCAGCCGAGCCGCCGCGCCCGCTCGAACCAGCCGTCGTCCAGGGTTTCGAGCAGCAGCGCGCGCGGCAGCCACGGCGCGGCCGCGCGCGCGGCGTCGAGCGCGTCGGCGTCGAACGAGCTGAGCAGCGGCGGC
>JBBION010000154.1:0-7524 GCA_037443345.1 Rubrivivax sp. | reverse complement strand
CATCGCGCGCTTGGGGCCGTCGACGTTGGGCGCCGTCATGTGGAAGGCGTCGGCGCCCATGCCGAAGCCGGCAAGCTCGGCGTAGATCCTCGCGCCGCGCTTCTTCGCGCGCTCGTACTCCTCGAGCACCAGCACGCCGGCCCCCTCGCCGAGCACGAAGCCGTCGCGGTCCTTGTCCCACGGGCGCGACGCTGTGGCTGGATCATCGTTGCGCGTGGACAGCGCACGCGCCGCGGCGAATCCGCCGATGCCCAGCGGCGACACCGTGCTCTCGGCGCCGCCGGCGATCATCACGTCGGCGTCGCCGTACTCGATCATCCGCCCTGCCTCGCCGATGCAGTGCAGGCCGGTGGTGCACGCCGTCACGATGGCCAGGTTGGGCCCCGTGTAGCCGTAGCGGATCGAGACGTGGCCCGAGATCATGTTGATGATCGATGCGGGCACGAAGAACGGCGAGATGCGGCGCGCGCCGCGCTCGATGTAGTCCTTGTGCGTGGCCTCGATCATCGGCAGCCCGCCGATGCCCGAGCCGACGATCACGCCAATGCGCTCGGCCTCGGCTTCCGTCAGCTGCGCGCCGCCAGGCAGCCCGGCGTCCTGGATCGCCTGCACCGACGCCGCCATCCCGTAGTGGATGAAGGTGTCCATGTGCCGGGCTTCCTTCGCCGGGACGTAGGCCTCGACGTCGAACCCCTTGACCTCGCCGGCGAAGCGCACGGCCAGCGGCGAGGCATCGAAGCGCGTGATGGGGGCGATGCCCGAGCGGCCGGCGACCAGGTTGGCCCAGCCCTCGGCGACGGAGTTGCCCACCGGGCTGACGAGCCCGAGGCCGGTGACGGCGACGCGACGACGCGACATGCGCTCGTTCAGGCCTTCTGGTGCTTGACGGCGTAGTCGATCGCCAGCTGCACGGTGGTGATCTTCTCGGCCTCTTCGTCCGGGATCTCGATGCCGAACTCGTCCTCGAGCGCCATCACGAGTTCCACCGTGTCGAGCGAGTCGGCGCCCAGGTCCGCGACGAAGGCCTTCTCGTTCGTCACCTCGGCCTCCGACACGCCGAGCTGCTCGGCAATGATCTTCTTGACGCGCGCTTCGATATCGCTCATGACTCCTCCAGGAGTGAAAGGAAAAAACGGCCCGGATTCTACCGGGCCACGCCGCGCCGGCCCGGCGGCTCAGGCCATGTACATGCCGCCGTTGACGTGCAGCTCGGTGCCGGTGACGTAGCCGGCCTGCGGCGAGGCCAGGAACACGACCGCCGCGGCGACCTCGGCCGGGCTGCCCAGCCGGGCGAGCGGAATCTGCTGCAGCAGCGCGTCCTTCTGCGCCTGCGGCAGCGCGTCGGTCATGTCGGTGGCGATGAATCCCGGCGCGACGCAGTTGACGGTGATGCCGCGGCTGCCGAGCTCGCGCGCGAGCGAGCGCGTCATGCCCGCCACGCCGGCCTTGGCGGCCGCGTAGTTGGCCTGGCCCGCGTTGCCGCTGGCGCCGACGACCGACGTGATGTTGACGATGCGCCCGTAGCGCTGCTTCATCATCGGGCGCATCACGGCGCGGCTGGCGCGGAACACGGCCTTCAGGTTCGTGTCAAGCACGGCGTCCCAGTCGTCGTCCTTCATGCGCATCGCCAGCGTGTCACGCGTGATGCCGGCGTTGTTGACCAGCACGTGGATCGCCCCGTGGCGCTTGACGACGGCGTCGACCGCGCCGTCGATGCCGGCCGCGTCGTTGACGTCGAGCACGACGCCGTCGCAGCCCTCGTGCGCCGCCAGCGCCTGCGCGATCGCCTGCGCGCCGGCGGGCGTCGTCGCGGTGCCGGTCACGCGCACGCCCTGCTGCGCCAGCGCCAGCGCGATCGCGCGGCCGATGCCGCGCGAGGCCCCCGTCACCAGCGCCGCCTGCCCGGCCAGCGTCGCCATCGTGTCGCTCATTGCAGCAGCCCCTTCGCCTCGGCGAGCGTGGCCGGATCGTAGACGGCGGCGCTCACCAGTTCGGCGTCGATGCGCCGGGTCAGCCCGGCCAGCACCCTGCCCGGCCCGCATTCGACCACGTGCGTGACGCCGCGCGCGCGCAGCGCGCGCACGACTTCGACCCAGCGCACCGGCTGGTAGGCCTGGCGGTACAGCGCGTCGGCGATCGCCGCCGGCTCGGCGGGCGACGCGACGTCGACGTTGTTGACGACCGCGATGCGCGGCACGGCCAGCGTCAGCCCGGCCAGACGTTCGCGCAGCCGCTCGGCCGCCGGCTTCATCAGCGGGGAGTGGAACGGTGCCGACACCGCCAGCGGCACCGCGCGCTTCGCCCCCTTGCCCTTGAGGATCTCGCACGCCCGATCGACCGCCGCCTTGGTGCCGGCGATCACGGTCTGCTTCGGGTCGTTGAAGTTGGCCGCCGTGACGACCTGCCCGGTGGCAGCCTGTGCCTCGGCACAGCCGGCGACCACCTGCTCGGCCCCGAGCCCGAGGACCGCCGCCATCGCGCCTTCGCCGGCCGGCACCGCCTCTTGCATCGCCTGGGCGCGCAGACGCACCAGCGGCATCGCGTCGGCCAGGCTCAGCACGCCGGCCGCCACCAGCGCCGCGTACTCGCCCAGCGAGTGCCCGGCCACGGCCGCCGGCGTCAGCCCCGTTTCGGCCTGCAGCGCGCGCCAGCAGGCCACGCCGGCGGCCAGCATCACCGGCTGGGTGTTCGCCGTCAGGTCGAGGCGCTCCTTCGGGCCGGCGTGCATCAGCGCCGCGAGGTCCTCGCCGAGCGCGTCCGACGCCTCGGCCAGCGTGCGCCGCACCTGCGGGTGGTCGGCGAACGTGTCGAGCATGCCGACCGACTGCGAGCCCTGGCCGGGAAAGACGACGGCGAACGAAGTCATCGAACGGGTCTCCGGAAGTTCAGAAGTCGAGCAGCACGGCGCCCCACGTGAAGCCGCCGCCGACGCCTTCGAGCAGCACGGTGTCGCCGCGGCGGATGCGTCCGTCACGCACGCCGACGTCGAGCGCCAGCGGGATCGACGCCGCCGACGTATTGCCGTGCTGGTCGACGGTGACGATGACGTGCTCGGGACCGAGCTTCAGGCGCTTGGCCGTGCTCTGCATGATGCGGATGTTGGCCTGGTGCGGGATCAGCCAGTCGATGTCGGCCTCGGTGCGCCCGGCCTTGGCCAGCACCGAGCGCGCGACGTCCTCGAGCACGCCCACCGCGAGCTTGAACACGGCTTGGCCATCCATCTTCAGCAGCGGGTCGCCATACGCCCTGCCGCCGGACACCGTGCCCGGCACGCACAGGATGCCGACGTGGCGGCCGTCGGCGTGCAGTTCGCTGGCAAGCAGGCCCGGCTCGTCGCTGGCCTCGAGCACGACGGCGCCGGCGCCGTCGCCGAACAGCACGCAGGTCGTGCGGTCGTCGAAGTCGAGGATGCGCGAGAACACCTCGGTGCCGACGACGAGCGCCCTGCGCGCGCCGCCGGTGCGGATCATCGCGTCGGCCACCGTCAGCGCGTAGACGAAGCCCGAGCACACGGCCTGCACGTCGAACGCCGGGCAGCCGGCCACGCCGAGCTTGGCCTGCAGGATCGCCGCCGTCGACGGAAACACCATGTCGGGCGTCGAGGTGGCCACGATGATGAGGTCGATCTCGTCGGCGCGGCGCCCGGCCGCCTCGAGCGCGCGCTGGCACGCCGGCAGTGCGAGGTCGCTGGCGTTGACGCCGTCGTCGGCGAAGTGGCGCGCGCGGATACCGGTGCGCTCGACGATCCACGCGTCCGAGGTCTCGACGCCGCGCGCGGCGAGGTCGCGCGCGAGGTCATCGTTGGTCAGGCGCCGCGGCGGCAGGTGGCTGCCGGTGCCGGTGATGCGGGTCGTGCGGGGGGCGGCGTTCATGCGGTGCGCAGCGCCGGCGCGGCCGGTTCCGGCAGCGACTGCAGCGTCTCGAGGATGCGGTCGTGGACGCGGTCGAGCAGGCGGTTGCGCGCCGCGTCGTAGGCGCGCGACAGCGCGTGCTCGAACGCGAAGGCGTCGGCCGAGCCGTGGCTCTTGAACACGAGGCCGCGCAAGCCCAGCAGCGCGGCGCCGTTGTAGCGCCGGTGGTCGACGCGCGCCTTGAAGTGCTTGAGCACCGGCAGCGCGACGACGGCCGCGAGCTTGCTGTACCAGGTGCGCGTGAACTCCTGGCGGATGAAGTCCGACAGCATCGCCGCCAGCCCCTCGGCCGTCTTCAGCGCGACGTTGCCGACGAAGCCGTCGCACACGACGATGTCGGTCGTGCCCTTGAAGATGTCGTTGCCCTCGACGTTGCCGTGGAAGTTCAGGTGCCCGCCGTCGGCGGCAGCGCGCAGCAGCTCGCCGGCGCGCTTGATCGTGTCGCTGCCCTTGATCGCCTCTTCGCCGATGTTGAGCAGGCCCACGCTCGGGTCTTCCTTGCCGTCGACGGCGGCGACCAGCGCGCTGCCGAGCACGGCGAACTGCAGCAGGTGCTCGGCCGTGCAGTCGACGTTGGCGCCGAGGTCGAGCACCGTCGTGTAGCCGTCGTTGCGGTTGGGCATCACGGTGGCGATCGCCGGGCGGTCGATGCCGTCGACCGTCTTCAGCAGGTAGCGAGCCACCGCCATCAGCGCACCGGTGTTGCCGGCCGACACGCACACGTCGGCCGCCGCCGGCGCGTCGTCGCCGGCCTTCAGCTGGGCGATCGCGACGCGCATCGACGAGTCGCGCTTCTTGCGCAGCGCCACCTCGACCGGGTCGTCCATCGTGACGACCTCGCTGGCGACGACGACGCGGCAACGCGGCCAGTCGCGCACCTCGCGCAGCGCCGCCTCGGTGCCGACGAGCAGCAACTCGGCGTCGGGGTGGCGGTCGAGGAATGAGCGGCAGGCCGGCAGCGTCACCGCCGGACCGTGGTCGCCGCCCATGCAGTCGACGGCCACGCGCACGCGCGCCAGTACCGGCAGCGGCGACGTCATGGCCGCGGTACGGGGCCAGGCACCTGCCGCGCGGCGCGCGGCACGGTCACGAGGGCGGACGCAGGCACGATGCGATGCAGCCGCGCGGGCGGCGCGCGCCTTGGGGCGTCGCTCAGGCGTCGGCCTTGGTCTTCAGCACCTTGCGGCCACGGTAGAAGCCGGTCGGGCTGATGTGGTGGCGCAGGTGCGTCTCGCCGGTGGTCGGCTCGATGGCCACACCCGGCGTCGCGATTGCGTTGTGCGAGCGGTGCATGCCGCGCTTGGACGGCGACTTCTTGTTCTGCTGGACGGCCATGACGTTCTCCTGAGCCAAGCCCGTGCGGGCCGAGGGCCGCCCGTGCGGCCTGCCCGCGCCATCGGTCGGGCGCGTGTCGTGTGGCGGGCTCGGCGCCCCCGACCGTCACGACGGCAGCGTGTGCGTCCTCGCCGCGGTCCTAAAGGCCCGCAAGGCCCGCAAGGCCCGCACCGAGGCTGCACGGCGTGGCGAAGGCGCCGAATCGCAAAGCCGCGCAGTATAACACTGCACGCTGCCGCGGCGGGCGCGGCTCAGTGGCGGCGGTCCTTGGCCGCGCGCCACCCGGCCAGCGCGGCGAACGGGTGCGGCGCGGGTTCCACGTCGTCGGCAGGTGCCGCGGGCGTCGCGGCGGCCCCCGGCGGCGCGCAGGTCTCGTGCCGCGGCACCATCGGCAGCGCGAGCAGCAACTCGTCCTCGACGAGTTCGTGCAGGTCGAGCGCGCGCTCGAGCGCGAGCACGTCGTCGTCGCTGTCGATGTCGAGTTGCGCCGCCTGCGCCTCGCCGTCGACGAACTGCAGGCGCCGGCCGACCTGCAACGGCAGCGACACCGGCTGCAGGCAGCGCTGGCAGCGCCGCACGACGCTCGCCTGCGCCTCGAGCTCGAGCCCGATGCGCGGCCCGCCGCCGGGCGTCGGCTGGCGCACGCCGCGTACGCGCCACGTCACGTCGCCGGCGACCGGCGGTGCGTCGGCCGGGTGCTCGTCGACCAGCCGCGTGAAGCCGACCAGCGGCCAGCGGCCTTCCAGCGCGCCGCCCTCGGCGGCGAACGCGGCCACGTCGAGGCGGCGGGGGTCGTGCACGCGCGGCTTCATGCCGGCGAGTGTAGGCCCTCCCCTTCGACGCACCGGGCGCGCGGCGCCGGCGACAATCGCGGCGCCATGGACACCGCGCCGCCCCTGATCCTCGCGTCGACGTCGCGCTACCGGCGCGAGTTGCTCGCGCGGCTGCGCGTGCCGTTCGACGTCGTCTCACCGGACGTCGACGAGACGCCGCGGCCCGACGAGGCGCCGGCGGCGCTGGCGCGGCGTCTCGCGCTGGCCAAGGCGCAGGCCGTCGCCGCGCAGCACCCTCAGGCCGTCGTGATCGGCTCGGACCAGGTCGCCGACCTCGACGGCCAGGCGATCGGCAAGCCCGGCAGCCACGAGCGCGCCGTCGCGCAGCTGCGCGCGATGAGCGGCCGGCGCGTCGTGTTCCACACCGCGGTGGCCGTCGTGTGCACCGCGCGCGGCTTCGCCGACGTCCGGCTGGCGCCGGTCACGGTGCATTTCCGCACGCTCGACGACGCGCAGATCGAGCGTTACCTGCGCCTCGAACGCCCCTACGACTGCGCCGGCAGCGCCAAGAGCGAGTCGCTGGGCATCGCGCTGCTCGACGCGATCGACAGCGACGACCCCACCGCCCTCGTCGGCCTGCCGCTGATGCGCACCTGTGCGCTGCTGCGCGCGGCCGGGCTCGATCCGATTGCCGCGGCGACATGACGCCGCCGCCGGGCCGCCTGCTGCTGGTGCCCAACACGCTCGACTTGGCCAGCGAGCCGGTCGACCTCGCCGACGTGCTGCCGCACGGCGTGCTGCGCGAGGCAGCACGGCTGCGCTGCTGGGTGGCCGAGAACGCGAAGACGACGCGCGCGTTCCTCAAGCGCGTCGACGCCGTCGTGCCGCTCGCGCACCCGCTGCAGCAGGTGCAGATCCGCGAGCTGCCGCGGCCGGTCAAGGGCGGCGCGGCGTCGGTGCCGGCCGCCGCGTGGCACGAACTGCTGGCGCCGGCGCTGGCCGGCGAGGACCTGGGCCTGATCAGCGAGGCCGGGCTGCCCGCCGTCGCCGACCCCGGCGCGGCGCTGGTGGCCGCCGCCCGCGCCGCCGGCGTGCCGGTGCAGCCGCTGCCCGGGCCGAGTTCGCTGCTGCTCGCGCTGGCCGTCAGCGGCCTGAACGGCCAGAGCTTCGCCTTCGTCGGCTACCTGCCGCAGGACGCGGCCGCGCTTGCGGCGCGCCTGCGCGAGCTCGACGCGCGCTCGCGCCGCGAAGGCCAGACCCAGATCGCGATCGAGACGCCGTACCGCAACGCCGCGCTGCTGCAGGCGCTGCTGGCGCACCTGTCACCGACGACACGGCTGGCGGTGGCCAGCGCGCTGACGCTGCCCGGCGGCTGGTGCCGCAGCCGCGCGGTGCAGGACTGGCGGCGCGACCCGCCGGTGCTCGACCGCCGCCCCGCGGTGTTCCTGTTCCTCGGCTAGGAGTCTGCGCGGCAGAGCCGGGTAGTTCCTGATGTCGGGTGGCGC
>JBBION010000153.1:2580-7538 GCA_037443345.1 Rubrivivax sp. | reverse complement strand
TGGAACGTTTCCCCGCTGGCCAACTCACCGCGTTGCGCGACGCCGCCGAACTCGCCACGCGGCTGCCGGGGGCGGACCAGGCCAGCGTCTACCCGCCGGTGCCGCCGCCGGTGTCGCGCGTGGCCGGCATCGAGCGCGTGCAGATGCTCGTCGAGTCGCACTCGCGCGGCGCGCTGCAGCGGCTGCTCGCCGCGTGGGTGCCGGCGCTGCACGCGCTGCGCGCCACGCACAAGGGCCTGACGCGCTGGGCGATCGACGTCGACCCGCTCGCGATCTGACGCCCACCGATCCGCAGCCGCCACGCGGCGCGACAATGCGGCGCGCCCTGCCCCCTCGCCCGCCGATGAACGACACCTTCGAACGTGCCCGCCAGTGCTTCCTCGACGGGCTGCAGCACCTCGAGGCCGGCCGCCTCGACGACGCCGAGCGCAGCTTCGAGGCGTCGCTCGCGCTGGTGCCGGGGCGCGCGTCGACGCTGACCAACCTCGGCGCGGTGCGCATCCGCCTCGGCCGGCCGGCCGACGCGCTGCCGCTGCTCGACGAGGCGGTGGCCGCGCAGCCCGAGCACATCGAGGGCTGGCTGCAGCGGGGGCTCGCGCTCGAGCGGCTGGGCCGCGACGCGCAGGCGCTGCCCTGCTTCGAGCGCGTGCTCGCGCAGGTGCCCGACGACACGACGACGCTGTACCGCACCGCGATGGCGCTGAACCGCCTCGGCCGCCACGGCGACGCGCTCGCGCGCCTCGAGCACCTGCTGCGCGTGCACCCGGACCACGCGCGCGGCTGGACGCTGCACGGCCAGACCTTGCAGAGCCTCGAGCGCCACGACGCGGCGCTGCCGTCGTACGAACGCGCGCTGGCGCTCGACGAGACCGATGCCTGGGCGTGGACGCTGCGCGGCGGGCTGCTCAAGGACCTGGGCCGGCGCGACGAGGCGATCACCGCGTTCGAGCAGGCGATCGCGCACGGCGGCGACGCCGAGTACAACGGCTACTTCCTCGCCGTGCTCGACGGGCGGCCGACGCCGGCGCGCGCGCCCGGCGCCTACGTGCAGCAGCTGTTCGACGGTTACGCCGAGCGCTTCGACGAGCACCTGGTGCAGGTGCTGAACTACCGCTCGCCCGGGATGCTGGCCGAGCGTATCGCCGCGCTGGGGCGGCGCTTCCGCCACGCGCTCGACCTCGGCTGCGGCACCGGGCTGTGCGGACCGTTGATCGCGCCGGTCGTCGAGCGGCTCGACGGCATCGACCTGTCGCAGGCGATGCTCGACAAGGCGCGCGCGCTCGGCGTCTACGCGCAGCTCGAGCGCGCCGACCTGGTCGACCACCTGCGCACCACGCCGCACCGGCACGACCTCGTGCTCGCCGCCGACGTGTTCACCTACCTCGGCGACCTGAACGACGTCTTCGCCGGGGTCGCGCGCGTGCTCGAGCCCGGCGGGTGGTTCGTGTTCTCGGTCGAGCGCGCCGACGACGGCGTCGACTTCGAGCTGCGCGACAGCCTGCGATACGCGCACGCCGGGCGCTACCTGCGCGCGCTCGCGGCGGCGCACGGCTTCGACGTCGGCGAGATCGCGCAGGCGACGCTGCGCGAGGACCGGCGCCGGCCGATCGCCGGGCTGCTCGTGCTGCTGCAGCGGCGCTGACGCCGCGGTCGCGGCGCGTCGGCGTGCGCAGGCAGGCTCGCAGCCGCGGCCCTCAGTCGTCGCGGCCGGGGCGGCCCTTGCCGGGGTGGCCGCGGTCCTTCGGCTTGTGGCCCGGGTGCGCGCGCGCGTAGCGCTCCTCGACCCAGTCCTCGCGCACGAAGTACACCGGGCGGTGGCACGCGTCGTAGCGGTGGCAGTGCTTGCCCCAGTTCTTCGCGTGCCCCGGCGGCACGTACAGGTACACCGGCTCGACGCGCACCGGCCGGCGCACGACGACGACCGGCTCGGCGTAGATCACGCGCGGCGGCGGCGCGCTGCCGATCTCGATGCGGCCGTAGACGCCGGGCTCGCGGATCGTGATGCCGACGCCGACGTCGACACCGGCCTGCGCGGCGCCTGCGAACACCGTCGTCGCCGCAGCCGCGGCCATCGCGAGGAACTTCTTCATCGGACTCTCCAGCAGGGGTTGCTCGTCTGTTGAACGGTTCTCGGCCCATGGGCGCCGACGTCGGGGCCCGCCGTTCATCGCCCGATCGTCACCCGATGTGACGGCCACGCCGTCGCACCACACGGGGTTTCGGCACGCCCGCGGCCCAGGTTGACCGCGGCGCGCGGCGGTGCGGTGCGGCCCGGCGCACCGGGTGTGACGCAGTGCACGGCCGCGCCAGCGCGCGCGGGTCAGCCGCGCGCGTGCGTGCCCAGCAGCGACGCCAGCAGCGAGAACGTGACGAACGCCGCCGCGGTGGAGGCCAGGATGAT
This sequence comes from Rubrivivax sp., assembly GCA_037443345.1. GTDB lineage: Bacteria > Pseudomonadota > Gammaproteobacteria > Burkholderiales > Burkholderiaceae_C > Calidifontimicrobium. The sequence goes on along the minus strand of JBBION010000153.1, from coordinate 5,137 downwards.
GCGCGCGACGCGCCCGTTGTCGGCGCCGTAGCGCTCGGCCAGCAGCGAGACGTTGCTCGCGCTCGGCAGCGCGGCGGCCAGCGTCAGCACGGCGAGCTGGAACGTCGACAGCGGCGCGCCGAGCCGGATCGCCGCGGCGCCGACGGCGAACACCAGCAGCGGGTGCAGGAACAGCTTGATCGCCGCGACCGGCAGGTACCGCGCCGGCGGCGTGCGCGTGTGCGCGTGCTGGCCGGCGCGCCACAGCACGGCGCCGATCGTGAACAGTGCCACCGGCGTCGCCGCGTCGGCGAGCATCTTCACCACCGCGTCGAGCGGCCCCGGCAGCGACAGCCCGGCCACCGAGAACACGGCGCCTGCGGCGATCGCCCACGGCAGCGGGTTGGCCAGCGTGCCGCGCAGCGTCTTCAGCGCCGCGTCGCGCGCGCCGTGGCCGCTGGCGTCGTGCGCCTGCGCCAGCGCGATGCACAGCGACGAAGTCACGAACAGGTCCGCCAGCACGGCCGAGATCACGGGCCCGGCCGCAGCCGGCCCGAGCAGCGCCGCCAGCAGCGGCACGCCCATGAAGCCGGTGTTCGGGAACGCCGCCACAAGCGCGCCGAACGCGGCGTCCTTCAGGTGCACCGGCCCGAGCGTGAACGCGATCGTCACGAACACGATCAGCAGCGCACACACGACCCACACGACGAGCACCGCCGGGTTCAGCAGGTCGAAGATCGGCGTGCCGGCGCCGAAGCGAAACAGCATCGCCGGCAGCGCGAAGTACAGCACGAAGGCGTTGAGCCCCGGGATCGCGGCCTCGGGCAGCAAGCGTCGCTGCGCCGCGAGGTAGCCCGCCAGCACGAGCGCGAAGAACGGGACGGTGACGGCGAGGACGGCGCCCATGGGGCGCGAAGTATCGCAACCCCGCCGCGGTGCAACGCGCGCCGGCCGGCGTCAGGCGCCCTGCGGCCCCGGCCGGTCGGCGTCGACGGCGTAGCGCGCGAGCACCTCGACCGCACTGGCCGGGTCGTCGACGTCGACGACGCCCATCAGCTCGGCGTGCAGCCGCTCGCGCTCGAGGTGGAAGCGCACGTAGCCGCGGCGGTCGCTGCGGCCGTACTTCACGTGCGGGTTGAAGCGCCGCATCGCGTCGATGCGGTCCTGCCCGAGCGACGAGCGGCTGCTGATCGAGGTGCCGCAGAACTCACTGGCCACCACCGGCGCGCGCGGGTCGTCGAAGTCGGCCTTCAGGTCGGCGACGTAGTGCGTGTGCACGTCGCCGCCGAGCACGACGACGCCGGGCACCTTCTTCTGCGCGACGGTGCGCAGCAGGCGCGAGCGCGCCGGCGCGTAGCCGTCCCAGCCGTCGGTCCACACCAGCGCGTCGTCGCCGGTGGCGTCGCCCCACGTGAAGCGCGCCATCAGCGTCTGCTGCGCGACGAGGTTCCACGGCCGCTCGAGGTCCCAGCCGTCGGCCAGCCACTGCTCCTGCTCGCGGCCGAGCAGCGTGCGGCGCCCGTCGCGCAGGTCGGGGCAGGCTGAGGCCGTCACGACGTTCGAGCCGCCGCGCCCGGGGCGCGGGCAGGCCTGCGGGTCGCGGTGCTGGCGGTCGTCGAGCAGGTGGATGCGCGCGAGCCGTCCCCAGTCGAGCCGGCCGTGCATGCGCATCGCGCCGCCGGGCACCACGAGGTTCGGGCGCGCCGCCTTCGCAAACGGCATGTGCTCCCAGTACGCCTGGTACGCCGCGGCGCGCTGCGCGGCGAAGTGGCTCTGCAGCATCTGGCCCTGCAGGCCGGCGTAGTCGTTGTCGACCTCATGGTCGTCCCACACGAGCAGCCACGGCGCCGCTGCGTGCGCGGCCTGCAGCAGCGGGTCGCTCTTGTAGGTGGCGTAGCGCGCGCGGTACTGCTCGAGCGTGGTCACGAGGCCGCCCTCGTGGCGGCGCAGCGCGTCGGCGCGCGACGGGTACTCGTAGATGTAGTCGCCGAGGAACAGCACCAGGTCGGGCGCGTCGGCGGCGAGCTGGCGCCACGCCGCGTAGTGGCCGGCGTCGTAGCGCTGGCAGCTCGCGATCGCGAAGCGCAGCGACGCGTCGGCGTCGGGTGCCGGCGCGGTGCGCGTGCGCCCGACCGCGCTGCGCGCGCCCAGTGCGGCGAAGCGGTACCAGTACCACCGCGCCGGCTCGAGCCCCTGAGGCTCGGCGTGCACGCTGTGCGCCCACGCGGCCTCGGCGGTCTCGACGCCGCGCGCGGCGATGCGCGTGAAGCCCTCGTCGTGCGCGAGCTCCCACTGCACGTCCACCCGCGGCGGCAGGTCGGCGCCGGTCAGCCGCGTCCACAGCACGACGCCGTCGGCGCGCGGCTGGCCCGACGCGACGCCGAGCGCGAAGCGCGGCACGTCGGACGCGCGCGCGGTGCGCACGAGCGCCGGCGCGACGCCGAGGCCGGCGGCCGCGAGGCCTGCCGCCGCGACAAGAATCCGTCTGCGACGTGGCATGCGACCAGTATCGCGAGCGCCGATGACCGTCGCACGACGACGGGTACCGCCCGTGGCGCAGGCATGATGGCGGTCCCTG
>JBBION010000153.1:0-2480 GCA_037443345.1 Rubrivivax sp. | reverse complement strand
CTGAACCTCGTCATCGGCCGCGCGGCGGGCATGAGCTACGGCTTCGCCAGCGGCATGGGGCCGCTGGAAGTCGTGATCGTCAACCTGTTCGTCGAGAGCGCGCAGGTGCTGGTCGTCTACCCGCTGTTCGTGCTCGGCTGGCGCGAACTGCTCGACATGCGCCGCATCGCGCCGGTGCTCGAGCGGCTGCGCGCCGCCGCCGAGACCGGGCACGGGCGCGTACGCCGCTTCGGCGTCGCCGGCCTGTTCGTGTTCGTCTTCATGCCGTTCTGGATGACGGGGCCCGTCGTTGGCGCGATCGTCGGCTTCCTGCTCGGGCTGCGCACCGCGGTGAACCTGGCCGTCGTGCTGTCGGCCACCGCGCTGGCGATCGTGATCTACGCGCGCTTCCTCGAGCAGATCGACGCCTGGGCGTCCGCGGTGCACCCGTACGCCGTGTTCGCGGTGCTCGTCGCGCTGGCGGTGCTGGCGTGGGCGGTGCAGCGCTGGCTGCGGCGCGCGCGGGTGCGCGGCGACGCGCGATGAGGGCGGCTTGAGCGCGCGGCTATCATCCGCGCCCTTCGGCGCCCTCATGACGCGGCAGCGGCCGCCTCGGTGGTGCGCTGCCCGCCGATGTCCACCCCGCCTGCCACGCTGAACCCGGCGCAACTCGACGCCGTCCACCACGTCGCCACGCCGTGCCTGGTGCTGGCCGGCGCCGGCTCGGGCAAGACGCGCGTGATCACGCACAAGATCGCGCACCTGCTGGCGCGCGGGCTCGAGCCCCGGCGCATCGCCGCGATCACGTTCACGAACAAGGCCGCTGCCGAGATGCGCGAGCGCGCGAAGGCGCTGGTGGCCCCGCGCGCGGCGCGCGAACTGGCCGTCTCGACGTTCCACAGCCTGGGCGTGCGCATGCTGCGTGCCGACGGCGAGCGCATCGGCCTGAGGCCCAACTTCTCGATCCTCGACGCCGACGACGTGCTCGGCCTGCTGCGCGACGCCGGCGGCACGACCGACGCGAAGACGGCACGCCAGTGGCAGTGGACGATCAGCCGCTGGAAGAACGAGGGACTGACCGCCGAACAGGCGCTGGCCGCCGCGGCCGGCGACGACGATGCCGTGGCCGCGAAGGTGATGCAGCGCTACCAGGAGCGCTTGGCGGCCTACCAGGCGGTCGACTTCGACGACCTGATCGGTCTGCCGCTCAAGCTGCTGCGCAGCGACGCCGAGGCGCGCGCGACGTGGCGATCGGCGTTCGGCCACGTGCTCGTCGACGAGGTCCAGGACACGAACGCGGTGCAGTACGAGCTGCTGAAGGCGCTCGTCGGCCCGCACGACGAGGGCGGCCTGTTCACCGCGGTGGGCGACGACGACCAGAGCATCTACGGCTGGCGCGGCGCGACGCTCGACAACCTCAAGCGCCTGCCGCAGGAGTACCCGCGGCTGAAGGTGATCGCGCTCGAGCAGAACTACCGCTCGACGGGTCACATCCTGCGCGCGGCCAACGCCGTGATCTCGGCCAACCCCAAGCTGTTCCCGAAGACGCTGTGGAGCGCGCTCGGCGACGGCGAGCCGGTGCGCATCGTCGAGTGCGACGGCGAGGAGCACGAGGCCGAGCGCGCGGTGGCCTTCATCCAGTCGCTGCGCAGCCAGGGCGGCCCGGTGAAGTTCGCCGACTTCGCGGTGCTGTACCGCGCCAACCACCAGTCGAAGGCGTTCGAGCAGAAGCTGCGCGCGGCGCAGATCCCGTACAAGGTCTCGGGCGGGCAGAGCTTCTTCGACCGCGCCGAGATCAAGGACCTCACCGCATGGCTGCGCCTGCTCGTCAACGCCGACGACGACCCGGCCTTCCTGCGCGCCGTCTCGACGCCCAAGCGCGGCATCGGCGCGACGACGCTGACCAAGCTCGGCGAGTTCGCCGCGCAGTGGAAGACGAGCCTGTTCGAGGCGCTGCACTCGCCGATGCTCGACACGGCGCTGGGCGCCAAGGCGGCCGGCTCGCTGCACGAGTTCGGCCGCTACGTCAACGAGCTCGAGTACCGCGCGCGCCACGCCGAGGGCGCCGAGGCGGCGAAGACGCTGCTGCTCGACTGGCTCAAGGACATCGGCTACGAGCAGCACCTGCACGACGGCGAGGACAACGCCAAGCTCGCCGCCGCACGCTGGGCCAACGTGCTCGACTTCGTCGACTGGATCGCCAGGCGCTGCGGCGGCGACATCACCCAGGACGGCGGCACGTTCGAGACCGAGAGGCAGAGCGTGCTGCAGGTCGCGCAGACGATCAGCGTCATCCTCAGCCTGGCCGAGCGCGGCGACGACCAGGACGTGGTCACGCTGTCGACGCTGCACGCGGCCAAGGGCCTGGAGTGGCCGCACGTGTTCCTCGCCGGCGTCAACGAAGGGCTGCTGCCGTTCAAGGCCGACGACGACGAGATGACGCCCCAGCGGCTCGAGGAGGAGCGGCGGCTGATGTACGTCGGCATCACGCGCGCGCAGCG
>JBBION010000152.1:5772-7569 GCA_037443345.1 Rubrivivax sp. | reverse complement strand
CCTAGAATTCGCACTTCACTCGCGGTGGCGTGACCCGCACCGCCGCGCCCTTCCCACAGCCCCTGGATCACACCATGCTCCGCTGTGTCTTGCCCGTCGCGCTCGCCGTCGCGGTGGCCCTGCCTGCTGCCGCACAGGTCCGGCGCGACTTCCCGCCGAGCGCGCTGCGCGGCGAGGTCGAGTTCGTCGCGCCGCCCACCGTGACGCTCAACGGCGCGCCGGCGCGACTCGCGCCGGGCGCACGCATCCGCGGCGAGAGCAACCTGCTGCAGACGCCGGCGTCGCTCGCGGGCCAGAAGCGCGTCGTGCACTACACCGTCGAGGCGACCACCGGGCTGCTGATGGACGTGTGGCTGCTGCGCGCCGACGAGGTGGCCAACGAGCCGTGGCCGACGAGCGCGCAGCAGGCGCAGGCATGGTCGTTCAACCGCGCCGCGCAGAAGTGGACCAAGCCGTGACGGGACGCGCGATGACAACGAAGAAGGTCTACATCCGCACGTTCGGCTGCCAGATGAACGAGTACGACTCGGACAAGATGGCCGACGTGCTGCGCGCGGCCGACGGCTACGAGCCGACGCCCGACCCCGAGCAGGCGGACCTGATCCTGTTCAACACCTGCTCGGTGCGCGAGAAGGCGCAGGAGAAGGTGTTCAGCGACCTCGGCCGCGTCAAGCACCTGAAGAAGAAGGGCGTGCTGATCGGCGTCGGCGGCTGCGTCGCGAGCCAGGAGGGCGAGGCCATCGTGCAGCGCGCGCCGTACGTGGACCTCGTGTTCGGCCCGCAGACGCTGCACCGGCTGCCGCAGATGATCGAGGCGCGCCGGCGCCAGCAGCGGCCACAGGTCGACATCCGCTTCCCGGAGATCGAGAAGTTCGACCACCTGCCGCCGGCGCGGGTCGACGGCGCGAGCGCGTTCGTCTCGATCATGGAAGGCTGCAGCAAGTATTGCAGCTACTGCGTCGTGCCGTACACGCGCGGCGAGGAGGTCAGCCGCCCGTTCGACGACGTGCTGACCGAGGTCGCCGGGCTGGCCGACCAGGGTGTCAGGGAAGTGACGCTGCTCGGGCAGAACGTCAACGCCTACCGCGGACGGATGGGTGACACGGCCGACATCGCCGACTTCGCGCTGCTGCTCGAGTACGTCGCCGAGATCCCGGGCATCGATCGCGTCCGCTACACGACGAGCCACCCCAACGAGTTCACGCAGCGGCTGATCGACGCCTACGCGAAGCTGCCACAGCTCGTCAACCACGTGCACCTGCCGGTGCAGCACGGCAGCGACCGCATCCTCGCCGCGATGAAGCGCGGCTACACGGCGCTGCAGTACAAGAGCACGGTCCGCCGGCTGCGCGCGGTGCGCCCGGGCATCAGCCTGTCGAGCGACTTCATCGTCGGCTTCCCCGGCGAGAGCGACGACGACTTCGCGCAGCTGATGACGCTGGTCGACGACGTCGGCTTCGACGCAAGCTTCAGCTTCGTCTTCAGCCCGCGCCCGGGCACGCCGGCGGCCAACCTCCCCGACGACACGCCGCACGACGTCAAGCTGCGGCGACTGCAGCATCTGCAGGCCGCACTCGAGGCGAACGTACGCCGCATCGGCGACAGCCGCGTCGGCACCGTGCAGCGCATCCTCGTCGAAGGCCCGTCGAAGAAGAATGCCGCCGAGTTGATGGGGCGCACCGAGTGCAACCGCATCGTCAACTTCGACGGCGGCCCGCACGCCGGGCGGCTCGTCGGGCAGATGATCGACGCGCGCATCACGCAGGCGCTGCCGCACTCGCTGCGCGGCGAGGTCGC
>JBBION010000152.1:0-5672 GCA_037443345.1 Rubrivivax sp. | reverse complement strand
GCGCAGGCGGCGACCATCAGGCCGTAGGTCGCCATCCTGCCGTCGCGACCGAACCCGACCAGCCCGCCGAGGAGCACGGCCGCGCCGGCGCCGCTGGCCCAGCCGGCCAGCCGCGCCCAGCCGACGCCGGACAGCTCGCGCCGCCACAGCAGCTTGGCGGCCGCGGCGGCCGACGCGCCGACGAACAGTGCCGGCGCGAAGAAGTTGACGAGATGCCAGAAGCCGTCGAGCGGACCCATGCGCAGCGGGGCAAAAAAGCCGCCGTCGAGCCGGCTGCGGCTGCGGCGGGGTTGATTCCGGTCAAGGTCATGCCCCGCCCGGCTCGGCACCATCGGGATTCGCCCGAGGTCCGACCACCGCCAAATCTTACAATCCGCCACATGAGCGTCTTCGCGCTGGGCCTGAACCACACGACCGCGCCGCTGGACCTGCGCGGCCGGTTCGCGTTCGCGCCCGAGCAGCTGCCGCCGGTGCTGCGCGCGTTCCGCGACCGTGTACAGCGCGCGATGCCCGAGGCGGCGCTGGTGTCGACGTGCAACCGCACCGAGCTGTACGTCGCGGCGCGGCCCGAGGCGGTGCGCGACCTCGTCACGCCGGCGATGGACTGGCTGGCCGAGCAAGGCGGCGTCAGCGCGTCGCACCTGCTGTCGCACACCTACGTGATGGAGGAGCGCGCCGCGGCGCGGCACGCGTTCCGCGTCGCCGCCGGGCTCGACTCGATGGTGCTCGGCGAGCCGCAGATCCTGGGCCAGATGAAGCAGGCCGTGCGCGGCGCCGACGAGGCTGGCACGCTGGGTACCACGCTGCACCAGCTGTTCCAGCGCTCGTTCTCGGTGGCCAAGGAGGTGCGCACGTCGACCGAGATCGGCGCGCACTCGATCAGCATGGCCGCCGCCGCGGTTCGGCTGGCGTCGCAGCTGTTCGAGGACCTGCGCGAGATCCGCGTGCTGTTCGTCGGCGCCGGCGAGATGATCGAGCTCGTCGCGACGCACTTCGCAGCGCGCGAGCCCAAGCTGATGGCGGTGGCCAACCGCACGCTCGAGCGCGGCGAGAAGCTCGCCGGTCGCTTCGGCGCGCAGGCGCTGCGCCTCGCCGACCTGCCGCAGCGGCTGCACGAGTTCGACGCCGTCGTCTCGTGCACCGCCAGCACGCTGCCGATCATCGGCCTGGGCGCGGTCGAGCGCGCGCTGAAGGCGCGTCGACACCGCCCGATGTTCATGGTCGACCTCGCGGTCCCGCGCGACATCGAGCCCGAGGTCGGCGGCCTGTCCGACGTCTACCTCTACACCGTCGACGACCTGTCGACGCTGGTGCAGTCCGCCGGCGAGAAGCGCCAGGCCGCCGTCGAGCAGGCCGAGGCGATCATCGACGCCGGCGTGCAGAGCTTCGTGCACTGGCTCGATCAGCGCGCCAGCGTGCCGCTGATCCAGGCCATCAATCGCCAGGCCGACGACTGGCGCGAGCTGGAGCTGGCGCGCGCGCGGCGCATGCTCGCGCGAGGCGAGAGCGTCGACGCGGTGCTCGACGCGCTCAGCCGCGGGCTGACGCACAAGCTGCTGCACGGCGCTTTCGCCGAGCTGCACGCCGCCGACGGCGAGCAGCGCGGGCACGTGGCCGACACCGTGTCGCGGCTGTTCCTGCGCCACGGCCGCCACACCGACGGCGGCCACCGCTAGCGGGCCCGTCGCCCGGCCCGTGCCTGCCCTGGCACCGCGCGGCCGCGGTCGCCCGCCTCGTCGATGAACGAACGCCTCCGCCAACAGTTCGAGCGCCTCGCGATGCGCCTGGCCGAGCTCGACGCCAGCCTGGCCGACCCGCGCGTCACGGCCGACATCGCACGCTGGCGCACGCTCGCCCGCGAGCAGGCCGAGGCCGCCGACGTCGTCGCGCGCTTTCGCGCCTACGGGCAGCGCGAACGCGACCTCGCCGCCGCGCGCGAACTGCTCGCGCAGCCGGACCTCGACGCCGAGATGGCCGCGATGGCGCGCGACGAGATCGAGCAGGCGCAGGCCGACCTCGAGCGGCTGCACGCCGAGCTGCAGGCCGCGCTGGTGCCGAAGGATCCCGACGACGCGCGCCACGCCTTCGTCGAGATCCGCGCCGGCACCGGCGGCGACGAGTCGGCGCTGTTCGCCGGCGACCTCGCGCGCATGTACCTGCGCTACTGCGAGCGCCAGGGCTGGTGCACCGAGGTCATGAGCCAGAGTCCGTCGGACCTCGGCGGCTACAAGGAGCTGGTGCTGCGCGTCGAGGGCGAAGGCGCCTACGGCAAGCTGCGCTTCGAGTCGGGCGGCCACCGCGTGCAGCGCGTGCCGGCCACCGAGAGCCAGGGCCGCATCCACACCAGCGCGTGCACCGTGGCCGTGATGCCCGAGCCCGACGCCGCCGAGGAGGTCGCGATCAACCCGGCCGACCTGCGCATCGACACCTTCCGCGCCAGCGGCGCCGGCGGCCAGCACGTCAACAAGACCGACAGCGCGATCCGCATCACGCACCTGCCCACCGGCATCGTCGCCGAGTGCCAGGACGACCGCAGCCAGCACCGCAACAAGGCCAAGGCGATGGCCGTGCTCGCCGCGAGGCTGCGCGAGCGCGACCGCGCCGAGCGCGAGGCGAAGGAGGCCGCGACGCGCAAGAGCCTGGTCGGCAGCGGCGACCGCAGCGACCGCATCCGCACCTACAACTTTCCGCAGGGGCGGCTGACCGACCACCGCATCAACCTGACGCTGTACAAGCTCGGCCAGGTGATGGACGGCGACCTCGACGACGTCACCGACGCGCTGCGCGCCGCACGCGCGGCCGAGCAGCTCGCCGCGCTCGAGAGCGGGCAGCGCGACTGAACCCGTGAGCGAGCGCGTGCTCACCGTCGACGCGCTGCTGGCCGAGGCGCGGCAGGCCGGCGTCGACCGCCTCGACGCGCAGCTGCTGCTCGCGCACCGGCTGCAGCGGCCGCGCACCTGGGTCATCGCGCATGGCGACGACGTGCTCGACCCGGCGGCGGCGCAGGCGGTGCGTGCCGACCTGCAGCGGCGCGCCGACGGCGTGCCGCTGGCCTACCTGACCGGCTGGCGGGAGTTCCACGGCCTCGCCCTGCAGGTCACGCCGGCCGTGCTCGACCCGCGACCCGACACGGAGACGCTGGTCGACTTGGCGCTCGATCTGCTGGCCGGCGAGCTCACCGCGCTGCCCGCGCCGCAGGTGATCGACCTCGGCACCGGCAGCGGCGCGATCGCGCTGGCCGTCGCGCGCGGCTGCCCACGCGCCGTCGTGCGCGCGGTCGACGCGAGCGCCGACGCGCTGGCCGTCGCGCGCGCCAACGGCGAACGGCTGGGCCTGCCGGTGCAGTGGCTGCTCGGCGACTGGTGGTCGCCGGTCGGCGCGCCGCCGCTCGACCTCGCGCTGGCCAACCCGCCGTACATCGCGACCGCCGACCCGCATCTGGCGGCGCTGCGCCACGAACCGCTGTTGGCGCTCAGCCCGGGCGGCGACGGCCTCGGCGCGCTGCGCAGCATCGTGCTCGGAGCACGTGCTCACCTTCGCGCAGGGGCCTGGTTGCTGCTGGAGCACGGCTTCGACCAGGGCGACGCGGTGCGCCGACTCCTTGCCGCCGGGGGTTTCGAGGCCATCGCGACGCGGCGCGACCTCGCGGGGCACGAGCGATGCACCGGTGGGCGCCTTCGCGACGCCGCGGCGTGCGAAATCCCGCAAGCCGGGTCGTCCTCCGCCCACCGGTGACCCGCCCGCGCCGGCTGGGGCGTAGAGTGCGAACACGAACTGCGTGGACCCGCTGACGTACGCCGCCCCGGTCGCGGGCCCGGACGGCGAAGGAGTCGACGATGCAAGTCTTTCGTGTGCTCTGTGCCGGCCTGTTGACGGCCGCAGCCGGTGCGGCGGCGGCGCAGAACGGATTTGTGGCGCCCGACGAGACGCCGTGGCCGCGCTGGCAACTGCGCACGCAGTGGGTCGGGCTCGGCGCAGCCGGGCTGTGGCCCGAGGCGCCCGCGTCGTCGGGCCTGCGGCTGGTCGGCGACTACTACCTGTTCGACGTGCGCAGCGCCGGGGGCGAGTTTGCCGGCGGCCTGCGTGCGACCAGCGCGCTGACGTTCGCACGCGCGGCGGCGGTGCCGGGTGGCGCCGGCACGGGACTGGTGCTGCCGGGACGTGCCACGACGTGGCCGGGCTCCGACGCGGCGACGGGCGCGCTGCCCTACGTCGGGCTCGGCTTCACCGGCGTGTGGCCGCGCGTCGGCTGGGGGTTCACGGCCGACATTGGGCTGGGGGGCCACGGCGGCGGTGGGCTGCGACTGAATGCCGCCGGCCAGGACGGCACGGCGTTCGACGATGCCATGCGCGAACTGCGCCTGGCGCCCGTCCTGCAGTTGGGCGTGACCTACGCCTTCTGAGCGCCTCCAGGGCCGGGCCAGGCCCGGCCCGCCCCCCGTGGGGGTCAAGGAGACTTGGGGCGGCCCGGCGTGTCCTTGAGAGGTCCGGCGCCGCCTTCGGCCGCGCTCCGGCGATCAGGGCCTTCGCGCCGGCCGCGGCGCGCGGGGCGCCTCGCGAGTAAAGTGACGGCTTCGCCGATCCACGTTCCCGAGGCCATGAACGACGTCCAGCAGCGCATCGACCAGCTCGTCAAGAACCACCGCGTCGTGCTGTTCATGAAAGGCACGGCGCAGTTCCCGATGTGCGGCTTCTCGGGCCGCGCGATCCAGATCCTGAAGGCCTGCGGGGTCGACGAGCTGACCACCGTCAACGTGCTCGAGGACGAGGCGATCCGCCAGGGCGTCAAGGAGTACGCCAACTGGCCGACGATCCCGCAGCTGTACGTCGACGGCGAGTTCGTCGGCGGCTCCGACATCATGATGGAGATGTACCAGAGCGGCGAGCTGCAGCAGGTGCTCGGCACCTCGCAATGAGCCCGCCGCCGCGGCTGGTCGTCGGCCTGACCGGCGCCAGCGGCGCGGTATACGGCGTGCGCCTGCTGGAGCGGGCACGCGCGCTGGGCGTGCACACGCACCTGGTCGCCACGCCGGCCGGCGTGCTCAACGCCCACCACGAACTCGGCCTCGACCGCGCTTCGCTCGAGGGCCTGTCCGACGAGGCCCACTCTCACGCCGATGTCGGCGCCTGCATCGCCAGCGGCTCGTTCGCCACGGCGGCGATGGTCGTCGCGCCGTGCTCGATGAAGAGCCTGGCCGCGATCGCGCACGGCCTGGCCGACAACCTGCTGACGCGCGCGGCCGACGTCGCGCTGAAGGAGCGCCGGCGCCTCGTGTTGCTGGTGCGCGAGACGCCGCTCAACCTCGCCCACCTGCGCAACATGACGGCCGTGACCGAGATGGGCGGCGTCGTGTACCCGCCGCTGCCGGCGTTCTACCACCGGCCGCGCACGATCGACGAGCTGGTCGACGACACCGTCGAACGCGTGCTGGCGCTGGCCGGCATCGACGCCGCCGCGCCGCGCGAGTGGCGCGGGCTGTAGCCCGGCGAACGCCCTCAGGCGTCAGGCCGAGGCGTCGTGTAGCCACCGCTTGCGCGCGGCGAACACGGCATTGGGGTACTCGGCGCGGCCGCGGCTGCCGTTGTAGCGGCCCAGCGCCATGAACAGGTCGCCGCGCTCGCGGTCGAGGTAGTGGCGCAGGATCACGCAGCCGAAGCGCAGGTTGGTCTGC
>JBBION010000151.1:0-7586 GCA_037443345.1 Rubrivivax sp. | reverse complement strand
AACAACCCGGTCCAGCGCGAATGGAACGCCGTGCACCTGACGTCGCGCGAGATGCCGCAGGTGGCGCTGGCGTTCGCGCAGTTCCTGCGCGAGAAGGGCGCGGCCGAGATCCACCGCCACGTCAGCGCGGCGTGGGACGGCAGCGCCGAGGCGGTGGCCGTGTAGCCGCCTTCACGGCGGGCAGCGCCGCGGCCCGCCGCACCGTCGGTGCTGCCGTCAGCGTGCGACGACGGTGCGGATCTCGACGACGATGTCGCGCGTGCCCGGCGCCACCGGCGCCGACTCGCCGACCAGGTCCCCCGCCTGCGTCATCGCGTTGCCGCTGCGGCTCACCCGCGCCGCCACGATCACCTTGTCGTGCGCCGAGATGCGCGCGCCAGGCGCCATCGCGAGGCTGTCGTCGAGCACGAACGTGGTCGGCAGGTCCTTGACCTGCTTGCGCAGCACGGCCAGCGGCATGCGTGAGCCGTCGGCCGGCCGTGCGACGATGAAGACGGTGTCGTCCGGGCTCGCCTGCGCCGCCAACCCCGCCGCCACGCTGACGCGGCCGGAAAGCGCTTCGGTGCCCGGAGTCGGCTCCGCCGGCGGTGCGGCGGCTGGGCCGGGTGCGCGGGCAGCGGCCGCCGCGGGCGGCGAGCCTTCGGGCAGCCCGCCGGCCTGGCGTGCCTGGGCGATGCTCGCGCGCACCTGAGCCAGCACCGGGCTGTCGGGCGGCAGGCCGGTGGCCACGCGCTCCCAGTTCGCCACCGCGGTGGCGAAGTCGCGCCGGTCGAACGCGGCGCTGCCGGCCAGTGCCAGCGCCTTCAGGTGGTCGGGCGCGATGGCCAGGGCGCGCTCGACGAGGCCCAGCACCTCGTCGTTGAACTGCCCGCCGTACAGCGCCGCCAGTGCGTCGGCGAAGTCGGCCAGCAGGTCGGGGTCGTCGGGTCGCAGCGCGATCGCCCGGCGGAATGCCGGCGCCGCCTCCGAGAAGCGCCCCAGGCCCGTGTACGACCTTGCGAGCAGGGCCCAGCCGTCGGCGTTGTCGGGCTGCTCGCGCAGACGCGCTTCCATGCGCTGCATCAGCTCGACGATCTGCGCTTCGTCGACTTGCGGTGCGCCGTCGCCGGCATCGACCGTCACCGCCGTCGTCGCGCCGGGCGCGCGCAGCGCGAGCAGGTCGGGCGACCCCGTCACCGAGTAGCCGGCCGCGGCCACGACGAGCGCCACGGCGGCGACGGTCGCGACGAGACGACGCGACGGCCGAGTGGCCGGGGCGTCGACGAGCAGGTCGACGAGCTGGCGCTCCAGCGGCGCACGTGCCGCGTCGTAGGCGGCGGCGTCGAGCACGCCGGCGTCGTGCCGCGTGCGCAGGCGCTGCAGTTCGGCACGCAGGCGATCGGCCGTCGGCGTCATGACGTCGGGGCGCGCGGCGTGCGCGGGGTCGCGACGGGATCGCCGGCGAGGCCGTCGCCGTCGGTGTCGGGCTCGAACTGGTCGGCACTCAGGCGCTGGCGCCGCCGCAGGACGACGAACAGCACGGCACCGCCCAGGGCCAGCAGTGCGAGCGGCCCGAACCACAGCGGTGCCGTCGTGGGCTTCAAAGGCGGGCGGTAGAGCACGAAGTCGCCGTAGCGCGCCGTCATGTAGTCGAGCACCTCGCGGTCGCTGCGGCCGGCGCGCAGCATCTCGCGCACCTGGTTGCGCAGGTCGACGGCGAGCTCGGCGTGCGAGTCGGCGATGGTCTGGTTCTGGCACACCAGGCAGCGCAGTTCGGCCGACAGGCGCATCACGCGCGCTTCGAGCGCCGGGTCGTCGCTGGCGCTCGCGGCATCGGCGGCATGGGCTGCCGAGGTCACCAGTGCCGCCAGCAGCGCGACGAGCAGCGTCGCGGTGGCGAGCAGCGCCCGGGCACCGGAGCCGACGCGGCAGGCCGGCAGTGATGCGGGGCTAGCCGCGCGCATTCAGGTCCCTCAGCAGCGGTTCGATGCGCTCGCGCACGACGGCAGGCGTCAACGGACCGGTGTGCTTGAAGCGCACGATGCCCTGGCGGTCGATGACGAAGGTCTCGGGCACGCCGTACACGCCGAAGTCGATGCCCACGCGCCCGTCGCCGTCGAACAGCGTCGCGCGGTACGGGTCGCCCAGCCCGGCGAGCCACTGCAGCGCCGCGGCGCGGTTGTCCTTGTAGTTCAGGCCGTAGACCGGTGCGAGCCCGCGGCGGGCGACGTCGATCACGACAGGGTGCTCCTCGCGGCACGGCGCGCACCACGAGGCCCACACGTTGAGCATCCACACCTGGCCCAGCAGCTCGTCGCGGCGCACGACGCGCTGCGGGTCGTCGAGCCGCGCCAGCGCGAAGTCGGGCGCCGGCTTGCCGATCAGCGGCGAGGGCACCTCGCGCGGGTTGAGCCCCAGGCCGACGGCGAGGAAGCCGACGACGACGGCGAACAGCGCCAGCGGCAGCAGGAAGCGCAGGCTCTTCATCGCGCGGCGTTGGCCGCGGCGGCCGGCACCGACGCGTCCCGGGTCGCACGTGCACGGTAGCGACGGTCGGAGATCGCGAGCAGGCCGCCCAGCGCCATGAACACGCAGCCGGCCCAGATCCAGTCGACGAAGGGCTTGACGTACACGCGCACGATCCACGCGCCGCCGTCCACCGGCTCGCCCAGCGACACGTACAGGTCGCGCCCGAACCCCGGGTCGATGCCGGCCTCCGTCATCGGCATGCGCTGCACGTTGTAGATGCGCTTCTCAGGCTGCAGCGTCGCCACGGGGCGGTCGCCCTCGGTGACGCGCACGACGCCGCGCACGCCCTGGTAGTTCGGGCCGCGCACCGTCTCGAGGCGCTCGAGCGCGAACGTGTAGCCGGCCACCGTGGTCTGGTCGCCGGGCTTCATCGTGACGTCGCGCTCGACCTCGTGCGTGCGCACCATCGTCACGCCGACGATGAACACCGCCACGCCGAGGTGCGCCAGCGTCATGCCCACGTGCGCGCGCGGCAGCTGGCGCACGCGATGCCACAGGCCGGTGCGCAGCCCGCCGGCAGGCCGCAGCCGCTCGACGAGGTCGGTGGCCACCGTGGCGACGATCCAGAACGCCATCAGCAGCCCGAGCAGCGACAGCAGCGACATCCTGCCCGAGGCCCACGACGCGCCGAGCGCGCTGAGCACCGTCACGCCCGCGGCCCAGCGCAGGCGTCGGCCGAGGTCGGGCAGCTCGGCCTGTTTCCAGCGTGCCAGCGGCCCCACGCCCATCACGAACACCAGCAGCGCCATGATCGGCACGAACACGGTGTCGAAGTAGGGCGGGCCGACCGAGATCTTGCCCAGGTTCAGCGCGTCGAGCACCAGCGGGTACAGCGTGCCGAGCATCACCGCGCCGGTCGCCACGACGAGCAGCACGTTGTTGGCCAGCAGCGCCGTCTCGCGCGACACCGTCGCGAACCGCGAGCCCAGCCCCACCTTCGGTGCGCGCCACGCGTACAGCGCCAGCGCGACGCCGGTGGCCAGCGCCATCAGCACGAGGATGAACAGCCCGCGCCGCGGGTCGGTCGCGAAGGCGTGCACCGAGGTCAGCACGCCGGAGCGCACGAGGAAGGTGCCCAGCAGCGACAGCGAGAACGCGACGATCGCCAGCAGCACCGTCCACGACTTGAACGCGCCGCGCTTCTCGGTCACCGCCAGCGAGTGGATCAGCGCGGTGCCGACGAGCCACGGCATGAACGACGCGTTCTCGACCGGGTCCCAGAACCACCACCCGCCCCAGCCGAGCTCGTAGTACGCCCACCAGCTGCCCAGCGCGATGCCCACCGTCAGGAAGGCCCAGGCCGTCGTGGTCCACGGCCGCGTCCAGCGGGCCCACTGCGCGTCCAGGTTGCCGCCGATCAACGCCGCGACCGCGAACGCGTAGGCCACCGAGAACCCGACGTAGCCCATGAACAGCATCGGCGGGTGGAAGATCATCCCGGGGTCCTGCAGCAGCGGGTTCAGGTCGCGGCCGTCGGCCGGCACGGGCACCAGCCGCTCGAACGGGTTCGACGTCAGCAGCACGAACAGCAGCACGCCCAGCGTGAGCCAGCCCAGCACGGCGACGATGCGCGCGACGACGGGCAGCGGCAGCGAGCGGCTGAACGCGGCGACCGCCCACGTCCACGTGGCCTGCATCAGCAGCCACAGCAGCATCGACCCCTCGTGGCCGCCCCACACGCCGGCGACGCGGTAGAACAGCGGCAACGCCGAATTGGAGTGCGACGCAACGGCGAGCACCGAGAAGTCGTTGCGCACGAAGCTCGCCGTCAGGCACGCGTAGCTCAGCGCGATCAGCACCCACAGCGCCGCGGCGCCCGGGCGCGCGAGCGCCATCCAATCGGCGTTGCCGCGCTGCGCGCCGATCAGCGGCACGAGGCCCAGCGCCAGCGTCAGGCCCGCGGCCAGCCACAGCAGGAAGTGACCGAGTTCCGGAATCATCGCGGCGGCGCGGCGGCGGGCTGGACCACGGTGCCGGCGATGTCGGACTGGCCCTTGCGCGCCCGCTCGATGGCCTCGGCCGCCTCGGGCGGCATGTAGTTCTCGTCGTGCTTGGCCAGCACCTCGTGCGCGACGAACACGCCGCTCTCGAGGCGGCCCTGCGCAACCACGCCTTTGCCCTCCTTGAACAGGTCGGGCAGGATGCCCTCGTAGCGCACGGGGATCGTCTGCGCGGTGTCGGTGACGACGAAGGTCACCTTCAGCCCGTCGCGCTTGACCGTGCCTTCCTCGACCAGCCCGCCGATGCGAAACGTCCGATTGGCCGGCGCCTCGTGGGCGGCCACCTGCGACGGCGAGTAGAAGAACACGAGGTTGCTCTGGAACGCGTTGAGCACCAGCGTGACGATGCCGCCGACGGCGAGCAGGCCGACGGCGGCGATCGTGAGGCGCTTGTGGCGAGGCTTCATGCCGGACGTCCTTTGCGGCCCCGGCGCGTCGCCACCGTGAACGGCGGCGCCCGCGCGCGGAATTCGCGCAATGGTAGTGCGCAGCGCCGGGCCCGCGCCAAAGCCCCCGGACGGCGGTGGCAGGGTATACGAGAGCCCCGGCGTCATGGCCTTGCCGCAGGGAGGGCACGCCACAATAGCCTGGTCGTGATGCAAGGACCGGTCGGCCGGACATGCCCTGGGGTTCGACAGATGTGCAAGCACAGCCCGATGCGTTGGCGGTGCCGGCCGGCGACCGGGCACCGACGCTGAACGCGCGCGGGCTCGGCGTGCAGCGCGGCGAGCGGCCGCTGCTGCGCGGGCTGTCGCTGACGCTGCGCCCCGGAGACGTGGTCTGGCTGCGCGGACGCAACGGCCGCGGCAAGACGAGCCTGCTGCGCGTGCTGGCCGGTCTCGCGGCGCCGGCGCGCGGCGAGATCGACCTCGACGGCCGTCCGGTGCGGCACCTGCCGCCCGCGTGGCGCACGCGGCTGCTCTATCTCGCGCACGTCAATGCGCTGAAGGACGACCTGACGGTGGCCGAGGCGCTGCGCTTTCTCGCCCGCCTGCAAGGGCAGGATCCGGCCGACGCCGACCTGGACGCGGCGCTGGGACGTCTGGGCGTAGCGGTGCTGCGCGACGCGCCGGTGCGCACGCTCAGCCAGGGCCAGCGCCGGCGCAGCGCGCTGGCGCGGCTGGCGCTGCCGCAGCCGCCGTCGGTGTGGCTGCTCGACGAGCCGTTCGACGCGCTCGACGACGACGGCCTGCAGGCGCTGCACGCCGTGCTGGGCGCGCACGCCCGGCGCGGCGGCAGCGTGCTGATGACGAGCCACCAGGCGCCGGGCCTGCGCGAGCCCACGCCGCAGGTGCTCGACCTCGAAGCCTACGTGCCCGCGCTGCGCGCGCGAGCCGGGGTGGACGACGCCCGGCTTCGGGGGGCGGCGTGACGGCGCTGTTCGTCGCCGTGCTGCTGCGCGACCTGCGGCTCGCGGCGCGCCGCCGGCTCGACGCGCTGCTGCCGCTGGTGTTCTTCGTCGTCGCGGTGAGCCTGTTCCCGCTCGGCGTCGGCCCCGAGCCGAACACGCTGCGCCAGATCGCCCCCGGCGTCGTGTGGGTGTGCGCGCTGCTGGCGACGATGCTGTCCGTGAACGCGATCTACGCCGGCGACCTCGCCGACGGCTCGCTCGAGCAGATGCTGCTCGTGCCGCAGTCGCTGGCCGTCGTGGCGGCGGCGAAGAGCGCGGCGCACTGGTGCGTCAACGGGCTGCCACTGATCATCGCCGCGCCGGTGCTCGGCATCGTGTTCGACCTGTCGGCGCCTGCGCTGGCGTCGCTCGTCGTCGGCCTGCTGCTGGGCACGCCGGTGCTCAGTCTGCTCGGCGGGTTGGCCGCGGCGCTGACGCTTGGCCTGCGCAGCGGTGGCATGCTGCTGCTGCTCATCGTGCTGCCGCTGGCGATGCCGGCACTGATCTTCGGCGCTGGCGCGGTGGGCACGGTGGAGGCCGGGCAGTCCGCCGTCGGCCATTACTCTTTGCTCGGCGCGCTGCTGATCGCCACCGCGATGGGCGCGCCGTTCGCCACCGCCGCGGCGCTGCGCATCTCGGTCGAGTGAGCGCCGCAAGGACACCCGACCCGCAGACGAACCCCGACCGCCGTCCGCCCCGACCATGACCCACCGACTGACGCTGTTCACCTTCGCCTCGCCGGCGCGCTTCTTCACCCTGGCCGGCGTGCTGATCCCCTGGCTGTGGGCCGTCGCCGGCCTGCTCGCGGCGGCCGGGCTGTACATCGGCTTCTTCGTCGCGCCGACGGACGCGACGCAGGGCGAGGTCTACCGCGTGATCTTCATCCACGTGCCCGCAGCGTGGATGGGCATGCTGCTGTATCTGGTGATGGCGTTCTGGGCCGCCATCGGCTGGGCGTTCAACGCGCGGCTGGCCGCCATGGTCGCCCGCGCCATCGCCCCCACCGGCGCGATGTTCACCGCCGTCGCGCTGTGGACCGGCGCGCTGTGGGGCAAGCCGACCTGGGGCACGTGGTGGGTGTGGGATGCGCGGCTGACGTCGACGCTGATCCTGCTGTTCCTCTACCTCGGATTCATCGCGCTGGTCGAGGCCATCGACGACACGCGCCGCGCCGACCGCGCCGGGGCGCTGCTCGCGGTCGTCGGCGCGGTCAACGTGCCCATCATCTATTTCTCGGTCAAGTGGTGGAACACGCTGCACCAGGGCGCGTCGGTCAGCCTGACCGCGGCGCCGAAGATGGCCGAGACGATGCTCACCGCGATGCTGCTGATGACCTTCGCCTGCTGGGCCTACGCCTTCGCCGTCGTCTTCATGCGCACGCGCGCGATCGTGCTCGAGCGCGAGCGCCACACCGGCTGGGTCCGCGACCTGGTGCATGGTCACGCGGGAGGCGGGCGATGAACTGGGGCAGCGTCGGCGCCTTCCTCGACATGGGCGGGTACGGCCTGTACGTGTGGGGCTCGTACGCCGTGATGGCAGTCTGTCTGGCCGTCGAGCCGTGGCTGATCGCACGCCGGCGCCGGCGCGCGCTGCGCGAGGCGGCGCAGGCCGAGGTCTGGGACGACGAGCCGCCGCGCTGAGCGCCGGCGGTGCGTCGCGGCGCTCAGCGCCGTGCCGGTGCGCGCGGC
>JBBION010000150.1:0-7590 GCA_037443345.1 Rubrivivax sp. | reverse complement strand
GTCAGGCACCTGCGCGTCGAGTTCCCGACGCGCCGCGGCACGGTGCTCGCGCTCGACGACGTGTCGTTCACGATCGCGCCGGGCGAGATCCTCGGCGTCGTCGGCGAGTCGGGCGCCGGCAAGAGCCTGACCGGCGCGGCGATCATCGGCCTGCTCGAGCCGCCGGGGCGCATCGCCGGCGGCGAGATCCGCCTGGGGGGCGAGCGCATCGACGACCTGCCGCACGAGCAGATGCGCGCGATCCGCGGGCGCAAGATCGGCGCGATCTTCCAGGACCCGCTGACGTCGCTGAACCCGCTGTACACGGTGGGCCGCCAGCTCGTCGAGACGATCCGCACGCACCTGCCGGTGTCGGCGGCCGAGGCGCGGCAGCGCGCGATCCGGCTGCTTCAGGAGACCGGCATCCCGGCGGCCGAGCAGCGCATCGACCACTACCCGCACCAGTTCAGCGGCGGCATGCGCCAGCGCGTCGTGATCGCGCTGGCACTCGCCGCCGAGCCGCGGCTGATCGTCGCCGACGAGCCGACGACGGCGCTCGACGTGTCGATCCAGGCGCAGGTCATTTCGCTGCTCAAGCGCCTGTGCAAGGAGCACGGCGCGGCGGTGATGCTGGTCACGCACGACATGGGCGTGATCGCCGAGACCTGCGACCGCGTCGCCGTGATGTACGCCGGGCGTGTCGTCGAGGTCGGGCCGGTGCACGACGTGATCCACCGGCCGAACCACCCCTACACCGAGGGCCTGATGGGCTCGATCCCGGCGATGGACGACGAGCGCGAGCGGCTGGCGCAGATCGACGGCGCGATGCCGCGGCTGAACGCGATTCCCGTGGGCTGCGCCTTCAACCCGCGCTGCCCGAAGGCCTACGAGCGCTGCCGGCGCGAGCGCCCCGAGCTGGTGGCCGCCGGCGCGACGCGCGCGGCCTGCTGGCTGCATGCGCAGGGCGCATGAGCGCGGCCGAGACGATGGCCACGCGCGCGCTGGTCGAGGTGCGCGACCTGGCCAAGGTGTTCGACGTCTCGGCGCCGTGGCTGAACCGCGTCGTCGAGCGCAGGCCGCGGCAGTTCGTGCACGCCGTCGACGGCGTGAGTTTCGCGATCGCGCGCGGACGCACGCTGGCGCTGGTGGGTGAGTCGGGCTGCGGCAAGAGCACGGTGGCGCGGCTGCTGGTGGGGTTGTACGCACCGACGCGCGGCAGCGTGCGCTTCGACGGCACCGACACCGCGACGCTCGACGGCGCGACGCTGCGCACGTTGCGCCGGCGCATGCAGATGATCTTCCAGGACCCGTACGCGAGCCTGAACCCGCGCTGGAAGGTGCTCGACATCGTCGCCGAGCCGTTGCGCGAGCACGGGCTCGTGAAAGGCGACGCGGCGATCCACGACCGCGTCGTCGAGCTGCTGAACTCGGTGGGGCTGGCCGGCGCCGACTGCGAGAAGTTCCCGCACCAGTTCTCGGGCGGGCAGCGCCAGCGCATCTCGATCGCGCGCGCGCTGGCCACCGGGCCCGAGTTCCTGGTCTGCGACGAGCCGACGTCGGCGCTGGACGTCTCGGTGCAGGCGCAGGTGCTCAACATCATGAAGGACCTGCAGCGGCAGCGGCAACTGACGTACCTGTTCATCTCGCACAACCTCGCGGTGGTGCGCCACGTGGCCGACGAGGTCGGCGTGATGTACCTGGGGCGGCTCGTCGAGCTGGCACCCAAGCGCGAGCTGTTCGCTGCGCCGCGCCACCCGTACACGCGCATGCTGCTCGACGCGATTCCCGACATCCACATGACGGGGCGCGCGCGCACGCCGGTGCAAGGCGAGGTGCCCAACCCGCTGAACCCGCCGAGCGGCTGCGCCTTCCACCCGCGCTGCCCGCACGCCGACGCGCGCTGCAGCCGCGAGCGCCCGGCGCTGACCGCGTTCAAGGGCGTGCAGGTGGCCTGCCACGCCGTCGAGGAAGGGCGGATCTGACGCGGGGTGTCGGCGGGCGCCAGCTTGTCATTGTCGATGGGCTTACTCGCCGGCATTTAACGAGTGGAATCGGTCCGTTGCGGCCGTTCACGAATGCCCCCTTGCCAAGGTCGGCGTGCGGCACGCGGCGCGGGCATGCGTTCTCCGGCCCACCTCGCGCGGCACCGTCGGCGCGCTGCGACCGTCGTGCCGTCGGCAGCGTCGCGGCCTGCGACGTGCGGTGGCGAGCGCGAATGGGGCCTGCGCCCGCACACTCACGCCACGCGCCGTCCCGACGCTTGCGCACTGCACGCGCGTGCAGTGCGACCACGGTGGAGTGCAGGGCGATGGTGGCATCTGCGGGCGCAGGCCCCATTCGCGCTCGCGTCGACGTTGGCAGGGCGAAGCCGGTGCGCACCGCGCCGGCCTTGGCGGGGCGCGACGTCGGCGCGCGAGGTGGGCCGGAGAACGCAGGTGCCGCCGTCGACCTGCTGCCACGACCCGCGCAGGCGGTGCCCTCACCAAATAGCCGCGACGGGCGGAGTCCAGCCGCTGCCTCGATGCGATCGCGAGCCTGGCGGACTCAGTCCGGCAGCAGGTGCTCGCCGGCGAACAGCGCGGTGACCGTCTCGCGCTCACGCACGACGAAGGCCCTGTCGCCGTCGATCATCACCTCGGCGGCGCGCGGGCGGCTGTTGTAGTTGCTCGCCATCGCCATCCCGTAGGCGCCGGCCGACAGCACGGCGAGCATGTCGCCGGCCTCGACGGCCAGCGCACGGTCGCGACCGAGCCAGTCGCCCGACTCGCACACCGGGCCGACGACGTCCCAGGTCGTCGCGGTGGCGTCGCGTTCGACGCAGGGCACGATCGCCATCCAGGCCTCGTACATCGCCGGGCGCACGAGGTCGTTCATCGCCGCGTCGACGATGCAGAAGTTCTTGTGCGCGCCGGGCTTGAGGTACTGCACCTCGGTCAGCAGCACGCCGGCGTTGCCCACGAGGGAGCGACCGGGCTCGAGCAGCAGCTCGCGCGCACCGTGCCCGCGCGCGTCCAGCCGCGCGAGCAGGGCGCGCACCAGCGCGTCGGGCGTGGGCGGGCTCTCGTCGGTGTAGGTGATGCCCAGTCCGCCGCCGACGTCGAGGTGGTGCAGCGAGATGCCGTGCGCCTCGACCGCCTCGACGAGGTCGAGCAGGCGGTCGAGCGCGTCGAGGTAGGGCGCGACCTCGGTGATCTGCGAGCCGATGTGGCAGTCGATGCCGCGCACCTCGAGGCCGGGCAGTGCCGCGGCGCGACGGTACGCATCCAGCGCCTCGTCGTGCGCGATGCCGAACTTGTTGCCGCGCAGGCCGGTCGAGATGTACGGGTGCGTCTTCGCGTCGACGTCGGGGTTCACGCGCAGGCTCACCGGCGCGCGCACGCCGTGGGCGCGGGCGACCTCGTCGAGCCGCCCGAGCTCGGGCTGGCTCTCGACGTTGAAGCAGCGCACGCCCGCCTCGAGCGCGCGCGCCATCTCGGCGCGCGTCTTGCCCACACCCGAGAACACCACCTTGCCGGCGTCGCCGCCGGCGGCCAGCACGCGCTCGAGCTCGCCGGCCGAGACGATGTCGAACCCGCAGCCCGCGCGCGCCAGGGTCTGCAGCACGGCCAGGTTCGAGTTGGCCTTCATCGCGTAGCACAGCAGGTGGGCGCGGCCGGCCAGCGCGTGCCGGTAAGCCTCGGCGGCGGCCGCGACCGCGCGCTTCGAGTACACGTACAGCGGCGTGCCGTGCGTGCGCGCCAGTGCGTCGAGCTCGACGCCGTCGAGCCACAGCGAACGGCCGCGGCGCTGCAACCAGGGCGCGCCGGGCAGCGTCATCGCGCGGGGGCCGAGGCGGCCTGCGGCGGCGCGGGCAGGTAGAGGTCGCCCTTCTGGCCGCATCCGGCCAGTGCCGCGGCGACGGCGGCCAGCGCGATCAGCGCCGTCGGCCGAAGGGGCATCGAGGTCGCCGATACACTTCGCCGGCGGGTTTCGTTCATCGCGCGAATTCTATCGACCATGGCCTCCGTCCCTGCCGCCACGCCGCTGACCGACGGCGAGTACGACCGCCTGAGCGCCGCGGTGCTGGCCGCCGTCGAGGCGACGGCCGACCGCTGGCTGCAGGACGACGTGATCGACGTCGACACGCAGCGCACCGGCGGCCTGCTCGAGCTCGTGTTCCCGGGCGGGCGCCGGATCGTCGTCAACACCCAGCCGCCGCTGCACGAGATCTGGCTCGCCGCACGCCAGGGCTACCACTTCCACCACGCGGGCAGCGCCTGGATCGACCGCGAGGGGCGCGAGTTCTTCGCCGTGCTGTCGGCCTGCGCCAGCGAGTACGCCGGCCGGCCACTGCACGTCGCGCCCTGAGCGCCGGGCGCTGGAGCGTCAGCGCCGGAACAGGTCGAGGATGCCGCGCCGCTCGTCCTCGGTGGGCGTCTGCGGCAGCGCGTCCTCGAGGCCGATCGCCGTGATGCCGGCGCCGTCGGCGAACTCGGCATAGGCCCAGTCGCCGCCGCTTTGCACGACGCCCTCGGGCGGCGTCGCTTCCTGCACCGGCACGCCCTTCAGGGCGTACGCCATGTAGTCGAGCCAGATCGGCAGCGCCAGACCGCCGCCGGTCTCGCGGTCGCCGAGCTTGCGCGGCGTGTCGTAGCCGACCCAGGCCACCGCGACGAGGTTGGACTGCCAGCCGGCGAACCACGCGTCCATCGAGTCGTTCGTCGTGCCCGTCTTGCCGTACAGGTCGGGGCGCTTGAGCGTGGCCTGCGCGCGCGCGGCGGTGCCGCTGCGCGTGACCTCCTGCAGCAGGCTCGTCATCACGAACGCGTTGCGCGGGTCGATGACGCGCGTCGACGGGTCGAGCACCGGCGGCTCGGCGGCGAACAGCACGCGTCCGCGCGAGTCGGTGATGCGCTCGATCAGTGTCGGCGGCACGCGGTAGCCGCCGTTGGCGAACACCGAGTAGGCGGTGGCCATCTGCAGCGGCGTCACGCTGCCGGCGCCCAGCGCCATCGTCAGGTACGGCGGGTGCCTGTCGCGGTCGAACCCGAAGCGCGTGACCCAGTCCTGCGCCGTCTGCGGGCCGACGGCCTGCAGCAGCCGGATCGAGACCATGTTCTTCGACTTCGCCAGCGCCGTGCGCAGCGGCATCGGGCCCTCGAACTTGCCGTCGTAGTTCTTCGGCTCCCACGGCTGGCTGCCGGTGGTCGCGGCGTCGAAGAACAGCGGCGCGTCGTTGATCACGGTGACGGGGGTGACGCCGTGTTCGAGCGCGGCCGAGTAGATGAAGGGCTTGAAGCTCGAGCCCGGCTGGCGCCAGCCCTGCGTGACGCGGTTGAACGAGCTCTTGCGGAAGTCGAAGCCGCCGACCATCGCGCGCACGTGGCCCGTCGAGGGCTCCAGCGCGACGAACGCGGCCTCGACCTCGGGCATCTGGGTCAGCGTCCAGGTGCCGGTGGCGAGCTTGCTGGCACGCACGACGGCGCCGCGGCGGATCTGCCGGTTCGCCGGCGCCTTGGCCGCCAGCCCCGACTCGACCGGCTTGAGCCCAGGACCGGTGACGGTGATCGTCTCGCCCGACTGCAGCGCCGCGACGACGCGCTGCGGCGACGCCTCGAGCACGACGACGGCGCGCAGCTCGTCGTTGTCCGGATGGTCGGCCAGCGCCTCGGCGACGCGCAGGTCGAGCGCGGCCGGGTCGGCGGGCAGGTCGACGTAGGCCTCGGGGCCGCGGAAGTGCTGGCGACGCTCGAAGGCCATCAGCCCGTCGCGCAGCGCGCGGAACGCCGCGGTCTGGTCGCCGGTGTCGATCGTCAGCGTCACGTTGAGGCCACGCGTGTAGGCCTCCTCGCCGTACTGCGCGAACACGAGCTGGCGCGCCGTCTCGGCGGCGTGCTCGGCATGCACCCGGTTGTCCGACGGGCGGCGGTAGCGCAGTTCCTGCGCCCGGGCCTTCGCGTGCCCGGCCTCGTCGATGAAGCCGACCTCGAGCATGCGGTCGAGGATGTAGCGCTGGCGCTGCAGCGCGCGCTGCGGGTTGACGAATGGGTTGTACGCCGACGGGGCCTTCGGCAGGCCGGCGAGCATCGCCGCCTCGGCCGTCGTCACCTCGGCCAGCGGCTTGCCGAAGTAGGTCTGCGCCGCGGCCGCGAAGCCGTACGCGCGCTGGCCGAGGAAGATCTGGTTCATGTAGACCTCGAGGATCTGGTCCTTCGAGAGCTGCGACTCGATCTTCAGCGCCAGCAGGATCTCGTAGATCTTGCGCGTGAACGTCTTCTCCGACGACAGGTAGAAGTTGCGCGCGACCTGCATCGTGATCGTCGAGCCGCCCTGGCTCTTCGCGTCGGTCACGTTGGCCAGGCCGGCGCGCACGATGCCCAGGATGTCGACGCCCTCGTGCTCGTAGAAGCGCGCGTCCTCGACGGCGAGCACCGCGTGGCGCATCACCGGGGGGATCTGGGCGATCGGCGTGAAGGTGCGGCGCTCCTCGCCGAACTCGGCCAGCAGCATGCCGTCGGACGAGAACACGCGCAGCGGCAGCTTGGGCTGGTAGTCGGTCAGGCTGTCGATCGGCGGCAGGTTCGGGTAGGCGAACGACAGCGCGATCGCCACCAGCGCACCGGCCGACAGCACGGCCGCGACGACGATGCCGGCGACCCACGACAGGGACCTGAGCAGCCAGGGCATCGAAACAGCGATGTGGGGCACGAAACCAGACGTAAGAGGCGGGCGGGCGAGGCGGCCGGCAGGGCGCCGGGGCCGTCACCGCCGTGCAGGGTGCGGTACGGCCGCGGCGGATCCCGAATTATAGGAACCGGGGCCAGGAAAGCAGGGGGCGCGTGAAGTGTGCCGCGAAGCCCGTCGTGCGGCCGGCGCCGTGATGGCCGATGCTGTTACATCCGCGCCGCGCGGCCCGTGGGCGTCGGCGGAGTGCAACGAGATGGGTGGCCGGACCCCGCCTTTTCCCCCGGCGCACGCGGGCTTTGCTGCTAGCATGGAAGTAACTTATTAAGACAGTTGGCCAACCTGCGGTGGCTCCAGCGGCTGCGGGTCGGTGCCGATAACAGGTCTGCGGCGGTGTGCCGCGAGCGGACCAATCGTTGGGAGAGTCGGTCGTGAGCTTTGTCGATGCGCTGCTCGGGCGCAAGCACCCGGCGATGTTCGGGCTGGACATCAGCTCGTCGAGCGTCAAGCTCGTCGAGCTCGGACGCGGCCCCGACGACGAGTACGTGCTCGAACGCTTCGCGTCGGAGCCGTTCGAGAAGGGCTGGATCGTCGACGGCCAGATCGAGAAGTTCGACGAGGTCGCCGAGGCCGTCAAGCGCGTCGTGACCAAGAGCGGCACCCGCACGCGCCAGGCCGTGCTCGCGATGCCGCAGTCGGCGGTGATCACGAAGAAGATCATCCTGCCGGCCGGCCTGCGCGAGGAAGAGCTCGAGCTGCAGGTCGAGTCCGAGGCCAATCAGTACATCCCCTTCTCGCTCGACGAGGTCAGCCTCGACTTCTGCGTCGTCGGCCCGAGCACGACGTCGGTCGGCGACGTCGAGGTGCTGATCGCGGCGTCGCGCAAGGACAAGGTGCAGGACCGCCAGGGCCTGGCCGAGGCGGCCGGCCTGAAGCCGGTGGTGCTCG
>JBBION010000149.1:0-7656 GCA_037443345.1 Rubrivivax sp. | reverse complement strand
CACGACATCGACCTCGCCGCCGTGGCGCGCCAGGCGCTGGCCGACGCCGAGCCGCTGGCCGCGCGCGAGGGCGCGGCGATCACGCTCGACGCGCCCGAGCCGGTGGCGATGCACGGCGACGCGCAGGCGCTGCGCAGCGCGATGCGCAACCTGCTCGACAACGCCGTGAAGTACGGTGGCCGGCGCGTGGAACTCGGCGTGCGTGCGACCGACGACGGGGGCTGGCGCGTGCGCGTGGACGACGACGGGCAGGGCATCCCGCCGGCGCAGCGCGAGCGCGTGTTCGAGCGGTTCCAGCGCGGCGAGGGACGCGAGGGGGAGGGCAGCGGCCTCGGGCTCGCGATCGTGCGGGCGGTCGCGGGCCGGCATGGCGCGAGTGTCGAACTCGGCCGCAGCCGCTGGGGCGGGCTCTCGGTGGAGCTTCGCGGTACTCGGCGCCGTTGAGTGCTCGCGGCGCGATGCGGCCACCGGCCGCTTCGCGCCGATCGCCGACCTTCACGTTCCCCTCACCGCGCCATCACCGGTCCCTCACGCCGCGTGCCTAGAGTGCTCCTCGTGCGCTGCGCGCTGCGCGCAGCGTGCCGACGAAAGGAGCCTCCATGTCTCGCAAGCTCTCTGCCACCGCCGCCGCCTCGGCGCTGCTGGTGCTCTCGCTCGCCAGCACCACCTCGCAGGCCTGGACGCTGCCGTCCTGGCTGCATCGTGGCGACGTGTCTTCGTCCACCGCCGTCGCGACGCCGGTGCCTGCCGCGACCATGCCCGCAGCCGCACCGCTGCCTGCCGGGCAGCTGCCGAACTACCGCGCCATCGTGCAGTCGCAGGGCCCGGCGGTGGTCGGGGTCACGGTGGCCGGGCTGCGCAATGTCGACGACCCGGGCGACGGCGGCCCCGCGGCCGACGACCCGTTCTTCCGCTTCTTCCGCGGCATCCCCGGCCTGCGCATGCCGCCGCAGGGCGCGCAGCCGTTTCGCGGCCAGGGCTCGGGCTTCATCGTCAGCGCCGACGGCCTGGTGCTGACCAACGCGCACGTCGTGCGCGATGCCCGGCAGGTCACCGTCAAGCTGTCGGACCGGCGCGAGTTCGCCGCCAAGGTGCTGGGCAGCGACCCGGTGACCGACATCGCGGTGCTGAAGGTCGACGCCAAGCGCCTGCCCACCGTTGCGCTGGGCGACGCGCATGCCGTGCAGGTGGGCGACTGGGTGCTTGCCATCGGCGCGCCGTACGGTTTCGAGCAGACGGCCACGCAGGGCATCGTCAGCGCCAAGGGCCGCTCGCTGCCCGGCGAGAGCGTCGTGCCGTTCATCCAGACCGACGCCGCGGTCAACCCCGGCAACTCGGGCGGCCCGCTGTTCGACGCCGCCGGGCGCGTGGTGGGCATCAACGCGCAGATCTGGTCGCAAAGCGGCGGCTTCCAGGGCCTCGCGTTCGCGATTCCCGTCGACGTCGCGCTGCAGGTGAAGGACCAGATCGTCGCGCACGGCAAGGTCGAGCACGCGCGCTTGGGCGTCACGCTGCAGGACCTGTCGGCGCCGCTGGCCTCGTCGTTCGGCCTCGCGGCCCCCGACGGTGCGCTGGTGTCGCAGGTGGCGCCGGGCAGCGCGGCGACGCGGGCCGGGCTGAAGGCGGGCGACGTCATCACCGCCGTCGATGGCCAGCCGGTGCAGACGGCCGGCGACGTCTCGAGCCGCGTCGGCCTGGCGCGGCCGGGCGAGCGCATGACGCTCACGCTGTGGCGCGACAAGTCACGCAGCGAGCTGCCGGTGACGTTGGGGCGCGCCGAGCCCGAGGGCCGGCCGGCCGCGGTGGCGGCCGACGGTGGCACGCTGGGTCTCGCGGTGCGTCCGCTGCAGCGCGACGAGCTGCGCGGCGCAGGGCTGGACCACGGGCTGCTGATCGAGCAGGTCTCGGGGCCGGCGCAGCTGGCCGGCGTCGAGCCCGGCGACGTGCTGCTCGCGCTCAACGGCCAGCCGGTGCGCGGCGTCGAGCAGCTGCGCCAGGCGCTGCAGGGCCACCCGAAGCAGGTCGCGCTGCTGATCCTGCGCGACGGGCAGCAGATCTTCGTGCCCGTCAGCCTCGGGTGATCACACCAGCGGCGGCGGCAGCTGCTCGGTGGCGATCGCGCGCTGCACCGCCGGCCGTGCCAGCACGCGCTGCAGGTACGGCCCGACGTGCGCGAGCGTGCGCGCCGGGCGCCGCATGCCGCGCGTCCAGCGGCACAGCATGAAGGCGTAGGGGTCGAGCGCCGTGTAGGTCTCGCCCAGCAGCCAGGGCCCGCCGTGCGACGCGAGCTGCGCGTCGATCTGGTCGACCAGCGCCGCGATGCGCTCCTCGGCGCGCGCCTTGACCTGCGCGGCGCCGTCGGCGTTGCCGTCGGCCACGTGGCGCTCGGCGTAGAAGTACAGCGGCATCTGTGCCTGCAGGCTGGCCGCGAGCCAGACGAGCCACTTGTAGAACTGAGCGCGCCCGGCCGTGCCGACGGCGGGGGCGAGGCCGGCGGCCGGATGCGTGTCGACCAGGTGCAGCACGATCGCCGCCGTCTCGTACAGCACGAGGTCGCCGTCGACGAGCACCGGGATCAGCCCGTTCGGGTTGAGCTTCAGGTACGCGGGCGACTTGTGCGCGCCGCTCGCGCGGTCGACGAGCTCGAGCGCGAACGGCACGCCGAGCTCCTCGAGCACGATGTGCGGCGTCATGCTCGCGTTGCCGGGGTGGTGGTGCAGGCGGATCATCGGCGCGTCCTCGCAGCGGATCGGGTCCGCATGCTCGCACGACGCCGCGACGCGTGCTTGCGGCGCCGGCCTCAGCGCCGATGGCGCTCCAGGTAGCCGGCCGTGAAGTCGTGGTCGGCCGCGAGCGCGGCGCGCAGCTGGTCGGCGAACAACCGCTCGACGCGGCCGCCGAGCGCCGGCAGCGCCGAGCTCACCTGCCAGCGCACCTCCATGCGCGAGCGTGCGCCGTCGATCTCGGTGATCGTGCCGCGGCCCTCGGCGCGCACCGGCAGGCCGCGCGGCGCGATCTCGAGCGACGCGCTGACGGTCGCCGGCGCGTCGCGCCGCCACTCGGAGCGGTGGCGCAACGTCTGCCGCGCGCCGACCAGCGGGCGGCACCACGCCGGCAGGCTCGCGCGGTCGACCGGCACGACGCGCTCGAGCTCCACCGCGATCGACGTCGGCGAGACGTCGAAGCGTGCCAGCCGCACCGACGACGCGCCGAGCGCACGGTACTTGGCCAGCGGGTAGGCCGGGTCGCCGAACACGGCCCACAGCCGCACGAGCGCGGCTTCGAAGTCGTCGCACCGAACGAACGCCAGCATCGTGCAGCCCGCCTCGCCGGCCGCGGCGCCCCGGTGCGCCACGGTCGGCACGTATGCTCGCACGATGACGGTCGTGATCACGACGCCGCGCCCCGCGCCGCGCGGCCCTACGCCGGCAGGGTCATCGGCCATCGCGCATGCTCGGCCCCGCATTCGGGAGGAGGGTCGACGGTGAAGGCGGTGGTGTGGCTCAAGCGCGACCTGCGCTCGCGCGACCATGCGCCGCTGGCCGCCGCCGCAGCCGCCGACGAGGCGCTGGCGCTGTACGTCGTCGAGCCCGCGTGGCTCGCGAGCCCCGAGTGCCACCCGCGCCACGTCGCGTGGACGCTGGCCGCGCTGGCCGAGCTGCGCCAGGCGCTGGCCGCGCGCGGGCTGCCGCTCGTCGTGCGCGTCGGCGACGTGCCGCAGGCGTTCGACGCGTTGCGGCGCGAGTTCGCGTTCACGCACCTGTTCAGCCACGAGGAGACCGGCCCCGGCTGGACCTACGACCGCGACCGCGCGGTGGCCGCGTGGTGCCGCGCGCGCGGCGTCGCGTGGCAGGAGTTCGCGCACACCGGCGTGATCCGTCGCCTGCGCAGCCGCAACGGCTGGGCGCAGCGCTGGCAGCAGCGCATGGACGCGCCCGAGATCCCGATGCCGGCCGGCTGGCGCGGCGCACGGGTGCCGGTGGAGGCGCTGCCGTCGCTGCGCGACCTCGACCTGCCCGCGGTCGAGCCGCCGACCGCCGCCGGTGAGCGCGCCGCGTGGGCCACGCTGGCGAGCTTCCTCGCCGCGCGCGGCCGCGGCTACCGTCGCCACCTGTCGAGCCCGCTCGCCGCGGCCGACGGCTGCAGCCGGCTGAGCGAGCACCTGGCGTTCGGCACGATCTCGATGCGCGGCGTGCACCAGGCCACCGCGGCGCGCATCGCTGCGCTGGCCGGCGGCGACGCCGACGAGCGCCGCTTCGCGCACGACCTGCGCGGCTTCGCCGGGCGGCTGCGCTGGCACTGCCACTTCATGCAGAAGCTCGAGGACGAGCCGGCGATCGAGCACCGCCACTTCGCGCGCACGTTCGATGGCCTGCGTCCCGGCGACGGGGCCGACTGGGACGGCGACGCGCAACGCCGCTTCGACGCCTGGCGCGAAGGCCGCACCGGCTACCCGATGGTCGACGCGTGCATGCGTTCGCTGGTCGCCACCGGGTGGCTCAACTTCCGCATGCGCGCGATGCTGGTGAGCTTCGCGTCGTACCACCTGTGGCTGCACTGGCGGCCCACCGGGCTGCACCTGGCGCGCCAGTTCCTCGACTTCGAGGCCGGCATCCACTGGAGCCAGATGCAGATGCAAAGCGGCACCACCGGCATCAACACGCTGCGCATCTACTCGCCGACCAAGCAGGCGCTCGACCACGACGCCGACGGCACCTTCATCCGCCGCTGGGTCCCCGAGCTCGAAGGCGTGCCCGCCGCGTTCGTCGCCGAGCCCTGGCGCATGCCGGCCGACGTGCAGCGCCGCGCCGGCTGCGTGATCGGCCGCGACTACCCGGCGCCGATCGTCGACGACCGCGCCGCGGTGACGCACGCGAAGGACCGGCTGTACGCACTGCGCGCGACGCAAGAGGCGCGCGCCGAGGCCGACGCGATCCAGGACCGCCACGGCAGCCGCAAGAGCGGGCTGCCGCCGACGGCGCGCCCGCGCGCGCGCCGCGCCCCGGCGGCGCAGCGCAGCCTGTTCGACGAGGTCGGCCCGTGACCGCCGACCGCGGCTTCAAGGGGAACAAGCAGTCGCTGCCGCGCAAGGTCTGCGCGGCCTGCGGGCGCGAGATGGTGTGGCGCAAGGCCTGGGCGAAGAACTGGGACGACGTGAAGGTCTGCAGCGACGCGTGCCGCAAGCGCCGCGCCGCCGCGAAGGACGCGCGCCGTGGCTGAGGCGACGCCGCTGCGTCACCTCGTGCTCGTGCTCGGCGACCAGCTCGACCGCGCGTCGTCGGCGTTCGACGGCTTCGACGCCGCGCGCGACGCGGTGTGGATGGCCGAGGTCGACGAGGAGTCGACGCACGTGCGCTCGGGCAAGCCGCGCATCGCGCTGTTCCTGAGCGCGATGCGCCACTTCGCCGACGACCTGCGCGGCGAGGGCGTCGCGCTGCACTACCGGCGCCTCGACGACGCCGGCAACCGCCACACGCTGGCCGGCGAGCTCGAAGCCGCCGTCACGGCGCTGCGCCCGCAGCGCCTCGTGATGGCCGAGCCGGGCGAGTGGCGCGTGCGCGAGGCGCTGCGCGACGCCGCACGGCGGCTCGGCGCACCGCTCGAGATCCGCCCCGACCGCCACTTCCTGTGCAGCGTCGACGAGTTCGCCGCGCACGCGAAGGCGCGCAAGAGCCTGCGCATGGAGTTCTTCTACCGCGAGATGCGCCAGCGCCACCGCGTGCTGATGGATGGCGACGCGCCCTGCGGCGGCCAGTGGAACTACGACGCCGACAACCGCGAGGCCTTCGACGCGCGCGGCCCCGGCTTCGTGCCGCCGCGCGCCACGTTCGCGCCCGACGCGATCACGCGCGACGTGATCGCGCTGGTCAACGACCGGTTTGCCGACCACCCGGGGTCGCTGGCCACGTTCGCGTGGCCCGTCACGCGCGCGCAGGCGCTTCGAGCCCTCGACGCCTTCGTCGACGAGCGCCTCGAATCGTTCGGCCGCTGGCAGGACGCGATGTGGCCCGGCGAGCCGTGGCTGCACCACTCGCACCTCGCGGCCGCGCTCAACCTCAAGCTGCTGCACCCGAAGGAAGTCATCGACCGCGCCGAAGCCGCGTACCGCGAAGGCCGCGTGCCGCTGGCCAGCGCCGAGGGCTTCATCCGCCAGGTCCTCGGCTGGCGCGAGTACGTGCGCGGCATCTACTGGACGCGCATGCCCGGCTACCTCGAGCTCAATGCGCTCGACGCGCGGCAGCCGCTGCCGGCGTTCTACTGGAGCGGCGACGTGCCGATGGCGTGCCTGGCCGACGCGATCGGCGGCACGCTCGCGCACGGCTACGCGCACCACATCCAGCGGCTGATGGTCACCGGGCTGTACGCGCTGCTGCTCGGCGTCGCACCGAAGGACGTGCACGCGTGGTACCTCGCCGTCTACGTCGACGCCGTCGAGTGGGTCGAGCTGCCGAACACGCTGGGCATGAGCCAGTACGCCGACGGCGGCCTGATGGCGAGCAAGCCGTATGTCGCCACCGGCAAGTACCTCGACCGCATGAGCCCGTACTGCAAGGGCTGCCGCTTCGACCCCGCGAAGGCCACCGGCGACGACGCGTGCCCGTTCACGACGCTGTACTGGGACTTCCTCGCGCGCCACGAGCCGCGCTTCGCGCGCCACCCGCGCATGGCGCTGCAGGTGAAGAACCTCGCGCGCGTCGCGCCCGCCGAGCGCGCGGCGATCGCCGCGCGCGCCGACCGCATCCGCGCCCAAGACGGGCTTGCCTGACCCATGTTCCCCGACGACTTCCCGCCCACGCTCGACGCCGCGCGCGCCCGGCTTGCCGCGATCCGCCCCGACGCCTACGCGCGCACGCGCAACCGCCTCGACGGCGCCGTCACGCGCCTGTCGCCGTACCTCGCGCACGGGTTCCTGACGCTGCGCGACGTCGCCGCCGCGCTCGCCGAGCGCCACGCGCTCGACGTGCAGCACAAGCTCGTCGTCGAGCTCGGCTGGCGTGCCTACTTCCGCCACGCGTGGCAGCACCTCGGCGACGGCATCTTCGCGTCGCTGCACGAAGGCCCGTTGCCCGAGGCCGCCTACGCGCGCGAGCTTCCGGCCGACGTGCGCGAGGCGCGCACCGGCGTGGCCGTCGTCGACCAGGCCGTGCGCACGCTCTACGCTACCGGCTGGCTGCACAACCACGCGCGCCTGTGGCTCGCGTCGTACGTCGTGCACGGGCGCAAGGTGCACTGGCGCGCCGGCGCCGACTGGATGTTCGCGCACCTGCTCGACGGCGACCTCGCGAGCAACCACCTGAGCTGGCAGTGGGTCGCCGGCACCGGCAGCAGCAAGCCGTACCTGTTCAACGCCGACAACGTCGCGAAGTACGCGCCGCCGGCCTGGCACTGCACGGGCAGCGCGCTCGACACCGGCTACGACGACCTCGAGCGGCTCGCGCGCTCGCCACAGGTGCTGCAGCCGTCCGCCGGCGGTGGCGACGGCGTGCCCGAACCGGGCCTGTGGCACGAGCCGCCGGCCGACCTCGACCTGTGCACGCCGCCGAGCCGCGCGAGCGTCGCCGGTCGCGACGTCTGGCTCGTGCACCCGTGGGCGCTGCGCGCGCCGCCGCCCGACCTGCCGCCCGGCACGGTGCGCGTCGCGGCGTGCGAGCAAGG
>JBBION010000148.1:2931-7697 GCA_037443345.1 Rubrivivax sp. | reverse complement strand
GGGGCCGGCCGCCGCCGCGCTGCACGCCGAGGCCGACGGGCTGCACGCGCTGGCGGCCACTTGCACGATCCGCGTGCCCGCCGTCGACGCGCTCGCCGACGACGACGGCACGACGCTGCTGGCGCTCGAGTGGCTCGACCTGCGCACGCCCGACGCCGGCTTCGGCGAGCGCTTCGGCCGCGCGCTCGGCGCGCTGCACGCCGCGCCGGTCGATCCGCCGCGCTACGGCTGGCCGCGCGACAACGTGCTCGGCGCGACGCCACAGCGCAACCGGCCGACTTCAGGTGGCGGCACCAAAGACTGGATCGCGTTCGTCGCGCGCGAGCGCCTCGGTGCGATGCGGGCACGGCTCGACGCGCGACGCGACGCGGCGTTGATCGACGCCGTCGACGGCGTGGCCGCCACCCTGCCCGCACTGTTCGCCGATGGCCATGCGCCGCGCCCGAGCCTGATCCACGGCGACCTTTGGAGTGGCAACTGGGGCCTGCTCGCCGACGGCACGCCGGTGGTCTACGACCCGGCGGTGTCGTGGTCCGACGCCGAGGCCGAGCTGGCGATGATGGAACTGTTCGGTGCGCCGCCCGCAGGGTTCTGGCCCGCGTACCGCGACACCGCCGGGCTGCATCCGGGCTACGCGCGACGGCGCGCGGTGTACCAGCTGTACCACCTGCTCAACCACGTCGTGCTGTTCGGCGGCGGCTATCGCGCGCAGGCCCTGCAGCGCGCTCGCGAGGTGCTGCGAGCGAGGTGAGGCTCAGCCCTGGAGCTGCGCCCAGGCCTTTGAGCTGCGGCATGACATGCGCTTCGCGCAGATGTCAGCCTTCGCCGAAGAGCCCGGGCTCAGCCCTGCAGCTGCGCCCAGGCTCTTTCCAGCCGCTTGACGCTGACCGGCTGCGGCGTGCGCAGCTCCTGCGCGAACAGGCTCACGCGCAGCTCCTCGAGCAGCCAGCGGAACTCGTCGAGCCGCGCGTCGCGCTGGCCCTTCAGCTCGGCCACGCGCCGCACCCAGCGCTGCTCGAGCGGGCGCAGCTCGGCCAGGCGCTGCGCGTCGCGCTGCGGGTCGGTGCGCCACTTGTCCAGGCGCAGCACGACGGCCTTCAGGTAGCGCGGCAGGTGCTGCAGCGCGGCCCACGGCGTCTCGGCGAGGAAGCGCTTGGGCACGAGGCGCTGCAGCTGCGCGGCGACGTCGTCGGCGACGTCTTTCGGCGTGCGGCTGTCCTTGAGCTTGCGGCTCGCGGCGGCGAACTCCGCGAGCACGGTGCCCGCGAGACGCGCGACCTCCTGCGCGATCAGGTTCAGCCGCGCGCGGCCTTCGTCGACGCGCGCCTTGAAGCTGCGCTCGTCGCCGGGCAGCGGCTCGGCGAGGAAGGCGCGGTCGAGCGCGACGTCGACGATCTGCGCGCGCAGCTCCTCGAGCGTGCCCAGGCTCAGGTACTGCGCGGCCATCGCCTGCAGGTCGGGGATGTTCTTCTCGAGGTACTTCAGCGGCTCGCGGATCTGCAGCGAGATCAACCGGCGCAGGCCCGCGCGGTGCTTCGCGGCGGCGACCTCGGGCTCGTCGAAGACCTCGATCTCGACGTGCGTGGTCTTGTCGATCAGCGCCGGGAAGCCGACCAGCGTCTGCCCGCCCTTGCGGATCTCCATCAGCTCGGGAAGCTCGCCGAAGGTCCACGCGGTGTACCGCGCCGGCGCGGCCTCGGCCGCCGGCAGGCGGCGCTCGACGGTCGCGACGACGCCGCGCGACGCGGCCGGGGCCGGCGACGCCGGTGGCGCCGGCGGTGCGGTGGCGCCGAGCTTCAGCGCCGCCAGCGCCTGGAAAGCGCTCCTCGCCTGCCCGCCGAGCTCGGCCTTCAGCGTCGGCAGGTGGCGGCCGATGCCGAGCTGGCGGCCGTGCTCGTCGACGACGCGCAGGTTCATCAGCAGGTGCGGCGGCAACTGCTCGAGCTTGAAGTCGGCGCGCTGCACCGGCAGCTGCGTGCGCTCGCGCACCGCGGCGAGCAGCCGCTCGACGAGCGAGCCGTCGCCGAACGGCGCCGCGTCGACGAAGGCCTGCGCGAACTCGGGCAGCGGCGCGAGCCGCGCGCGTGGCTTGCCCGGCAGCGTCTTCAGCAGCGCGACGACCTTCTCCTTGAGCATCCCCGGCACGAGCCACTCGCAGCGCTCGTCGGCGACCTGGTTGAGCGCGTAGATCGGCACCGTCACGGTCAGGCCGTCCTTCGCGTCGCCGGGCGCGTGCAGGTAGCTCGCCGCGCAGTCGACGCCGCCCACGCGCACGACCTTCGGGAATGCGGCAGTCGTGACGCCTGCGGCCTCGTGGCGCATCAGCTCGTCGCGCGTGAGCTGCAGCAGGTTCGGGCGGCGGCGCACCTCGTCGCGGTACCACTTCTCGAGCGCCGCGCCGCCGGTGACGTCGGCCGGGATCTGCGCGTCGTAGAAGGCGTGGATCAGCTCGTCGTCGACGAGCACGTCCTGCCGCCTGGCCTTGTGCTCGAGCTCCTGCACCTGGCGGATCAGCTTGCGGTTGTGCGCGAAGAACGGCAGCCTGGTGTCCCAGGTGTCTTCGGTCAGGCCCGCCACCAGCGCCTCGCGGATGAAGATCTCGCGTGCGCCTTGCGGGTCGAGGTTCGCGTACTGCACCCGCCGGTCGTTGTAGAGCACGAGGCCGTACAGCGTCGCGCGCTCGAGCGCGACGACTTCGCCGGCCTTCTTCTCCCAGTGCGGCTCGAGCAGCTGCTTCTTCAGCAGGTGGCCGGCCATCGACTCGATCCACTTCGGCTCGATCGTCGCGATACCGCGGCCGTACAGGCGCGTCGTCTCGACCAGCTCGGCGGCGACGATCCAGCGCCCGGGGCGCTTGCTCAAATGCGCGCCCGGGTGCCGCCAGAAGCGGATGCCGCGCGCGCCGAGGTAGTGCTCCTCGTCGTCGGCCTTGACGCCGACGTTGCCGAGCAGCCCCGCGAGCAGCGAGCAGTGCAGCTGCTCGTGGGTCGCCGGCGTCGTGTTCAGCCGCCAGCCGTGCTCGGCGACGACGGTGTGCAGCTGGGCGTGGATGTCGCGCCACTCGCGCACGCGCCGTGGGCTGATGAACTGGTCGCGCAGGCGCTGCTCCTGCTGGCGGTTCGACAGCTTGTGCGTGTCGGTGGCCGCGCCGGCATGGCCGTGCACGCCGCGGCCCTCTTCGATCCAGCGCCACAGCTTGAGCGTGCCGATGAACTCCGACTTCTCGT
The DNA here is from genome assembly GCA_037443345.1 of Rubrivivax sp. Lineage (GTDB taxonomy): Bacteria > Pseudomonadota > Gammaproteobacteria > Burkholderiales > Burkholderiaceae_C > Calidifontimicrobium. Next base: position 4,470 of record JBBION010000148.1, on the reverse strand, counting down.
CGTCGAAGGGCTTGTGCTTCTCGTCGGCCGCCTGCTGCTGCTCGAGCGGGCGGTCGCGCACGTCCTGGCCGCTGAGCGCCGCGGCGATGACGAGCACCTCGGCGAGCGCCTGCCGCTGCCGCGCCTCGAGGATCATGCGGCCCACGCGCGGGTCCAGCGGCAGCCGCGCGAGCTCGCGCCCGATCGCGGTGAGCTCGTTGGCGTCGTCGACGGCGCCGAGTTCGGCCAGCAGCGCGTAGCCGTCGGCGATCGCCTTGCCGGGAGGGCGCTCGAGGAACGGGAAGTCCTCGACCGCACCGAGCCCGAGCGACTTCATGCGCAGGATCACGCCGGCCAGCGACGAGCGCAGGATCTCGGGGTCGGTGAAGCGCGGCCGCGCGGCGAAACCGGCCTCGTCGTACAGGCGGATGCAGATGCCGTGGGCCACGCGCCCGCAGCGCCCGGCGCGCTGGTGGGCCGCCGCCTGGCTGACCGGCTCGACCTGCAGCTGCTCGACCTTGTGGCGGTAGCTGTAGCGCTTGACGCGCGCGAGCCCGCTGTCGATCACGTAGCGGATGCCGGGCACGGTCAGCGACGTCTCGGCGACGTTGGTCGCGAGCACGATGCGCCGCCCGTGCCCGGGCGTAAACACGCGGTCCTGCTCGGCCTGCGACAGCCGCGCGAAGAGGGGCAGGATCTCGGCCGCGGGGCCTGCGCGGTGCTGCGCGGCCAGGTGCTTGCGCAGGTGGTCGGCCGCGTCGCGGATCTCGCGCTCGCCGGGCAGGAACACGAGGATGTCGCCGAGGCCCTCGCGCCACAACTCGTCGACGGCGCCGGCGATCGCGTCGTCGAGGTCGAACTGCTTGTGCTCCTCGAACGGCCGCCAGCGCTGCTCGACCGGGTACAGCCGCCCGCTGACCTGCACCACGGGCGCCGGGCCGCGCGCGCTGGCGAAGTGGTTCGCGAAGCGCTCGGCGTCGATCGTCGCCGAGGTCACGATCACCTTCAGGTCGGGCCGGCGCGGCAGGATGTGCAGCAGGTGCCCGAGCAGGAAGTCGATGTTCAGGCTGCGCTCGTGCGCCTCGTCGACGATGATCGTGTCGTAGGCCCGCAGCAGCGGGTCGGACTGCGTCTCGGCGAGCAGGATGCCGTCGGTCATCAGCTTGACCGAGGCGCCGCTCTGCAGCCGGTCCTGGAAGCGCACCTTGTAGCCGACGACCTCGCCCAGCGGCGTGGTCAGTTCCTCGGCGATGCGCTTGGCGACGCTCGACGCCGCGATGCGCCGCGGCTGCGTGTGGCCGATCAGCCCGGTGCCGCCGGCGCCGAGCCCGCGGCCGAGCTCGAGCGCGATCTTGGGCAGCTGCGTCGTCTTGCCCGAGCCGGTCTCACCGCAGACGATGACCACCGGGTGCTCGCGGATCGCGCACGCGATCTCGTCGCGCCGCGCCGACACCGGCAGCGCTTCGGGATAGGTGATCGGCGGGACGGGGTTCGCGCGCAGGGGTTGGCGCGCGTGCGGGTCGCTCGGCATCGGGGCGCGGATTATCCCGGCGCGGCCCC
>JBBION010000148.1:0-2831 GCA_037443345.1 Rubrivivax sp. | reverse complement strand
CGTCATGAGCCTGGTCTTCCCGCACACCTTCGTGCCGTGGTTTCGCGCCGTCGCGCCGTACATCCACGCGTACCGCGGCAAGACCTTCGTCGTCGGCCTGACCGGCGAGGGCATCGCCGCCGGCAAGCTCAACAACGTCGTGCAGGACCTCGCGATCCTGCACGCCATCGGCGTCAAGCTGGTGCTCGTGCACGGCTTCCGCCCCCAGGTCGACGAGCAGCTGCGCGCCAAGGGCCACGCCTCGCGCTTCAGCCACGGCATCCGCATCACCGACGCCGTGGCGCTCGACAGCGCGCAGGAAGCCGCCGGCCAGCTGCGCTTCGAGATCGAGGCCGCGTTCTCGCAGGGGCTGCCGAACACGCCGATGGCCAACGCGACCGTGCGCGTCGTCTCGGGCAACTTCCTGATCGCGCGCCCGGTGGGCATCGTCGACGGCGTCGACTTCATGCACAGCGGCGTCGTGCGCCGCGTCGACGGCGCCGCGATCCGCCGTGCGATCGACATCGGCGCGCTCGTGTTGCTCAGCCCGTTCGGCTTCTCGCCCACCGGCGAGGCGTTCAACCTGACGATGGAGGACGTCGCGACGAAGACGGCGGTGGCGCTGAAGGCCGACAAGCTGCTGTTCCTCACCGAGTTGCCCGGCCTGCGCGAGAAGCCCGACGACCCCGACAGCGACATCGACACCGAGATGGCGCTGGCCGACGCCAAGCGCCTGCTCGCGAGCCTGCCGCCGCCGGCCAAGCCGACCGACGCCGCGTTCTACCTGCGCCACTGCGTCGCCGCGTGCGAGGGCGGCGTCGAGCGCTCGCACATCCTGCCGTTCGCCGTCGACGGCGCGATCCTGCAGGAGGTCTTCACGCACGACGGCATCGGCACGATGGTCGTCGACGAGAAGCTCGAGAGCCTGCGCGAGGCCACGGCCGACGACGTCGGCGGCATCCTGCAGCTGATCGAGCCGTTCGAGCGCGACGGCACGCTGGTGCGCCGCGAGCGCCACGAGATCGAGCGCGACGTCGCGAACTACACCGTCATCGAGCACGACGGCATCATCTTCGGCTGCGCCGCGCTGTACCCCTACCCCGAGGCGAAGACGGGCGAGATGGCGGCGCTCACGGTGGCGCCCGACTCGCAGAGCCAGGGCGACGGCGAGCGCATGCTCAAGCGCATCGAGCAGCGCGCCCGCGCGATGGGGCTGGACAGCATCTTCGTGCTGACGACGCGCACGATGCACTGGTTCATCAAGCGCGGCTTCCACCCGGTCGACGCCGACTGGCTGCCCGAGGCGCGCAAGCGCAAGTACAACTGGGACCGGCGCTCGCAGGTGCTGGTCAAGAGACTCGTCTGACCAAGGAGAACCCGATGGCCCGCATGGTGCAGTGCGTGTACCTGAAGAAGGAAGCCGAGGGGCTGGCGTTCCCGCCCTACCCCGGCGAGCTCGGCAAGCGCATCTACGACAACGTCTCGAAGGAGGCCTTCGAGATGTGGAAGAAGCACCAGACGATGCTCGTCAACGAGAACCGCCTGAACCTCGCCGACGCACGGGCGCGCCAGTACCTGGCGCGGCAGATGGAGCAGTTCTTCTTCGGCGCCGGAGCCGACCAGCCCGCCGGCTACGTGCCGCCGTCGGCCTGACGCGGCCGGCGCCGGGCGCCGGCCGCCCGCGCGGTCATTTGAAGCCGACGCGGTCCAGCATCATCTGCACCTGGGCGGTGTTGGCGCCGACCTTGGCGATCGGCACCGTTTCCGACTTGAAACGACCGAGCGCGGCCAGCGCCGGATTCTCGGTCTGCACGCCGGCCACCGTCGGGTATTCGTTGTTGCCGTCGGCCAGATAGCGCTGCGCGCTGTCGCCGGCGAGGTATTCGAGGAATCGCACCGCCGCGTCGCGGTTTTTCGCGTGGCGTGCGACCGCGCCGCCCGAGATATTGACGTGCGTGCCCCAGCTCGACTGGTTCGGGAACATCACGCGCGTGCGGTCGACGACGGCCTTGTCGGCCGGATTCGTCGAACGCATCAGGCGCGCGTAGTAATAGGTGTTCGTGATCGCGACGCCGCACTCGCCGGCCGCGACGGCGCGGATCTGGTCGGTGTCGCCGCCCTTGGGGTCGCGCGCCAGGTTGGCCGCGACCGCCTTCAGCCAGGCCTCGGCCTTGTCGGCGCCGAGGTGCTCGACGACGGAGCCGAACAGGCTCAGGTTGTACGGGTGCGATCCCGAGCGGCTGCAGATCTGGCCCTTCAACGCCGGTGCCGCCAGCTTCTCGTAGCTGTCGACGTCGGCGGCCTTGACGCGCGCCGGGTCGTAGACGAGCACGCGCGCACGCGTCGAGAAGCCGAACCACTGCGGGCCCTGGCCGGCGTCGGTGCCGCGGAACTGCGCCGGGATGCGCTGCTCGAGCAGCGCCGAACGCACCGGCTGGAACAGGCCGTCCTGCTCGGCGCGCCACAGGCGTGCGGCATCGACGAGCAGGATCACGTCGGCGGGGGTGGCGCTGCCCTCGGCCTTGAGGCGCGCGAGGATGCCGGCGTCGTCGGCGTCGACGCGGTTGATGCGGATGCCGGTGGCCTTCGTGAAGTCGGCGTACAGCCGATCGTCGGTCTGGTAATGGCGCGCCGAGTACAGGTTGAGCACCTGCTCCTGCGCGATCGCGGGGGTGGCGACGGCGGCAGCCGTCAGGGCGAGCGCGGCGAGCGCGTGGTGCAGGCGCGGGGGCAGGACGTGCGGCATCGAGGACTCCGGCGGGTTGTGTAGTGCAGGAACCTCAATGTAAACGCAAAGCGTTTGCATTTGCAAGCAATCCCGACTGATCCGCGAGGTGGTGTCCTCGCCGGAG
>JBBION010000147.1:0-7723 GCA_037443345.1 Rubrivivax sp. | reverse complement strand
CGGGGTTCTCGGGGATCAGCTCGACGCCGGCCTTGGTGCGCCGGAAGCGCTTGACGGTGACGTCGTCGCCGAGCCGCGCGACGACGATCTGGCCGTTCTTCGCGTCGTCGGCCTTCTGCACCGCGAGCAGGTCGCCGTCGAGGATGCCGGCGTCGCGCATGCTCATGCCTCGCACGCGCAGCAGGTAGTCGGGGCGGCGCGGGAACAGGCCGGCCTCGAAGACGAAGGTGCGGTCGATGTGCTCGGCGGCCAGGATCGGGCTGCCCGCGGCGACGCGGCCCACCAGCGGCAGCGTCAGCTGCGCGATGCCAGGCAGCGGCAGGTTGAACTGCCGCCCGCGCGACTGGGCCAGCGCGCGCAATGTGTCAGACTTCAAGCGGATGCCGCGCGAGGTGCCGCCGACGAGTTCGATCACGCCCTTGCGCGCCAGCGCCTGCAGGTGCTCCTCGGCCGCGTTGGCCGAGCGGAAGCCCAGCTCGGCGGCGATCTCGGCGCGCGTCGGCGGGGCACCGGTGCGCTCGATCGCGCTTTGCACCAGATCGAGGATCTGCTGCTGGCGGGCGGTGAGTTTGGGGCTGTCGATCATCGCGGGCGGTCCGATCTGTGGATCCATCCAGTGACTGTATTTTTATCCATATTCCTGCCCGATGCCAAGTCGCAATGAACGCGTCGTGATCCTGGGCACCGGCGGCACGATCGCCGGCACCGCCGCCAGCGCCACCGAGGCGGTGGGCTACCAGGCGGCGCAGCTCGGCGTCGAGCGGCTCGTCGCCGCGGTGCCGGCGCTGGCCGACGTGCCGCTCGAGTGCGAGCAGGTCGCACAGCTCAACAGCAAGGACATGACGCACGCCGTGTGGCAGCGCCTGGCGCAGCGCTGCGCGCACCACCTGGCGCGCGACGGCGTGGCTGGCGTCGTCGTCACGCACGGCACCGACACGCTCGAGGAGTCGGCGTACTTCCTGCACCGCGTGCTGGCGCCGGCCAAGCCGCTCGTGCTCACCGCCGCGATGCGCCCGGCGACCTCGATGCAGGCTGACGGCCCGCAGAACCTGCTCGATGCGGTGACGGTCGCGCGCGACGGCGCCGCACTCGGCTGGCGCGGCGTGATGGCGGTGCTGGCCGGCACCGTGCACGCGGCGGTCGACGTGCGCAAGGTGCACGGCTGGCGGCTCGACGCGTTCGACAGCGGCGACGCCGGGCCGGTGGGCGCCGTCGTCGCCGGCGCCGTGCAGCGCTGGCGCGACGTGCTGGCGGGCACCGGGCTGGGGCTGGACGCGATCGCGCTCGACACGGCGCACTGGCCGCGCGTCGAAGTCGTCACCAGCCACGCCGGGGCGTCGGGCCGAGTCGTCGACGCGCTGGTGGCCGACGGCGTCGACGGCCTCGTCGTCGCCGCCACCGGGTTCGGCGACGTGCACGCCGAGGTGCAGGCCGCGCTCGAGCGCGCACGCGCGCGCGGCGTCGCCGTCGCGGTGGCCACGCGCTGCGCCTACGGCCCGGTGATCGACGCCACGACGCACGCCGTCGACGTGCGCACGCCGTGGCAGATGCGCATCGACCTGCTGCTCGAGCGGCTCGCCCGCGGCTGACCGCGCGGCGGCCGGCGCCGCGCGCGACGGGCCGTCAGGCGAAGCGGAACGTGACGTCGATGTTGCCGCGCGTCGCGTTCGAGTACGGGCACACCTCGTGCGCGGCGGCCACGAGCTGCTCGAGCGCGGCGCGCTCCATGCCCGGCACCGACACCGTCATGGTGGCGGCGATGTTGAATGCCCCGGCCTTGCCCGTCATCGGGCCGATGCCGACCTCGGCCGTGATCGACGCCTCGGCCGGCAGGCGCAGCTTCTGGCGGGCAGCGACGGCCTTCATTGCGCCGATGAAGCACGCCGAATAGCCTGCGGCGAACATCTGCTCGGGATTGGTGCCCGGGCCGTCGTCGCCGCCGAGGCCCTTGGGGGTGCTCAGCGCCACGGTGAGCCGTCCATCGTCGCTCTTCGACGTGCCGGCGCGGCCGCCCGTGGACGTGGCGCGGGCGGTGTAGAGGGCTTGGTCGATCGCCATCGGTCGTCTCCGGATGCAAGAGGGGGACGCGGCGCGGGAGAGACCCCGCACGGCCTGCCGACTTTACGAGGCCTTCGATGGGCCGGCGCGCCAGGGGGTGAACGCGTCGGCGACGCCCGGCTCAGCCCGCGGCCGTGATCTGCTCGAGCTCGGCGCCGACCTCGAGCCAGCGCTCCTCGAGCATCGCGACCTCGGCGGCGACGTGGTTCAGCCGGCGGCCGAGTTCGGCGATGTCGCCCGGGGCGACGCCGGGTTGCGACAGCGCCGCTTCGACTTCGGCGCGTTCGCGACCGAGCGCGGCCAGGCGCTGGTCGATGCGCTCGAGCTCGATGCGCAGCGGGCGCGTGCGGTGGGCCAGTTCCTGGCGTGCCTGCGCCGCCTGCTTGCGGTCGTCGCGCCGGTTCGACGTCGCGGGGGCGCGCGCCGTCGCGACGGGGGCGGGGGCCGAGGACGCTGCCGGCGTCGGCATCGCCGGCGGTTCCTGTCCCCGCGCGACGGCGCGGGAGCGCTCGAGCAGCCAGCGCTGGTAGTCGTCGAGGTCGCCGTCGAACGGGCGCACGGCGCCGTCGGCGACGAGCCAGAACTCGTCGCACACCTCGCGCAGCAGTGCGCGGTCGTGGCTGACCAGCATCACGGAGCCGTCGAATTCGTTGAGCGCGATCGACAGCGCCTCGCGGGTGGCGAGGTCGAGGTGGTTGGTCGGCTCGTCGAGCAGCAGCAGGTTGGGGCGCTGCCAGACGATCGTCGCGAGCACCAGGCGCGCGCGTTCGCCGCCCGACAGCGTGCCCACCGTCTGGTGCACCATGTCGCCGTCGAAGCGGAACTGGCCGAGGAAGTTGCGCAGCTCCTGCTCGCGCGCCTGCGGCGAGACCTCGCGCGCGAGCCGCACCATGCGCTGCAGCGGCGTGTCGTTCTCGGCGAGCAGGTCCATCTCGTGCTGCGCGAAGTAGCCGATCGCCAGCCCCTTGCCCTCGGTGAGCGTGCCCGCCAGCGGCGGCAGCACGCGCGCGATCGTCTTCACGAGCGTCGACTTGCCCTGGCCGTTGGCGCCGAGGATGCCGATGCGCTGGCCGGCGAGCACGGTGCGCTCGACGTCCTTGACGATCAAGGCGCTGCCGTAGCCGCACGAGACCGATTTCAGCGCCAGCATCGGGTTCGGCAGGCTCGCCGGCTCGCGGAACTCGAACGCGAAGTCGCTCGCGGTGAGCACCGGCGCGAGCCGCTCCATGCGCGCCAGCGCCTTGACGCGGCTTTGCGCCTGGCGCGCCTTCGTCGCCTTGGCCTTGAAACGGTCGATGAAGCGCTGCAGGTGCGCGATGCGCTCCTGCTGCTTCGCGTAGGCCGCCTGCTGCTGCGCCATGCGCTCGGCGCGCATCTCCTCGAACGCGGTGTAGTTCCCGCCGTAGCGCGTCAGCTCGGCGGCGTCGAGGTGCACGGTGACGGCGGTCACGGCGTCGAGGAACTCGCGGTCGTGGCTGATCACGATCAGCGTGCCGGCAAAGCGCTGCAGCCAGCTCTCGAGCCACACGAGCGCGTCGAGGTCGAGGTGGTTCGTGGGTTCGTCGAGCAGCAGCAGGTCGGCCGGGCACATGAGTGCGCGCGCCAGCTGCAGCCGCATGCGCCAGCCGCCCGAGAAGCTGTTGACCGGCGCATCGAGTTCGGCCGGCTTGAAGCCCAGCCCGAGCAGCAGCGCCTGCGCGCGTGCGCGCGCGTCGAACGCACCGGCCTCCTCGAGCGCCAGGTGGGCTTGCGCGATCGCGTGGCCGTCGTCGGCAGCCTCCGCGGCGGCGAGCTGCGCCTGGGCCTCGACGAGCGGCAGGTCGCCGGCCAGCACGAAGTCGGTCGCGCCGTCGGCGGTGTCGGGCATCTGCTGCGCGACTTCGCCCAGCCGCCACTTCGGCGGGATCTCGACGTCGCCAGCGTCGGCGTGCAGCCGGCCGGCGAGCAGCGCGAACAGGCTCGACTTGCCGGCGCCGTTGCGGCCGACCAGAGCGACCTTCTCGCCGGGGTTGAGCACGAGATTCGCGCGCTCGAGCACGAGCTTGGTGCCGCGGCGCAGCGTGAGGTGGCGCAGCGTGATCATCGCGACAGCGCCTCGCGGGTGAGCAGCAGCACCTGGTCGTCGCCGGCGGTGGTCGGCAGCCACACCGCCTCCAGCCGCGGGAACGCGCGCTCGAAGTGCTCGCGCTCGTGGCCGATCTCGAGCACGAGCACGCCGTCGTCGTTCAGGTGCGCCGTCGCGTCGCGCAGCAGCGTGCGAACGAAATCCATGCCGTCCGCGCCACCGGCGAGCGCGATCTCGGGCTCGGCGCGGTGCTCGGGGGGCAGCGCCGCCATCGACTGCGCGTTGACGTACGGCGGGTTGCACAGGATCAGGTCGTAGTGCCGGTCGCCGACGGCTGCCAGCCCGTCGCCCTGGAACAACGCGATCCGGTCCGACAGGCCGTGGCGCTCGACGTTGTTCTTCGCCACTGCGAGCGCGTCGGCGCTGAGGTCGGCGGCGTCGACCGTGACCTCGGGCCATGCCATCGCGGCCAGCACCGCGAGGCTGCCATTGCCGGTGCACAGGTCGAGCACGCGGCGCGTGCGGTCCGACAGCCACGGGTCGATCGTGCCCTCGGCGATCGCCTCGGCGATCAGCGAGCGCGGCACGATGACGCGCTCGTCGACCGTGAACGGCACCCCCTGCAGCCACGCCTCGCCGGTGAGATACGCCGCGGGCCGGCGCGTGGCGATGCGTTCGGCGATCAGCGCCTCCACGGCGCGCTGCTCGTCGGGCGTCAGCTCGCGCTGCGCGACGCCGCCGAGGTCGTCCAGCGGCAGGCCGAGGCGCCACAGCACGAGCCACGCCGCCTCGTCCCACGCGTTCGTCGTGCCGTGGCCAAACGAAACGCCCGCCTCGTCGAGGCGGGCGCTGGCGGCGCGCACGGCGTCGATCAGCGTCATGCCAGCAAGCGCTCGAGCGTGCCGCGGTAGATCGCGGCCAGCGTGTCGACGCCGGCGGCGTCGACGTGCTCGTCGATCTTGTGGATGCTCGCGTTGACGGGGCCGAACTCGACGACCTGCGGGCAGATCCGCGCGATGAAGCGTCCGTCGGACGTGCCGCCGGTCGTCGACAGCTCGGGCGTCACGCCGGTGGCGGCACGGATCGACGCCGCGAGCGCGTCGCTGAGCGCACCCGGCGGCGTCAGGAACGGCTCGCCGCCCAGCGTCCAGTCGAGCGCGTACTGCAGGCCGTGGCGGTCGAGCACGCCGTGCACGCGTTCGCGCAGCTGCTGCGGCGTGGACTCGGTGCTGAAGCGGAAGTTGAAGTCGACGACGACGTCGCCGGGAATGACGTTCGTCGCGCCGGTGCCGCCGTGCACGTTGCTGACCTGGAACGTCGTCGGCGGGAAGTGCGCGTTGCCGCGGTCCCACTCGACGGCCACGAGTTCGGCCAGCGCCGGGGCGAGCTGGTGGATCGGGTTGCGCGCGAGCTGCGGGTACGCGACGTGGCCCTGCACGCCGATCACGCGCAGCCGGCCGCTGAGCGAGCCGCGGCGGCCGTTCTTGATCGTGTCGCCGAGCCGCTCGACGCAGGTCGGCTCGCCGACGATGCACCCGTCGAGACGCTCGCCGCGCTCGCGCAGCCACTCGACGAGGCGCACCGTGCCGTCGACCGACGGCCCTTCTTCGTCGCTGGTCAGCAGGAACGCGATCGAGCCGGCGTGGTCCGGGTGCAGGACGACGAAGTCCTCGACGGCGACGACCATCGCCGCGAGCGAGCTCTTCATGTCGGCGGCGCCGCGCCCGTAGAGCCGGCCGCCGCGGTGCGACGGCGTGAACGGGTCGCTCGTCCACTGCGCCAGCGGCCCCGGCGGCACGACGTCGGTGTGGCCGGCGAACGCCAGCGTCGGCCCGGGCCGTGCGCCGCGGCGCACGGCCCACAGGTTGGTGACGCGGAAGTCGTCGGGGCCGCGCACGAGCGTCTGGCACTCGAAACCGGCCGCGCGCAGGCGCTCGCCGATCATGTCCTGGCAGCCGGCGTCGGCCGGCGTCACCGATGGCCTGGCGATCAGCGCCTCGGCCAGCCGCAGCGCGGCGTGCGGGTCGCGGGCGGGGCGCGTCATCGCCGCTCGGGCGGCAGCGGCGGCACCTTCATGCCGGCGACCGAGCGCGGCTCGTCGGGGCGCACGTCGAGCGTGATCTCGGTGAACGACGGCCCGTCGGGCTCGGCCGCGGCCGCCTGCGGCGTCAGGCGCGAGATCGCGCTGGTGTCGTTCTGCAGGCGCCACATCAGGTTGCTCGGCGAGTCGGAGAAGGCCAGGCCGTCGTCGCGCGTGATCCGTCCCTGCTCGATCAGCTTGGCGAGGTCCTCCTCGAAGGTCTGCGAGCCCTCGGCGAGCGACTTCTCCATCGCCTCCTTGACACCGGCGATGTCGCCCTGCGCGATCAGCTCGGCCACCAGCTGCGTGTTGAGCAGCACCTCGACCGCCGGGATGCGTCCGCCGGCCACCGCGCGCACCAGCCGCTGCGACACGATGGCCTTCAGGCCCGACGACAGGTCGGCCAGCAGCGACGGCCGCGCCTCGGGCGGGTAGAACGACAGGATGCGCCCGAGCGCGTGGTAGCTGTTGTTGGCGTGCAGCGTCGCGAGCACGAGGTGGCCCGACAGCGAGTACGAGATCGCCGAGGTCATCGTCTCGCGGTCGCGGATCTCGCCGATCAGGATCACGTCGGGCGCCTGGCGCAGCGCGTTCTTCAGCGCGATCTGCAGGCTGTTCGTGTCGCGGCCGACCTCGCGCTGGTTGACGACGCTCTTCTTGTTCGTGAACAGGAACTCGATCGGGTCCTCGATCGTCAGGATGTGCCCCGTCATCTCCTGGTTGCGCTTCTCGAGCATCGCCGCCAGCGTCGTGCTCTTGCCGGTGCCGGTGGCGCCGACCATCAGGATCAGGCCGCGCTTCTCGAGCACGAGCTGCGACAGGATCTCGGGCACGCCCAGCGAGTCGAGCGACGGGATGTGGAACGGGATGCAGCGGAACACCGCGGCAATCGAGCCGCGCTGGCGGAATGCCGACAGGCGGAAGCTGCCGACCTTCGGGAAGCCGAGCGCGACGTTGAGTTCGCCGGTGTCGTCGAGCTCCTCGAGCTGCGTCGGCGTCAGCAGCTCGGCGAGCAGCTGGCGCGGCTGCGCCGGCGTCAGCGCCTGGTCCGACACCGGCAGGATCTGGCCCGCGATCTTGATCAGGATCGGCGTGTTGGCCGACAGGTACACGTCGGACGCGTTCTTCTCCGCCATCAGGCGCAGCACGCGTTCCATGTTGCCGGCGCTGCTCATGTCGCTCCTTTCGCCGTCGGCGCGCGCCTCAGGCGCGCAGCAGCTCGTTGATGCTGGTCTTCGCGCGGGTCTGCGCGTCGACCTTCTTGACGATGACGGCGCAGTACAGGCTGTACTTGCCGTCGGCCGACGGCAGCGAGCCGCTGACGACGACGGAGCCCGCCGGCACGCGGCCGTAGACGACCTCGCCGGTGGCACGGTCGTAGATCTTGGTGCTCTGGCCGATGTACACGCCCATCGAGATCACCGAGTTCTCCTCGACGATCACGCCCTCGACGATCTCGCTGCGCGCGCCGATGAAGCAGTTGTCCTCGATGATCGTCGGGTTGGCCTGCAGCGGCTCGA
>JBBION010000146.1:0-7769 GCA_037443345.1 Rubrivivax sp. | reverse complement strand
ATGCGGCCGCCGCCGGCAGCGCGGCCGCGGTCTGGGCCGCGGCGGGCGCGGCACAAGTGAAGGCAGCCAGTGCCACGAGCGAGGCAACAGCGGGATGGCGCATCGGCGGCTCCGTAGGTTCAAGACACGGCGCGCCCGATGATGTCGGCCCCGAGCCTGCCGCGCCGGCGTCGGGGCTTTCGCGGCCGACGCCGGAAGAACGGACGCCACCCGAAGGTGGCGTCGTCTCGAAGTGGTTTGGTGGGCAGTGCAGGGTTCGAACCTGCGACCCCTGCCGTGTGAAGGCAGTGCTCTACCGCTGAGCTAACTGCCCGGAATGCGGTGTGGGCCGTGTTCCGGCAACGATACGATTATGCCATGGCGGCGCGCCACACCGTCTTGCCGCCGCTGGCCTTGTCGAGGTCCGCCAGCACGGCCTCGTGGGCGGCGCACTCCTCGGCCGTGGCGCCGAGCACCGGCAGCTCGAATCGGCGCAGGTCGACCGCCGCGGCCGTCGTCGTCGCCCGCTCGGCGTCGAGGCCGTCGATCACGAGCGACTCCTGACCGCGCGTCATGCGGATGTAGACCTCGGCCAGCAGCCCGGCGTCGAGCAGCGCGCCGTGCAGCGTGCGGCTCGTGTTGTCGACCTCGAGGCGCTTGCACAGCGCGTCGAGCGAGTTCGACTTGCCCGGGTACATCTCGCGCGCGAGCAGCAACGTGTCGACGACGCCGGCCACGTGCTCGCGCAGCGGCGCTCGCCCGATGCGACGCAGTTCCTCGTCGAGGAAGCCGACGTCGAACGCGGCGTTGTGGATCACCACCTCGGCGCCGGCCAGGTAGGCGAGCAGTTCGTCGGCCACCGCGGCGAACAGCGGCTTGTCGGCGAGGAACTCGTCGGTCAGGCCGTGGATGCGCACCGCGTCCTCGCTGTTGGGACGCTGCGGGTTCAGGTAGTGGTGCAGGTTGCGCCCCGTCGGCCGCCGGTTGACGAGTTCGATGCAACCGATCTCGATGACGCGGTCGCCGTTCTCGGGGCTCAGACCGGTGGTCTCGGTGTCGAGGAAGACCTGTCGCATCGCCTCATCCCGCCTTCGGTGCGCGCTGCCACAGCCACGCGCCGACGACCACCATCGGCACGCACAGCCACTGGCCCATGCTCATGTTCAGCGCCAGCAGCCCGAGGAAGCTGTCGGGCTCGCGGAAGTACTCGGCCGCGAAGCGCAGCACGCCGTAGCCGACGAGGAACGCGCCCGACACGCGCCCCAGCGGCCGCGGCTTGCGCGCGTACCACCACAGCAGCACGAACAGCAGCACGCCCTCGAGCGCGAACTGGTACAGCTGCGACGGGTGCCGCGGCAGGTCCGAGCCCGACTGCGGGAACACCATCGCCCACGGCAGCGAGGCGTCGGCCACGCGGCCCCACAGCTCGCCGTTGATGAAGTTACCGAGCCGCCCGAGCGCCAGGCCCACCGGCACGACGGGCGCCACCAGGTCGCCCACTTCGAGCGCCGGCCGCCCGCGGCGCCACGCGAAGGCGAAGAACGCGGCGATGACGCCGAGCAGCCCGCCGTGGAACGACATGCCGCCCTTCCACAGCGCCAGCGCCTCGAGCGGGTGGGCGGCGTAGTGGCCGGGCTTGTAGAACAGCACGTAGCCCAGGCGCCCGCCGACGACGACGCCGATCACGACCCAGAACAGCAGGTCCTCGACGTCGCGCGCGGTCCAGCCGGCCGGCGCGAACGGCGCGCGCGCGGCGCGGTGGCGCGCCAGCACGAAGCACAGCACGAACGACGCGAGGTAGGTCAGCCCGTACCAGTGGATGTGCAGGGGGCCCAGCGACAGCGCCACCGGGTCGAACTGCGGGTGCATCAGCATGGGCGCGCATGCTAGCAGCGCACCCGGCTGCGCCCGCGCCGCGCGGGCGGGCCTGCAGGAGCCGCCACCTAGAATCCCGGCTCCTGTCCGCGACGAAGACCCGAGGGGCCGCCATGACCGAACCGATCAAGATCAACCGCCGCAGCGCGAACATCACGGAAGGCGTCGCGCGTGCGCCGAACCGCTCGATGTACTACGGCATGGGCTACACCGAGAGCGACTTCGGCAAGCCGATGATCGGCGTGGCCAACGCGCACTCGACGATCACGCCGTGCAACTCGGGGCTGCAGAAGCTCGCCGACGCCGCCGTCGAAGGGCTCGCGCGCGCCGGTGCCAACGCGCAGGTGTTCGGCACGCCGACGATCAGCGACGGCATGGCGATGGGCACCGAGGGCATGAAGTACTCGCTGGTGTCGCGCGAAGTCATCAGCGACTGCGTCGAGACCTGCGTCGGCGGCCAGTGGATGGACGGCGTCATCACGATCGGCGGCTGCGACAAGAACATGCCCGGCGCGATGATGGGCATGCTGCGCGCCAACGTGCCGGGCATCTTCGTCTACGGCGGCACGATCCTGCCTGGCCACTACAAGGGCCAGGACCTGAACATCGTCAGCGTGTTCGAGGCCGTGGGCCAGTTCACCGCCGGCAAGCTCAGCGAGGAGGACTTCTGCCAGATCGAGCGCCGCGCGATTCCCGGCAGCGGCTCGTGCGGCGGCATGTACACCGCCAACACGATGAGCTCGGCCTTCGAGGCGCTGGGCATGAGCCTGCCCGGCAGCTCGACGATGGCCAACGTCGAGGAGGAGATCGTTGCCGCGACGCACCGCGCGGCGCAGGTGCTCGTCGAGGCGGTGAAGAAGGACCTCAAGCCGCGCGACATCGTCACGCGCAGGAGCATCGAGAACGCGGTGGCCGTCATCATGGCCACCGGCGGCTCGACCAACGCCGTGCTGCACTTCCTCGCCATCGCGCACTGTGCCGGCGTCGAGTGGACGATCGACGACTTCGAGCGCGTGCGCCAGAAGGTGCCCGTCATCTGCGACCTCAAGCCCAGCGGCAAGTACCTCGCGATCGACCTGCACCGCGCCGGCGGCATCCCGGCGGTGATGAAGGTGCTGCTCGACGCCGGGCTGCTGCACGGCGACTGCATGACGGTCACCGGCAAGACGGTGGCCGAGAACCTGGCCGACGTGCCGCCGCTGCGCGCCGACCAGGACGTGATCCGCGCGATCGGCAAGCCGCTGTACGCCGAGGGCCACCTCGCGATCCTGAAGGGCAACCTCAGCCCCGAGGGCAGCGTCGCCAAGATCACGGGCCTGAAGAACCCGGTCATCACCGGCCCGGCGCGCGTGTTCGACGACGAGCAGTCGGCGCTGGCCGCGATCATGGCCGGCCGGATCAAGGCCGGCGACGTGATGGTGCTGCGCTACCTCGGTCCCAAGGGGGGCCCAGGCATGCCCGAGATGCTCGCGCCCACCAGTGCGCTGATCGGCCAGGGCCTGGGCGAGTCGGTCGGCCTGATCACCGACGGCCGTTTCTCGGGTGGCACCTGGGGCATGGTCGTCGGCCATGTCGCGCCCGAGGCCTACGAGGGCGGCGCGATCGCGCTCGTGAAGGAAGGCGACTCGATCACGATCGACGCGCACCGCCGGCTGCTGCAGCTCAACGTCGACGACGCCGAACTCGCGCGCCGGCGCGCCGCGTGGCAGCGCCCGGCGCCGCGGTACACGCGCGGCGTGCTCGCCAAGTTCGCGTTCAACGCCGCCAGCGCCAGCCACGGCGCCGTGCTAGACCGCTTCGACGGGCGCTGAACGCGCCCGCAGACGCCCGCGCGGACTTGACCAAGGTCAAGGTCCGTGCGGGCAGGCGCGGCAAGATCGCCGCATGACGGCCCGGGCACAGCGCCCGCGACGGAGGAACCATGTTCAAGCACCTGCTCGTGCCGGTCGACGACAGCGACCTGTCGGTCATCAACGTCGGCGAGGCGGTCAAGCTGGCGCGCAGCTTCGCTCCGCCGCTGAAGCTGACCTTCTTCCACGCCCAGACCGACTACCGCAGCTCCGACGAAGGGGCGCGGGTGCGCGCGCAGCAGCATGACTGGCTGCACCGCGCGCCGGTGCTGTCGGAAGGCAGCGGGCTGGCGGTGCCTATGCTCAGCGACGACGAACTGCGCGAGCGCACGCTCGGCGACGGCCGCGCGCTGCTGGCCAAGGCCTGCGCGGCCGCCGTCGCGGCACAGGTGCCGCACGACACCCACACCGCGGCGAGCGACCGTCCCGCCGAGGCGATCGTCCAGGCGGCCCGGGACTGCGGCTGCGACGGCATCGTGATGGCCTCTCACGGCCGCAGCGGCCTGGGCGCGCTGCTGACGCCGTCGGTCGCGGCGAAGGTGATGCGGCTGTCGAAGCTGCCGCTGCTGGTCACGCGCTCGCAGGCCCAGGACCTGCACGTCGAGGCCAGCCGGGCCATCGCGCTGATCCAGGACGAGCACCGCTCGCTGGCCGCCGTGCTGCACGGCCTGCGCAGCCGCGTCGACGACGCGCGCAAGGGTGTCGAGCCGCTCGACCGCGGCGTGATCGCGGCGCTGCTGCGCTATGTCCACGACTACCCCGAGCAGCGCCACCACCCGAAAGAGGAGGCCAGCCTGCACCGGCTGCTGCGCCAGCAGGGCGATCGCGGCCGCGACCTGCTGCACCGCGTCGAGGCGCAGCACCTGCAGGAGTACGACCTGGCCGCGGCGCTGCAGGCGGCGTGCGACGCCTGCCCCGACGGCGCGTCCGGCGACGACGCCGCCCTGGTGCGCGTCGACGAGGCGCTGGCGGCGCTGGCCGCGCACGTGTGGGAGCACATGCGCCTGGAGGAGCACGAGGTGCTGCCGCTCGCGCTCGAGGTGCTGGGCGACCGCGACTGGAAGCAGGTCGCCGACGTCTTCGCCGGCAACCAGGACCCGGGCTTCGGCGAGTGGTCGGAAGAGGACTTCCGGCGCCACTTCACGCAGGCCGCCAACGCGGCGCGGCTGCCGCAGGCTCGGCCGGGCACCTGACGGCGGCGCGGGCGGCGCCCGCGCACGTCACTTGCGCGGCCGGCGCGTGTCTTCCATGCCGAGGTTGACGATGTTCTTGCGCCGGCGCTCGGCCTTGCGCTCTTCCATCTTGTCGATCTCGCGCTTCTTCGTCAGGCCCGACGCGTCGGCATACCCCCACCAAACAGCGGCCAGCGGGAACGGCGCCAGCACGAGCCACCATGACCACTCGGCGACGGGGCCGAATTCCGCCACTTTCATCACGATGAACAGCACGCCGACAATCACGAAGGCCATGGCCGATCTCCCAGCGAAACGGTGCGGCGTCAACCGCCCTGTCTAGAATTGCGTTGTGCAGGCGTACGTTACCCGTACCGCACCCTGTTGTATCGACCGCTGAGAGGAAACATGAAGACCCTGCTCGCCCTGACCGCCGCCGCCGGCCTGTTCGCCGCCACCGTTCCCGCGTTCGCCAGCGCCGACCTGGCCAAGGCGAAGAACTGCATGGCCTGCCACGCCACCGACAAGAAGCTCGTCGGCCCGTCCTACAAGGACATCGCCGCCAAGTACGCCGGCCAGAAGGACGCCGTCGACAAGCTGGCGCAGAGGATCATCAAGGGCGGTTCGGGCGTCTGGGGCCCGGTGCCGATGCCGCCGAACGCCAACGTCAGCGAGGCCGAGGCGAAGACGCTCGCCGCCTGGGTGATGACCGTCAAGTAAATCGAGCGGCGCGTCGTCTCGCGCCCCTGACAGTCCGCAGGCCCGGCACCGCAACGTGCCGGGCCTTCGTTCTTGCGTCGCGCGAGCTCCGGTGCTTGATCCGCCCGCGCGTCAGCCTGTCGTGGGGCCGGCCAGCGCCGCTTGCGCGCCTTCGCGGTCGGGCGCATCGCCGGTCGGCGCGGGCGTCGAAGGCGGCCGCCAGCGGCGCAGCAGCAGCGCGTTGGACACGACGCTGACGCTGCTCAGCGCCATCGCGGCGCCGGCGATCACCGGGTTCAGCAGGCCGAAGGCGGCCAGCGGGATGCCGACCACGTTGTAGGCGAAGGCCCAGAACAGGTTCTGGCGGATCTTGGCCGTCGTGCGGCGCGAGATCTCGATCGCCGAGGCCACCAGCCGCGGGTCGCCGCGCATCAGCGTGATGCCGGCGGTCTCCATCGCGACGTCGGTGCCGGTGGCCATCGCGATGCCGACATCGGCCGCCGCCAGCGCCGGCGCGTCGTTGATGCCGTCGCCGACCATCGCCACCGTCGCGCCGCCGGCCTTGAGCCCGGCCACGACCGCCGCCTTGTCGGCCGGCAGGACCTGCGCGCGCACCGCGGCGATGCCGAGCTGTCGCGCCACCGCCTGCGCACTGCCGGCGTTGTCGCCGGTCAGCAGCACGGTCTCGATGCCCAGCGCGCGCAGCCGCGCGACGGCGTCGGCGGCCGTCGGCTTCGGCCGGTCGCCGAACGCGAGCAGGCCGAGCCGCCGCGGCGTGCCGTCGTCGGCGGTGGCGGCCAGCCAGGCGAGCGTGCGGCCCTCGGCCTCGAGCGCCGCCGCGCGCGCGGCCAGCGCCCCGGCGGCCAGACCCCGCTCGTCGCGCAGGCGTGAGCTGCCCAGCCACAGCCGCCGGCCTTCGACGACGCCCTCGACGCCGCGACCTGCGAGGGCCTGCACGTCGTCGGCCGGCGGCGGCACGAGCCCGTCGGCGGCCGCGCGTTCGACGACGGCGCGCGCCAGCGGATGTTCGCTGCGCGCCTGCAGCGCCGCCGCCAGCCGCAGCACCTCGCGCGAATCGCCGGTGTCGCCGGCCTCGACGGCGAGCAGCCGCGGCCGCCCTTCGGTCAGCGTGCCGGTCTTGTCGAACGCGACGTGCGTGACGCGGTGCGCGACTTCGAGCGCCTGCGCGTCCTTGATCAGGATGCCGTGGCGCGCCGCGACGCCGGTGCCGGCCATGATCGCCGCCGGCGTCGCCAGCCCGAGCGCGCACGGACACGCGATCACGAGCACCGACACGGCGTTGATCAGCGCCGCCTCGGCGTCGCCGAGCCACCACCAGCCGCCGGCGAACGCGAGCACGGCGACGACCAGCACCACCGGCACGAACACGGCAGCCACCTGGTCGACCAGCCGCTGGATCGGCGCCTTGGCCGCCTGCGCCGACTCGACGAGGCGGATGATGCGCGCGAGCGTGCTCTCGGCGCCGACGCCGGTCGCACGCACCGTCAGCGCACCCTCGCCGTTGACGGCGCCGCCGGTCACCCGCTCGCCCGGACCCTTGGCCACCGGCAGGCTCTCGCCGGTGAGCAGCGACTCGTCGACGTGGCTGCGGCCCTCGACGACGACGCCGTCGACGGCGAGCTTCTCGCCCGGGCGCACGCGCACGAAGTCGCCCGCCCTCACCTGCGCCAGCGGCACCTCGACCTCGCTGCCGTCGGCGCGCTGCACGCGCGCGCGCTGCGGGCGCAGCGCCTGCAGCGCGCGGATCGCGTCGGTGGCCTGCCGCTTGGCGCGCACCTCGAGCCACTTGCCCAGCAGCACCAGCGTGATCACGGCCGCCGACGCCTCGAAGTACAGGTGCGGCATGCCGTGCTCGGCGTGGCGCCACCACTGGAACAGCGACAGCCCGTACGCCGCGCTGGTGCCCAGCGCGACGAGCAGGTCCATGTTGCCGGCGCCGGCACGCACCGCCTTGTAGCCCGCGACGTAGAAGCGCCGGCCGAAGACGAACTGCACCGGCGTCGCCAGGAGCCACTGCACCCACGCCGGCAGCATCGCGTCGATGCCCCACGGCATCAGCACCATCGGCAGCACGAGCGGCAGCGTCAGCAGGCCGGCGGCGAGCAGCGCGATCGTCTCGCGGCGGCGCCGCGCGTCGGCACCGGGTGCGGCGCCGTCGGCCGGCGGCTCGGCC
>JBBION010000145.1:0-7804 GCA_037443345.1 Rubrivivax sp. | reverse complement strand
GCCGCCCAGCGCCTGCGCGAGGCGGCGCTGCTCGACGTCGAGGCGGTCGGGTGCCGGCGTGGCGGCCGGGCCGCCCTGCGGCGGCAGCCCGGCGCACCCCGCGAGCACCGTGAGCGTCGCCACCACCAACGAAACCTGCCACCGCCGATGCATGCCGGCATTGGACGGCACGCCGGCGTGGCTGCCGGCGTGTGCGGGTGCATCGAACCGTAAGCGCCGTCACGGGACGTAAGGCGGTGGCGTGCGTCGCGGCGGTGCGCGCTCGCTAGAATTCGGAACGTTCCGAGGAGCGTTGCGACGACCCCGCGGTGAAGCCGCCGGTCGCCAGGCTCGGGACACCGCGAGCGGCGCCCGGCGCGCCGGCGGTGCGCAACGACGCTCACCCCACCGGCGCACGGCCGGTCGGCGGTGAGCCGACGGCGGTGCGGCGCTGCGAGCCGACGCGATGACCGCCCACTTGCCGATCCCTTCCTCCGAGCCCGGCGGGCCCGACGCCCCCGAGGTGCCCGCCATGCCGCCGATGCGCCTGGCCGGCCTCGAGCCGGTCGCGATCGGCGCGGGCACGCTTTTCGTCAACATCGGCGAGCGCACCAACGTCACCGGCTCGAAGGCCTTCGCGCGGCTCATCCTCGGCGGCCAGTTCGAACAGGCGCTCGCGGTGGCGCGCCAGCAGGTCGAGAACGGCGCGCAGGTCATCGACGTCAACATGGACGAGGCCATGCTCGACAGCAAGGCCGCGATGGTGCGCTTCCTGAACCTGATCGCCGCCGAGCCCGAGATCGCGCGCGTGCCGGTGATGATCGACAGCTCGAAGTGGGACGTCATCGAGGCCGGCCTGAAGTGCCTGCAGGGCAAGGGCATCGTCAACTCGATCTCGCTGAAGGAAGGCGAGGCCGAGTTCACCCGGCAGGCGCGGCTGATCCGGCGCTACGGCGCGGCTGCCGTCGTGATGGCGTTCGACGAGAAGGGGCAGGCGGACACGTTCGCGCGCAAGACGGAGATCTGCGCGCGCGCGTACCGCATCCTCGTCGACGAGGTCGGCTTC
Source organism: Rubrivivax sp. (assembly GCA_037443345.1). Classification (GTDB taxonomy): domain Bacteria; phylum Pseudomonadota; class Gammaproteobacteria; order Burkholderiales; family Burkholderiaceae_C; genus Calidifontimicrobium. The sequence continues at coordinate 6,759 of JBBION010000145.1, read as the reverse complement.
CCGCCCGAGGACATCGTCTTCGACCCCAACATCTTCGCGATCGCCACCGGCATCGAGGAGCACGACCGCTACGCGGTCGACTTCATCGAGGCCACGCGCTGGATCAAGGCCAACCTGCCGGGCGCGAAGGTCTCGGGCGGCGTCAGCAACGTCAGCTTCAGCTTCCGCGGCAACGACCCGGTGCGCGAGGCGATCCACACCGTGTTCCTGTACCACGCGATCCGCGCCGGGCTCGACATGGGCATCGTCAACGCCGGCATGGTCGGCGTCTACGACGAGCTCGATGCGCAGCTGCGCGAGCGCGTCGAGGACGTGGTGCTCGCGCGCCGCGCCGACGCGACCGAGCGGCTGCTCGAGATCGCCGAGTCGTTCAAGGGCGCGACCAAGGACGACAGCGCACGGCTGGCGTGGCGCGCGCAGCCGGTGGAGCAGCGCCTCGCGCACGCGCTGGTGCACGGCATCAACGACCACATCGCCGACGACACCGAAGAAGCGTGGCGCGCGATCGAGGCGCGCGGCGGCCGGCCGCTGCACGTCATCGAGGGGCCGCTGATGGCCGGCATGAACGTCGTCGGCGACCTGTTCGGCCAGGGCAAGATGTTCCTGCCGCAGGTCGTCAAGAGCGCGCGCGTGATGAAGCAGGCGGTGGCGCACCTGCTGCCCTACATCGAGGCCGAGAAGCGGGCGCTGATCGACGCCGGCGGCGAGGCGCGCAGCAAGGGCAAGATCGTGATCGCCACCGTCAAGGGCGACGTGCACGACATCGGCAAGAACATCGTCGCCGTCGTCCTGCAGTGCAACAACTTCGACGTCGTCAACATGGGCGTGATGGTGCCGTGCCAGGACATCCTCGCGCGCGCCAAGGTCGAGGGCGCCGACCTCATCGGGCTGTCGGGGCTGATCACGCCCAGCCTCGAGGAGATGCAGCACGTGGCCGCCGAGATGCAGCGCGACGACTGGTTCCGCCTGCGCAAGATCCCGCTGCTGATCGGCGGTGCGACGACGAGCCGCGTGCACACCGCGGTCAAGATCGCGCCGCACTACGACGGGCCGGTGGTCTACGTGCCCGACGCGTCGCGCAGCGTCGGCGTGTGCGCCGACCTGCTGTCCGACGAGCGCGCGGCGAGGTACATCGCCGAGCTCGAGGCCGACTACGCGCGCGTGCGCGCGCAGCACGCGTCCAGGAAGACGACACCGCTGGTCACGCTGGCGCAGGCGCGCGCGAACAAGACGCCGGTCGACTGGGCGACCTACGTGCCGCCGAGGCCGAAGTTCCTCGGGCGGCGCGAGTTCCGCAACCAGGACCTCGCCGAGCTCGCGCGCTACATCGACTGGACGCCGTTCTTCCAGACCTGGGACCTGGCCGGGCGCTTCCCGCAGATCCTGCGCGACGAGGTCGTCGGCGCCGAGGCCACGCGCGTCTACGCCGACGGCAAGCGTCTGCTCGAACGGCTGGTCAAGGGTCGCTGGCTGCAGGCGCAAGGCGTCGTCGGCTTCTGGCCGGCCAACACCGTCGACGACGACACGATCGAGGTCTACGCCGACGAGTCGCGCGAGCAGGTGCTGATGCGCTGGTCGCCGCTGCGCATGCAGACCGAGCGCCCGGTCGTCGACGGCGTGCGCCGTCCGAACCGTTGCCTGGCCGACTTCGTCGCGCCGAAGGGCGTGCAGCCGGACCATGTCGGCCTGTTTGCCGTCACCGCCGGGATCGGCGCCGACGCGAAGGCCGAGCAGTTCGTGCGCGACCACGACGACTACGCCGCGATCATGCTCAAGGCGCTGGCCGACCGCCTCGCCGAGGCCTTCGCCGAGTGGCTGCACGAGCGCGTGCGGCGCGACCTGTGGGGCTACGCGGCCGACGAGCTGCTGACGCACGAGGAGCTGATTGCCGAGGCCTACCGCGGCATCCGCCCGGCGCCGGGCTACCCGGCCTGCCCCGACCACGGCGTCAAGCGCGCGATGTTCGAGGTGCTGCAGGCCGGGCGCATCGGCATGGGGCTGACCGACAGCCTCGCGATGACGCCGGCGGCCAGCGTCAGCGGCTTCTACCTTGCGCACCCCGAGGCCGTGTACTTCAACGTCGGGCGCATCGGCGACGACCAGCTCGCCGACTGGGCGGCGCGCCAGCAGCTCGCGCTCGACGACGCGCGCCGCCTTCTCGCGCCCGTGCTGGGCTGAGCGGCGCGGTTCGCGACGCGCCCGCGCGCGCCGCGACGCTCGCTTGTTTCGTGACGGATGCAACACGCCGCAACCTCGGTGACGGGTGTGAAGGGCGTCACGGACCGGCCCGGCCGACGTCCGAACAATCCGCCCCACGCAAGCGGCTCATGGGGATGCCGGCTTGCCCACAACAGGAGGGCGCAGTGGTCATCTGCGCAACATGGAACACCGCCGGGGTGCGCATCGCGCGCGGCCTCGCGGCGATCGGGCTGGCGGCGACGCTGGCCGCTTGTGGTGGCGGCGGCGGTGAAGACGACGCCGTGGCAAGCGACGCGCCGGCCACGCGCGAGGAGGCGGCGCGTTTCCTGACGCAGGCCACGTTCGGGCCAACGCAGGCCGACATCGACCGCGTGATGCGCATCGGCTACGAGCGCTGGATCGACGAGCAGCTCGCTCGCGCGCCGTCGTCGCACCGCGCGCTGTGGGAAGCCGCCGACCGGACGCTCAAGGCGTCGGACCCGAACGCGTCGGCCGGCCAGGAGGGCACGCTCAACGCGTTCTGGCGCCTGGCCGTCACCGGCCCCGACCAGCTGCGCCTGCGCCACGCCTACGCGCTGTCGCAGATCTTCGTCATCTCGATGGTCGACGGCACGGTCGGCGACAACCCGCGCGCCGTGGCGGCCTGGCTCGACATGCTCAACCAGCAGGGCGTGGGCACCTACCGCCAGCTGCTCGAGAGCGTGTCGCGCCACCCGATGATGGGCGTGTACCTGTCGCACCTGCGCAACCAAAAGGCCGATCCGCGCACCGGCCGCGTGCCCGACGAGAACTACGCGCGCGAAGTGATGCAGCTGTTCTCGATCGGCGTCGTCGAGCTCGACGAGAGCGGTCGCCCGCGTCTCGTCGACGTCGGCGGCAAGTCCGTGCCCGCCGAGACCTACGGCCCGAGCGACATCAGCAACCTGGCCCGGGTCTTCACCGGCTGGAGCTGGGCTTGCATCGACACCAGCGACAGCTGCTTCTACAACGGCTCGGTCAACAGCCAGTCCGACCCCGACCGCAGCTTCAAGCCGATGGTCGGGTACGCGAAGTTCCACAGCACCGAGGCCAAGACCTTCCTCGGCACGACGATCGCCGCACAGACCACCGCCGACCCGCAGGCCAGCCTGACGGCGGCGCTCGATGCGATCGCGAACCACCCCAACGTCGGCCCGTTCATCGGCCGCCAGCTGATCCAGCGCCTGGTCACGAGCAACCCGAGTCCGGAGTACGTGCGCGACGTCGCGCGCGTGTTCGCCGACAACGGCCAGGGCGTGCGCGGCGACCTGAAGGCGGTGCTCAAGGCGGTGCTGCTGCACCCCGAGGCGCGCACGATGTCGGAGAACGGCGGCAAGGTGCGCGAGCCCGTGCTGCGCCTGTCGGCCTACCTGCGTGCGTTCCCGCACACGTCGGACACCGGGCGCTGGCGCGTGGGCAACACCGACAACCCCGGGACCTCGCTCGGCCAGTCGCCGATGCGCTCGCCGTCGGTGTTCAACTTCTTTCGCCCCGGCTACGTGCCGCCCGGCACCTATGCCGCCGCCGCCGGTCTGGTGGTGCCCGAGATGCAGATCGCGCACGAGACGACCGCCGCCGGCTACGTCAACTTCATGCGCAACAACCTGCAGTCGGGGGCCGGTCTCTACAACGGCACCGTCGACGGCGTCGTCTACAACCGAAACGATCTGAGGCCCGACGTCACCGCCGAGCTGGCGCTGGCCGACCAGCCCGCCGCGCTCGTCGACCTCGTTGTCGGCAAGCTGACCTACGGCACCGTGTCGCAGCCGCTGAAGGACACGATCGCCGCGGCGGTGGGCAGCATCACGATCCCGCAGCTGAACTCGACTGGCAGCAACCAGTCGTCGATCGACACCGCCAAGCTCAACCGCGTGCGCGCAGCGATCCTGCTCGTCCTGGCCTCTCCCGAATTCCTGGTGCAACGATGAACCACATCCACGTCCGTACCCACGACCCGTCGCGACGCGCCTTCCTGCGCCAGGCCGGCGCGATGTCGATGATCGCCGGCCCGGCGGCGCCGCTGGCACTGAACCTGGCGGCCATCGGCCAGGCCTCGGCGCAAAGCGCGTCCGACTATCGCGCACTGGTGTGCCTGTTCCTGTTCGGCGGCAACGACAGCTTCAACATGGTGCTGCCGACCGACACGACCTCGTGGAACGCCTACCAGGCCACGCGCAACCAGGCGCCCGACCCGATCTCGCTGCTGGCGCCGGGCACGGCGCCGAACGCCGGGGCGGCGGCCGGCTCGCCGGCAAGGTTGGGCGGGGTGCTGCCGATCACCCCGCTGAACACCCAGGGACGCACGTTCGCGCTGCACCCGCTGATGGGATCGCTGCAGACGATGTTCAACACCGACCGCCGGCTCGCGGTGGTGGCCAACGTCGGCCCGCTGATCGAGCCGACGACCAAGACGCAGTACGGGCAGAGCGCGCACCCGAAGCCCAAGCGCCTGTTCTCGCACAACGACCAGCAGAACACCTGGATGGCGTTCGAGCCCGAGGGCGCGACGCGCGGCTGGGGCGGGCGCATGGGCGACCTGCTGTTCGCGGCGCACAACACGAATGCCGTGTTCACGTCGGTGTCGGCGTCGGGCAACTCGGTGTGGCTCGCGGGTCAGCAGATCCAGCAGTACCAGGTCGGCAGCAACGGCGCGATCCGGCTGGGCGCCGACAACAATGGCCGCGTGTTCAACTCGACGGCGGTGGCAAACGCACTGGCCCAGATCGCTGGCACGGCGCGCAGCTCCCACCTGTTCGAGATCGACATGGCCGCGGTGGCCCAGCGCTCGATGGCGGCCGAGGCGATGTTGCGCAACGCGCTGCGCCCCGCGAGCGACCCGCTGTTCGGCACGGCACCGGCCAGCGGCAGCTACAACGCCAACAACGACCCCAAGCTGCAATACCCCAACCCGCTCTCGGGTGCCAACAGCTTCAACTCGCTGGCGCAGCAGTTCCAGACCGTCGCGCGCATGATCGACGCCGGCATGGCCGGCGCGATCGGCGTGCGGCGCCAGGTGTTCTTCGTCAGCATGGGCGGTTTCGACACGCACGACCTGCAGAACCGCAACCACGCCGACCTGATGGCACGGCTGGCGCATGCGCTGCGCTACTTCGACGACACGCTCGGCGCGATGGGCGCGCGCAACAACGTCACCACGTTCACCGCGACCGACTTCGGCCGCACGTTCACCAGCAACGGCGACGGCACCGACCACGGCTGGGGCTCGCACCAGTTCGTGATGGGCGGTGCGGTGCGCGGCGGCGACCTCTACGGCGAGTTCCCCGCGCTCGGTCTGAAGAACGCCAACAACAACGGCTTCAACAGCCTCGACCAGATCGACAACGGGTCGCTGCTGCCGAAAGTCTCGGTCGACCAGATGGGCGCCACGCTCGCGCGCTGGATGGGCGTCAGCGACACCAACGCACTGAAGGTGTTCCCGAACCTGGGCAACTTCAACGCGTCGGTGCGCAACCTGGGCTTCATGAACGCCTGAGCGTGCCGGCGGCCGGCGGGCCCCGGCCGACGACGTGCGCCTACGGTGCCGGCAGCGCGCGCCGGTACTGCATCGCCTCGGCCAGGTGCGCGACCGTCAGACGGTCGCTGCCCGCGAGGTCGGCGACGGTGCGCGCGACCTTGAGCACGCGGTGCAGGCTGCGTGCCGACCAGCCCAGGCGCTGCGCGGCCTGCTGCGCGAAGCGTTGGGATGGCTCGTCGAGCGGGCAGCAGGCGTCGAGGTCGGCCGCGTCGAGCAGCGCGTTCGCCTTGGCCTGGCGCGACTGCGCGCGCTCGCGCGCCGCGGCCACGCGCGCGGCCACGACGGCGCTGGGCTCGCCTTCGGGCTGCGCGAGCAGTTCGGCCGGCGGGACGGCCGGCACCTCGACCTGCAGGTCGATGCGGTCGACGAGCGGCCCCGACAGCCGCGCCTGGTAGCGCGCGACGACGTCGGGCGTGCAGCGGCACGCGCGGGGGCTGACGGCCGGGGCGCCGAGCCAGCCGCACGGGCACGGATTCATCGCGGCGACGAGCTGGAAGCGCGCCGGGAACGTCGCCTGCCGCGCGGCGCGCGAGATCGTGATGCGGCCGGCCTCGAGCGGCTCGCGCAGCGCCTCGAGCGCCACGCGGTTGAACTCGACCAGTTCGTCGAGGAACAGCACGCCGCCGTGCGCGAGCGAGATCTCGCCCGGCCGCGGCGGTGACCCGCCGCCGACCAGCGCCACCGCGCTGGCCGAGTGGTGCGGCGCTCGCACCGGGCGCTGCCGCCAGCCGCGCGGGTCGAAACCCTCGGCCGAGAGCCCCTGCAGCGCGGCGCTGCGCAGCGCCTCGTCGTCGTCCATCGGCGGCAGCAGCCCGGCCAGGCGCTGCGCGAGCATCGACTTGCCGCTGCCCGGCGGGCCGACCATCAGCACGCTGTGCGCGCCGGCGGCCGCGATCTCGAGCACGCGCTTGGCGGCGGCCTGCCCGCGCACGTCGCGCAGGTCCGGCATCGGCGGCGGTTCGGCGCCGGCGTGCAGGGGCGTAGCTCAATTGGCTAGAGCGCCGGTC
>JBBION010000144.1:0-7811 GCA_037443345.1 Rubrivivax sp. | reverse complement strand
GGCGGCGGATGGTGCAGGAACTGCAGCGCCTCGCGCAGCGACGGCAGCCCCGGCGGCCACCACGCGGCGCGCGCGGCGGGCGGCCACGCCTCGTCGAGCGGTGCGCGCGCGAGCGCCGACGCGACGGCCTTGCGCAGGTAGGCCTGCGGCAGCCCCGCGGTGGTCGGGTACACCGGCGTCAGCGTCGCCGGCAGCGGTGCGCCCGGCGCGACGGCGCGGCACGCCGGGTGCACCATCTCGCGGCCGAGGAAGCCGCCGCGCACCTCGCCCATCGCGCGCACGCGCGCGCCGGGCGCGAGCAGCTTGCGCTGCGACGGGTAGAAGTGCAGGAAGCGCAGCACCAGCTCGCCGCTGTCGTCGGCCAGGTGCACGACAAGCTGGCGGCGCGCGCGCGTCTCGACGCGCGCGTCGCGCACGACGCCTTCGACCTGGGCCGTGTCGCCCTCGCGCAGCTCGGCGATGCGCGCCAGGCGCGTCTCGTCCTCGTAACGCAGCGGCAGGTGCAGCGCGAGCTCGACGTCGCCGACGAGGCCGAGCTTCTCGAGCGCGCGCTGAGGCCCGGACTTGGCGGCGGGCTTGACGGCAGAGGACGGCGGCGGTGCGCCGGCGGCGGCGGCCATGGAACCATTCTGCCGCGGTGTAGTCTTGAGTTCCGTACGCCGAGCCGACCATGACGACCCCGCGCACCTACGCCCTGAGCGACTTCGACTTCGCGCTGCCCGCCGAGCTCGTCGCGCAGCACCCGGCACCGCAGCGCAGCGCGTCGCGCCTGCTCGACGGGCGCGGCGGCGCGCCGGTCGACCGCGTGTTCCGCGACCTGCCCCGGCTGCTCGAGCCGGGCGACCTGCTCGTGTTCAACGACACGCGCGTCATCAAGGCGCGGCTCTACGGCGAGAAGGCCACCGGCGGCGCCGTCGAGGCGCTGGTCGAGCGCGTGTTGCCGGGCCACGAGGTGCTCGCCCAGCTGCGCGCGAGCAAGTCGCCGAAGCCCGGCTCGACGGTGCGCTTCGCCGGCGCATTCGACGCCGAGGTGCTCGGCCGCGGCGGCCCCGACGGCTCGCTGTTCCACCTGCGCTTCCCGGCCGAGCCGCTGGCGCTGCTCGAGGCGCACGGCCACGTGCCGCTGCCGCCGTACATCACGCACCCCGACACCGCCGACGACGCGCAGCGCTACCAGACCGTGTTCGCGCGCCGCCCGGGGGCGGTGGCCGCGCCCACCGCGTCGCTGCACTTCGACGACGAGGTGCTCGCCGCGCTCGACGCGCGCGGCGTGAAGCGCACCGCGGTCACGCTGCACGTGGGCGCCGGCACCTTCCAGCCGGTGCGCACCGAGTCGATCGCCGAGCACCGAATGCACAGCGAGTGGTTCGAGGTGACGCCGGCCGCCGTCGAGGCGATCGAGGCCGCGCGCGCGGCCGGCGGGCGCATCGTCGCCGCCGGCACGACGACGCTGCGCGCCCTCGAGTCGGCTGCACTGTCGGGCCGGCTCGAAGCCGGTGCACGCGAGACCGACCTGTTCATCACGCCGGGCTTCACGTTCCGCGTCGTCGACCTGCTGATCACCAACTTCCACCTGCCCAAGAGCACGCTGATGATGCTGGTGGCCGCCTTCGCCGGCTACGAACAGGTGATGGCGCTGTACCGCCACGGCGTCGAGGCGCGCTACCGCTTCTTCAGCTACGGCGACGCGATGCTGCTGGCGCGGGCGTAAAGGACCACCCCCGCAGCGCCTGCGGCGCCTCCCCCTCGAGGGGGCGCCGCCAGCGGACCGGCGAAGCCGGATCCGCGGCGGCCGCCCGAAACTGCGCGCAGATCGAGGGGTCGTCGTGGTGCGGCGGCGACAATGCCCGCATGCTGCGCTTCGAGATCCTCGCCACCGACGGCCACGCGCGCCGCGGCCGGCTCACGCTCAACCACGGTGTCGTCGATACGCCGCAGTTCATGCCGGTGGGCACCTACGGCACCGTCAAGGGCGTGCTGCCGCGCGACCTCGAAGCGATGGGCGCGCAGATCATCCTCGGCAACACGTTCCACCTGTGGATGCGCCCGGGGCTCGACGTGCTGCGCAGCTTCGGCGGCCTGCACCGCTTCGAGGGCTGGAGCCGGCCGATTCTGACCGACAGCGGCGGGTTCCAGGTCTGGAGCCTCGGCGGCGCCGACGGCAAGGGGCGCAAGATCACGGAGGAAGGGGTGCACTTCGCCTCGCCCGTCAACGGCGACAAGCTGTTCCTCACGCCCGAGGTCAGCATGCAGATCCAGACGGTGCTGAACTCCGACATCGTGATGCAGTTCGACGAGTGCACGCCGTACGAGACCGCGGGCCACGTGACGACAGAACGCGAGGCACGCGCGTCGATGCAACTGAGCCTGCGCTGGGCGAAGCGCTCGAAGGCCGAGTTCGAGCGCCTGGGCAATCCGAACGCGCTGTTCGGCATCGTGCAGGGCGGCATGTACGAGCCGCTGCGCGAGGCCTCGGCCGCGGCGCTGGCCGAACTCGACCTGCCGGGCTACGCGATCGGCGGCGTCAGCGTCGGCGAGCCGAAGGAGGACATGCGCCGCCTCGTCGCGCACACGCCGCACCGGCTGCCCGCGCACAAGCCGCGCTACCTGATGGGCGTGGGCACGCCGGAAGACCTGGTCGACGGCGTCGCGCACGGCGTCGACCTGTTCGATTGCGTGATGCCGACGCGCAACGCGCGCAACGGGCATCTCTTCACCCGCTTCGGCGACCTGAAGATCCGCAACGCGAAGCACAAGGCCGACCCGCGCCCGCTCGACGAGACCTGCACCTGCTACACCTGCAAGGGCGTGACCCTGCCCGACGGCCACGTCGAGGGCGGCTTCAGCCGCGCCTACCTGCACCACCTCGACCGCTGCGGCGAGATGCTGGGGCCCATGCTGGCCAGCATCCACAACCTGCACTTCTACCTGAACCTGATGCGCGAGGTGCGCGCCGCGCTCGACGCGGGCACGTTTGCAGCGTTCCGGGCCCGCTTCGCCGCCGACCGCGCACGCGGCGTGAACTGAGGGCTTGGCTGCGCGAGCGGCGGCTCTCGAGGAAGCGCCGGGCCGCCCCAAGTTTCCTTGACCCCCGCGGGGGGCGGGCCGGGCCTGGCCCGGCCCTGGGGCGCTCAGGACCCGATCACGCCGCCGTCGTCCTTCGTGATCACGACGGTGGCGGAGCGCGGCCTCGCGCCGGGGCGGCCGTCGGGCCAGGTCGAGTACCTCGACGGGTCGGCGGGGTCGCTGCGGTCGCTGGGCGTCTCGCCCGGGTGCTGGATGTCGACGAACATCGTGCGCGCGTCGGGCGTCCAGGTCACCCCGGTGATCTCGCAGTTGACGGGGCCCGTGAGGAAGCGGCGCATCTCGCCGGTGGCCACGTCGCAGGCCAGCATCTGGTTGTGGCCGAACGCCGCCATCTCGCCACGCCCCATCTGCGACGCGTGCATGTCGGTCTGGATCCACAGCATGCCGCGCGGGTCGAAGGCGATGCCGTCCGGGCAGGCGAACAGGTCGCCACCGATGTTGCCGCGCGCCTCGGGGCGCGGCTGCGCCGGGTCGCCGGCAAGCACGAGGTGGTCCCAGCGGAATGCGGTGGCGTCAAAGTCGCCGTCCTCGCGCCAGCGGATGACGTGGCCGTGAACGTTGTTCGCGCGCGGGTTGGCCGCGTCGACACCGGGGCGTCCCGGCTGGCCGCGCTGGCTGTTGTTGGTCAGCGTGCAGAAGACGGTGCCGTCGCGCGGGTCGACGGCCATCCACTCGGGGCGGTCCATCTTCGTCGCGCCGAGCCGGTCGCCGGCCTGGCGCGTCTTCACGAGCACCTCGGCGGGGTCGGCGAAGCCGTTCGCCGCCGTCAGCGGCCCCTGGCCGTGCACCAGCGGCAGCCAGCGGCCGCTGCCGTCGGCGTCGAAGCGCGCGACGTACAGCGTGCCGTGGTCGAGCAGGTCGGCGTTGGCCTTGGCGCCGCCGGGGCGGATGCGGTCGCGGCTGACGAACTTGTAGAGGTACTCGAAGCGCGCGTCCTCGCCCGAGTAGACGACGGCGCGCCCGTCCTTCGTCACCGCGACCCAGGCGCCTTCGTGCGCGCCGCGGCCCAGCGCGGTGCGCTTGACCGGCGTGCTCGACGGGTCGAACGGGTCGACCTCGACGATCCAGCCGAAGCGGTGGAACTCGTGGGGATGTCTCGCGGCGTCGAAGCGCTCGTCGGTGTCGGCCCAGGGGTACCAGCTCGCGTCGCGAAGGCCCCAGCGGCGCTGGTCGGCGTCGAGGGCCGCGCCACCACGGAAGTAGAAGGCGAAGTTCTCTTCGCCCGCCAGGTACGTGCCCCAGGGCGTGCGGCTGCCGGCGCAGTTGTTCAGCGTGCCGCGCACCGTGCGCCCGGCGGGGTCGGCCGCGGTGCGCACCAGCGCGTGCCCGGCGACCGGGCCCGACAGCGCGAACGGCGAGTCGGCCGTCAGGCGCCGCGCGTAGCGGCTGGGCCGCACCAGCGCCCAGCCGTCGGCGCCACGCTGGACCTCGACCACCGAGATGCCGTGCGCGGCCTGCGACTTGCGCGTCTTCTCGGCGCTCCAGTTCGCCATGCCGTCGCGGTGCAGCAGGCCGTCGTCGGTGTACTCGTGGTTGATCACGAGCAGCCCGTGCGCCGAGCCGTCGAGCGCGAAGTACTCGACGGCGTCGTGGTGCATGCCCAGCTGCGCCGCCTGCTCGGCGGCGGTGTTGCCGCCGTCGGGGCGAAACGCCGGCATGTGGCCGGGCAGGCCCACCGGCTCGCCCCAGGCGGCGAGCACGCGCGCGGTGTAGCCCGGCGGCACGACGACGGTGTCGGTGGTGCTCACGGGCACCGAACGAAAACCGGGCGCCGGCCGCGGGCCGGAGCGCAGCGAGGGCGCGGCGACCGTCGCCGGCGACGTCGTGCAGCCGGCCAGCTGCGGCGCGAGCAGCGCCATCGCCCCCACGCCGGCGCCGACGCGCAGCACGCGGCGGCGCGCCGGGTCCGACACCTCGTGGATGCTGGGGCTCGACGAGCGGTTGCTGTCTTCGAGGGTGGAGAAATCCTTCGCCATGACCGTCACTCCTCGTCCCGGCGCAGCGGCGCGAGCACCGCCTCGGTGTGCTCACCGAGCGCGGGCGCCGGGCGGTCGGCCGTGCCCGGCGTGCGCGACAGCTTCGGCACGACGCCGGGCACCTCGAGCGCGAGGCCGTCGGGCAGCGTGACGCGCTCGACCATCCCGCGCGCGCGGTAGTGCGGGTCGGCGGCGATGTCGGCCACCGTGTAGATGCGCCCGACAGGCACGCTCGCGGCCTGCAGCGCGGCGACCACCTCGCCCACCGGGCGCTGCGACGTCCAGGCCTCGATCGCGGCGTCGATCTCGGCCACGCGCGGCACGCGCAGCGCGTTGGTCGCGAGGCCGGGATCGTCGGCCAGGTCGGCGCGGTCGACGGCGCGCATCAGCCGCTTGAAGATGGAGTCGCCGTTGCCGCCGATCACGACCCTGCCGTCGGCGCAGCGGTACGCGTTCGACGGTGCGATGCCCGGCAGCGCCGAGCCGGCGGGCTCGCGCACGGCGCCGAACGCGCTGTACTCGGGCAGCAGGCTTTCCATGCAGTTGAACACCGACTCGTACAGCGCGACGTCGATCACCTGGCCGCGCCCCTTCGGCGCCTGCGGCGACACGTCGCGCTGGCGCGCCTGCAGCGCCAGCAGCACGCCGATCACGCCGTGCAGCGCGGCCAGCGTGTCGCCCAGGCTCACGCCGGCGCGCACCGGTGGCCGTCCGGGCTCGCCCATCAGGTGGCGCAGCCCGCCCATCGCCTCGGCGACGACGGCGAAGCCGGGCAGGTCGCGGTACGGCCCGCTCTGCCCGTAGCCGCTGATGCGCAGCATCACGAGCCCCGGGTTGGCCGCGGCCAGCGCGTCGTAGCCCAGCCCCCACTTTTCCATCGTGCCGGGCTTGAAGTTCTCGATCAGCACGTCGCACTCGGCGGCCAGCGCGCGCACCGCGTCGCGGCCGGCGTCGGTGCGCAGGTCGAGCACGACGCTCTTCTTGCCGCGGCTTTGCACCTGCCACCACACGCTGGTGCCGTCGTGCAGAAGGCGCCACTGACGCAGCGGGTCGCCGTCGGGCGGCTCGACCTTGACCACGTCGGCTCCGAAGTCGGCCAGCGTCTTGCCGACGAACGGGCCGGCGATCAGCTGGCCGAGTTCGAGCACCCTGAGGCCCGCCAGCGGCGGGGCGGTCGTCGAGGAAGCGTCCATGCGCCGATGGTAGGCCGGCGCGGCGACGACCTCGGCCGATCAGCCGCCGTCGTGGTCGAGCGTGAAGCGCGCGCCGGGGTACCGGCCGAGCCGCTGCACCAGCACCGGCAGCGCCTGCGCGAGCGCCGCGTGCAGCGTGTGCGGCGGGTTGACGACGAACACGCCGCTGCCGGTGAGCCCGAAGCCGCCCTCGAGCGGCGGGCACACGTGCAGCGTCGCGTGCAGCCAGCCCTTGGGCGCGTCCTTGGCCGCGGTCTTCAGCCGCCGCGGCAGCTGCGCCGCCTCGACGAGCTGCAGCTGCGGGTGCCAGACGATCACGGTGCCGGTCGCGAAGCGCTGCAGCGCCTCGCGCAGCGTGGCGAGCGTCGCCGCGTAGTCGGTCTTCAGCTCGTAGCTCGGGTCGACCAGCACGACGCCGCGGCGCGACGGCGGCGGCAGTTCCTTCGCGAGCGCGGCGAAGCCGTCGGCGAGCACGACCTCGGTGTGCGGCCGCTCGGCGAGGAACGCCGCCAGGATGCGGTGGTCGGTCGGGTGGCGCTCGTACAGGCGCAGGCGGTCGGCCGGGCGCAGCAGCAGCTGCGCGAACGCCGGCGAGCCCGGGTACTGCGTCAGCGCGCTGCCGCCGTTGAACGCGCGCACGAGGTCGACGTAGTCCAAAATCGGCGGCGGCAGGTCGCTCGCGTCCCACAGCCGCGCGATGCCGGTGGCCCACTCGCCCTTCTTGCGCGCGTACTCGCTCTCGAGCGAGTAGCCGCCGGCGCCGGCGTGCGTGTCGACGAGCGTGAACGGCTTGTCCTTCTGCACCATGTGGCGCAGCACGTGCACGAGCACGACGTGCTTGAGCACGTCGGCGTGGTTGCCGGCGTGGAAGGCGTGGCGGTACGCGAGCATGGCGCACTGTAGCCCGGTCGCGCGCGGCGGCCGGCTTGCAGGTACGCTCACGGGCTTTGCCGGCCACGCCCCGACCCCATGCCCACGCTGTTCGACCCGGTCCGCGTCGGCGAGCTCGACCTCGCCACCCGCATCGTGATGGCGCCGCTGACGCGCAACCGCGCGCCCGGCCAGATGCCCAACGCGCTGATGGCGCAGTACTACGCACAGCGCGCCGACCCGGCCACCGGCGCCGCGCTGATCGTCACCGAGGCCACCCCGGTGTGCCCCGAGGGTCACGGCTACGTCGATACGCCGGGGCTGCACAGCGCCGCGCAGGCCGCCGCGTGGCGCCAGGTCACCGACGCGGTGCACGCGCGCGGCGCGATGATCGTCGTGCAGCTGTGGCACGTGGGCCGCGTGTCGCACGTGTCGCTGCAGCCCGGCGGCGCGGCGCCGGTGTCGTCGACGGCGCGCGTCGCGAACGCGAAGACCTACCTGCACGGCGGCTTCGTGCCGTGCTCGCCACCGCGTGCGCTGGCCACCGACGAGATCCCTGGCGTCGTCGACGCGTACCGCCGCGCGGCGCGGCTGGCGATGGACGCCGGCTTCGACGGCGTCGAGGTGCACGGCGCCAACGGCTACCTGATCGACCAGTTCCTGCGCGACAGCATCAACGACCGCA
>JBBION010000143.1:0-7821 GCA_037443345.1 Rubrivivax sp. | reverse complement strand
AGCCGAAGGCGAACGTAGCGAGTTGCGCCGCGCGACCCCGGTCCGAGCAGCGCAGCGCAGTCGTCGCGCAGCGACGACCGCCCCAGGGTGAGCCCGCAGCGGGTGCCGCCGGCCGCGAGGCGCCAACCGAGACAGCAAGCCCGGACTGCCGCGGGCGTTCGTGACGGACCGCAACGGACCGCCTCCGGCCGGCCGGTGCCTTCGAGGCGCTGCAGGCCGTCTTCAGGTCAGTCCGAGCTGCGCAAGGGTCAGCCGGTGCGCGCGCTCTCCGGGGTCGCTCCACGCGTCGAGCACGTCGAGGTGGTGCCGCCCCGGCATGTCCTCGCACACCGGAACCACGCGCTCGCCCCAGCGCTCGCGAATCAGCCGGTTCTGGCGGCGGAACTCCTCGCTCTCGTCGGCGCCGACCAGCGCGACGAGTTCGCCCACGGCCGGTGCCGGCAGCCGCGCAGGGCTGAGGCGGCGCACGTCGGCGGCACCGAGCTTCAGGTCGGCGGCGATGAACGGCGCGTGGCGCAGCGGCTCGAGGTCGAACACACCCGAGATCGACACCGCGCGCGTGACGAGGTCGGCCGGCAGGTCGGGCGCGACGTCACGCCAGCGGCACAGCATCAGCATCGCGGCGAGGTGCCCGCCCGCCGAGTGGCCGGCGACGACGAGGCGCCGCGGGTCACCACCGAAGCGCGGCGCGTGCCGCCACGTCCAGGCCAGCGCCTGCACCATCTGCAGCGTGATGTGCGCGACGGTCACCGCCGGCGCGAGCGCGTAGTTCGGCACGACGACCATCGCGCCGGCGTCGACGTAGGCCGGCGCGACGAACGACTGGTCGGCCTTGTCGAGCGAGCGCCAGTAGCCGCCGTGGATGAACACCAGCACCGGTGCGCCGGGACGCTTCGGTGCGAAGACGTCGAGCGTCTCGCCGGCGCCGGCGCCGTAGCGCTCGTCGATCGCGCCGCGCAGCGACTGCCGCGCGGCGAGCGAGTCGCGCTGCCAGCGCGCGAAGATCTGCGGGTGCTCGGGGATGCGCGCGCGGTTGTTGTACTGCGCGTCGAGCCAGGCGGGGTCGGGGCGGGACGGGGTCATGTCGGATCTCCCGGGGAGGGCGCCGACGCGCCCGCGCGTGGCGCGGTGCAGAGAAGAAGGAGGGCGGCCTGCGCCGCCCGCATTGTGTGCGAAGCCGGACTCAAGTCCGGCCGACGCGCCCCGGGTCCGCGAGCGTCACCCGGCGGGTGAGGGCGAGCGTCATCGGCGGTCACCTCGGGGGTGTCGGCGCACGAAGTCGGTCACGGCATCGATCAGCGCGTCGGGCTGGTCGCGGTGCGGGGAATGCGCGCAGTCGGGCAGTTCGAGCAGTTCGGCGTGCGGCACGCGCCGGCGGATGCCGCGGATCTGCTCGAGCGTGCCGTACTCGTCGTCGACACCCTGCACCGCGAGCAGCGGGCAGGTGATGGCCGCGATCTCGGCCTCGATCGACCACTCGCGAAACGGCGGGTGCAGCCAGATGTCGTTCCAGCGCCAGAACGCGCGGTCGGGGTCATCGTGGTACTTCGCCAGCCGCTCGCGAAGGTCGGTGTCGAGCCACGCCTGGCGCGCCTTCGCGATGCTCTCGACCGACAGGCTCTCGACGACGATGTGCGGCGCGACCACGACGGCGCCGGCCAGCCGCCCGGGAAAGCGCGCCGCGTACAGCAGCGCGATCGAGCCGCCGTCGCTGTGCCCGAACAGCCACAGCGGCTGCACGTCGGGGTCGATCGCCAGTGCGTCGAGCAGCGCGGGCAGCACCTCGTGCGCCTGACGGTGCATGAAGTCGAGTCCCCAGGCCTGCTCGGGGTCGTGGATCCTCGAGCCGCCGTAGCCGGGGCGCGAGTAGACGAGGCCGCGGCAGCCGAGCGCGTCGACGAGGCGCTGCGGGAAGTCCTTCCACATCGCGACCGAGCCGAGCCCCTCGTGCAGGAACACGACCAGCGGCGTGCCGGCGCGCTCGCGCGCGAGCCAGCGGTGCTCGATGCTCACGCGCAAGCCGTTCCAGTCGACGTCGACGTGCTCGATCACGCTCATGCCACGCTCCTTGCCCGGGCCGGTGTCACGCCCTGCGGTGTCAAGCCGCACCCCGCTCGCGCTCGCGCAGCTTGAAGCGCTGGATCTTGCCGGTGGCGGTCTTCGGCAGCTCGTCGATGAACTCGATCTGCCGCGGGTACTTGTACGGCGCGAGCTTGTCCTTGACGAAGGCCTTCAGCCCGTCGGCGGTCGCGCTGGCGCCGGCCTTCAGCACGACGAAGGCCTTGGTCTTGGTCAGCCCCTCGGCGTCGGGCACGCCGATCACGGCGGCCTCGAGCACCGACGGGTGCTGCACCAGCGTGGCCTCGACCTCGAACGGGCTGACGTAGATGCCGCTGACCTTGAGCATGTCGTCGCTGCGCCCGCTGTAGGTGTAGGTGCCGTCGGCATTGCGCACGTACTTGTCGCCGCTCTTGGTCCAGCCGCCCTGGAAGGTCTCGCGCGTCTTCGTGCGGTTGCCCCAGTACATCATCGCGGCCGACGGGCCGTGGATGTAGAGGTCGCCGGGTTCGCCGTCGGGTACGGGCCGGCCGTCCTCGCCGCGCAGCTCGATCTCGTAACCCGGCACCGGCCAGCCGGTGGTGCCGTAGCGCACCTGCCCCGGGCGGTTCGACATGAAGATGTGCAGCATCTCGGTCGAACCGATGCCGTCGACGATGTCGACGCCGAAGTGCCGGCGGAAGCGCTCGCCGATGTCGGCCGGCAGCGCCTCGCCGGCCGACGACGCCATGCGCAGCGCGACGTCGCCGCGGGCGGGCAGCGCCGGGTGGGCGAGCATGCCGGCGTAGCCGGTGGGCGCGCCGTAGAAGACCGTTGGCTTGAGTCCGGCGACGCCACCGGTCCAGCGCCTGAACACGGCGTCGGGCGTCGGGCGCTCGGCCATCAGCAGCGTCGTCGCGCCGACCGCCATCGGGAACGTCAGCGCGTTGCCCAGGCCGTAGGCGAAGAACAGCTTGGCGGCCGAGAAGCACACGTCGTCCTCGTGCAGGCCGAGCACGCCCTTGCCGTAGAGCTCGGCGGTCCAGTACGGGTTCGCGTGCGAGTGCACCGTGCCCTTGGGCCGGCCCGTCGAGCCCGACGAGTACAGCCAGAACGCCGGGTCGTCGGCGCCGGTGGCCGCGGGCTTGGGCTGCGGCGCGTGCTGCTCGACGAACGCGCCGAAGTCGACCTGGCCGAACAGCAGCGGCGCGACGGGTCTGGAGACGATCACTCTCTGCACCTCGTGGTCGCTCTTGACGAGCGCGCCTTCGAGCACCGGCAGCAGCGCGCCCGACACGAGCACCGCCTGCGCGCGCGAGTGCTCGAGCATGTAGGCGTAGTCGTCGGCCGTCAGCAGCGTGTTGACCGCCACCGGCACGACGCCGGCGTAGATCGCGCCGAGGAAGGCCACCGGCCAGTCGGTCACGTCGTGCATCAGCAGCAGCACGCGCTCCTCGCGCTTGACGCCCAGGCCGCGCAGCCCGGCGGCCAGGCGGCGCACGCGCTCGCCGAGCGCGCCGTAGGTCAACGTGCCGAGGTCGTCGACGAACGCGGCCTTCGCCGCGAGGTGCGCGTTGACCGCGAGCAGGTGCTGCGCGACGTTGAAGGCGTCGGGCGGGGCTTGCACGCCCGCGGGCGTGTGCATCGGCATCGGGCTCATGCGTGTCTCCTCGTGGTCCTGGGGCGCGCCGCTCAGGCGCGCGTGAAGTCGATGCGACCCTGCGGCAGCAGGTACAGCACGAGCGCTCGACCGCCACTGACGGTCGGGTGGTGGGCGCTGCCGGGCGGGCACACGAGCCATCCGGCGGGCCGGCCGTCGAAGCGGGCGTCGCCGTCGATCGGCATGATGAGGTCGATCTCGCCGTTCGGGTGCACGTGGTGCGGGCCGGCGATGTGGTCCTGCTCGCCCCCCGACGGCAGGCCGCTGCCGTCGGCCCCCCGAGGGGGCGGCCGCTTGCTCGGGGCGGCCCAGCGCGGCGCGGCCATGTCGACGACGTCGACCGAGAAGCCGTGCAGGTCGTCGGCGGGCTTGAAGATGCGGCCGTAGCGGATGCCGCCGCCCTCGCGGTCGCACAGCCAGCCGGCGGCCACGCCGGCCTCGCAGGCCGCCTTCAGTTCGCGGTACGTGGGGCTGCCGGCGCCGTGCTCGCGGTTGAGCCAGGCGTCGAGGTCGGCGTCGAGCGCCCGGCCGGCCAGTTGGGTGGTCAGCGCGGCGATGCGGGCACGGAACTCGGTCGGGGTCATGTCGGCTCCCGTTGATCTGCGTCCTTGCACCGTGGCGCGGGATGCAGTATTGTGCGTGCCAACACTGTAGGGCGGGGGTGGTCCCGTGTCAAGCACTATATTGCATAACTCCGGGTTTCCTCCGGGCGGCGATCCCGAGGTGGCCGTCGTCGGTGTCGATGCGGCGGCGCCGGCGGAGCCGGTGGCGGTCGACGAGAAGAACCCGTTCCTCGTCGCGCTCGGCGAGCGCGTGCGCGCGCTGCGCGCGCGTCGCGGCATGACGCGCAAGGCCGTGGCGCTGGCGGCCGACGTGTCGGAGCGCCACCTCGCCAACCTCGAGTACGGGGTCGGCAACGCGTCGATCCTGATCCTGCTGCAGGTCGCGCAGGCGCTGCAGTGCTCGCTGGCCGAGCTGATCGGCGACGTGACGACGTCGTCGCCCGAGTGGCTGCTGATCCGCGAGCTGCTCGAAGGGCGCGACGAGGCCACGTTGCACCGCGTGCGGGTGGCGGTGGGCGAACTGCTCGGCACCGGCGGCGCGAACGCGCAGGCCGCGCGCAGCCCGCGCGTGGCGCTCGTCGGGCTGCGCGGCGCGGGCAAGTCGACGCTCGGCCAGAGGCTCGCCGACGACCTGGGCTTCCCGTTCGTCGAGCTCAGCCGCGAGATCGAGAAGTTCGCCGGCTGCAGCGTCGCCGAGATCCAGGCGCTGTACGGCCAGAACGCGTACCGCCGCTACGAGCGCCGCGCACTCGAGGAGGCGATCCAGATCTATCCCGAGGCGGTGATCGCGACGCCCGGCGGCATCGTCTCGGACGCGGCGACGTTCAACCTGCTGCTCGCGCACTGCACGACGGTGTGGCTGCAGGCCAGCCCCGAGGACCACATGAAGCGCGTCGTCGCGCAGGGCGACCTGCGCCCGATGGCGGCGAGCCGCGAGGCGATGGACGACCTCAAGGGCATCCTCGCCGGGCGCGCGGCCTTCTACTCCAAGGCGGACCTGCGCGTCGACACCAGCGCGCAGCCGTTCGAGGCGACGTTCGAGACGCTGCGCCGCACGGTGCGCGAGGCGCTGCGCCTCCCGATCTGAGTGTTCTTGTCGGAAATGCATTAAAGTGCTTTACAGGTCGATGATGTGCAGTATCATGCGCTTCATTGAATCCTGATCAATGCACTTCGCTTCACCCGAGGAGCCGCCCATGAGCACCATCCCCCGCGTCGATTACCAGACCGAGCCGTCCCGGTACAAGCACTGGAAGCTCAAGTTCGAGGGGCCGGTGGCGACGCTCGTCGCCGACTTCGACGAGAACGGCGGCCTGCGCCCGGGCTACAAGCTCAAGCTCAACAGCTACGACCTCGGCGTCGACATCGAGCTGCACGACGCCGTCAACCGCATCCGCTTCGAGCACCCCGAGGTGCGCACGGTGGTCGTCACCAGCGCGAAGGACAAGGTGTTCTGCTCGGGCGCCAACATCTTCATGCTCGGCCTGTCGAGCCACGCGTGGAAGGTGAACTTCTGCAAGTTCACGAACGAGACGCGCAACGGCTTCGAGGACTCGTCGCGGCACTCGGGGCTCAAGTTCCTCGCTGCCGTCAACGGCGCCTGCGCCGGCGGCGGCTACGAGCTCGCGCTGGCCTGCGACGAGATCGTCCTCGTCGACGACCGCAGCAGCGCGGTCAGCCTGCCCGAGGTCCCGCTGCTCGGCGTGCTGCCCGGCACCGGCGGCCTGACGCGTGTGACCGACAAGCGCCGCGTGCGCCACGACCTGGCCGACATCTTCTGCACGACGACGGAAGGCGTGCGTGGCCAGAAGGCGAAGGACTGGCGGCTGGTCGACGACATCGCGAAGCCGGCGCAGTTCGCCGCCCGGGTGCAGGAGCGCGCGCTCGAACTCGCGAAGACGAGCGACCGGCCGGCCGGCGCGAAGGGCGTCGCGCTGACGCCGCTGTCGCGCACGATCGAGGCCGACGCGCTGCGCTACCCGAACGTCACGGTCGAGATCGACCGCGCCAGGCGCACCGCGACCTGGACCGTCAAGGGGCCCCGAGGCGCGCAGCCCGCCGACGCCGCTGGCATCGAAGCCGCCGGCGCATCGTGGTACCCGCTGGCACTGGCCCGCGAGCTCGACGACGCCATCCTCGAGATGCGCACCAACGAGCTCGACATCGGCACCTGGCTGATCAAGACCGAGGGCGACGCCGCCGCGGTGCAGGCGATGGACGCCGTGCTGCTCGCCCACCAGCATCACTGGTTCGTGCGCGAGACGACCGGCCTGCTGCGCCGCACGTTCAGCCGCCTCGACGTCTCGAGCCGCAGTCTCTTCGCGCTGATCGAGCCGGGCTCGTGCTTCGCCGGCACCTTCCTCGAACTCGCGCTGGCCTGCGACCGCAGCTACATGCTGGCCCTGCCCGACGACGCGGCGAAGGCGCCGAAGATCGCGGTCGGCGAGGTCAACTTCGGCCTGTACCCGATGGCCACGGGCCAGCACCGGCTCGGCCGCCGCTTCTACGACGAGGCGCCGGCGCTCGACGCCGTGCGCGCGAAGCTCGGCCAGCCGCTCGACGCCGACGCCGCGTTCGCGCTCGGCCTCGTCACGAGCAACCCCGACGACATCGACTGGGCCGACGAGACGCGCATCGCGATCGAGGAGCGCGTGTCGATGAGCCCCGACGCGCTCACCGGCATGGAAGCCAACCTGCGCTTCAACGGCCCGGAGACGATGTGGACCCGCGTCTTCGGGCGGCTCACGGCCTGGCAGAACTGGATCTTCCAGCGTCCCAACGCCGTCGGCGACAAGGGCGCGCTGAAGGTCTACGGCAAGGGCGACAAGGCCGCCTTCGACTGGAACAGAGTCTGACGACCACCCCGTAGCGGCCTTCGGCCGCCTCCCCTCGAGGGGCGCCGCCGGCGGACCGGCGAAGCCGGATCCGCGGCGGCCGCTTGAACCGAACCCTCACTGCTCACCGAAGCACTCACCCGGAGACCACGATGTCCTCGATCAATTACAGCGAGAAGATCCCCAACAACGTCAACCTCAGCGAGGACCGCACGCTGCAGCGCGCGCTCGAGCAGTGGCAGCCGAACTACCTGCAGTGGTGGCAGGACATGGGGCCCGAGGGCTCGACCGACTACGACGTCTACCTGCGCACCGCCGTCAGCGTCGACCCGCAGGGCTGGGCGCAGTTCGGCTACGTCAAGATGCCCGACTACCGCTGGGGCATCTTCCTGAACCCGGCCGAGCAGGGCCGCAAGATCCACTTCGGCGACCACAAGGGCGAGGACGCCTGGCAGGACGTGCCCGGCGAGTACCGCGCCAACCTGCGCCGCATCATCGTCACGCAGGGCGACACCGAGCCGGCCTCGGTCGAGCAGCAGCGGCATCTCGGCCTGACCTGCCCGAGCCAGTACGATCTGCGCAACCTGTTCCAGGTGAACGTCGAGGAAGGCCGCCACCTGTGGGCGATGGTCTACCTGCTGCACAAGTACTTCGGTCGCGACGGCCGCGAGGAAGGCGAGGCGCTGCTCGAGCGCCGCAGCGGCAACCAGGACAACCCGCGCATCCT
>JBBION010000142.1:0-7879 GCA_037443345.1 Rubrivivax sp. | reverse complement strand
CTAGCTACATCGCCGCGCCGACCGCGATGCGCGTCGCGGTGCCGCAGGCCAACGCGGCGCTGTCGATCACCGCGGCGCTCGGCATCACGTTCCCGTTCAACGTCGTGATCGGGATCCCGCTGTACATCCGACTCGCACAGGCCTGGACATGACCGCCACCGCCCGCCATCCGAAGACACTGCTCGTGATCGTCGCCGAGGCGGCGATCGAGAAGGCCCTCGTGCGCGACGCGCAACGCCTCGGCGCGCAGGGCTGGACCGTCGGCGAAGTGCGCGGCGCCGGCGCCGAGGGCGTGCGCGAGGGCGCGTGGGAGGCCGACCGCACGGTCGAGCTGAAGCTGATCTGCGAACCGGCGGTGGCCGACGCGATCGCCGACCACGTCCTGGCGACGTACGCGCCGCACTACGCGGTGGCGATGTACCTGAGCGACGTGCGCGTGCTGCGGCCGCAGCGGTACTGACCGCGCGACGCGTCGCACCGCCGCGTCGGCACGCACACGGCGAAGAGACACGGCAAAGAAAAAGGCACCGGACTCGCCGGTGCCTTCGTCGTCAGGTCGCGCGCGGGGCGCGGCTGCGCTCAGTACCCGCCGCGGTCGCCGCCGCGGCCACCACCACCGCCATAGCCGCCGCGGCCACCGCCGCCGCCACCACCACCGTAGCCGCCGCCACTACCGCCGCCGCGGCCATAGGGGCTGCGGCCACCGCCGCCACCGCCGTAACCGCCGCCGCCACCACCACCGTAGCCACCACCGCCACCGCCGCCGTAGCCGCCGCGGCCCCCACCCCCGCCGCCGAAGCCGCCCGGGCGCTCCTCGCGCGGACGGGCCTCGTTGACGACGATGGCGCGGCCCTCGAGCGGCTGGCCGTTCATGCCGTTGATGGCGGCTTGCGCCTCGGCATCGCTGCCCATCTCGACGAAGCCGAAGCCCTTCGAGCGGCCGGTTTCACGGTCCATCATGACCTTGGCCGACGTGACGGTACCGAACTGCGAGAACGCCTGTTGGAGCGATTCGTCGCGCACGCTGTAGGCCAGGTTGCCTACGTACAGCTTATTTCCCATGGGGAAGCCCTTTCGATCTCATAAAACCAGGTGGAGCTTCAACCCATCGTGAAACATTCAAGCGAAGGCGCCGCATCCAGACACAGGCCCGGTCATTATGGGCGCTCGTCAACAGGCTGCAATCGTTTTGACGGGTTTTGTGTTGTTTTGCCGTCGTGCGGGTTTCCCCGCGAGTCAGCGGCCACGCCTGGCGCCGCACCACCGCGCCCGCGCTCGGGGGACCACGACCCTTTGGGTGTGAGCACATGCTCTCTCGGTAGCGGTCGCGGATCGGCACGCACTGCCGCATGACCGGGGTTAGCCCCGATGACCGCGGTCAAGTCGCTGCCTAGACTCGCGCGACTCGCAGCACCGCCGCCCCTGCGGCAGGCGGTGCCTGGACGGAGGCCTGAGGAGACAGCACAACACCGAATCCATCCCCGCTTCGGTTCGCCACGGTCGCGCGATACTGCGCGCGACCCGTGTCGTTGAATGGGCGCCGCATCCGTCGGCGCCTTTTTGTTGCCCCTCTGCGTCGCCCCGACCCTCGCGAATGATCGATCTGGCCCTGGTCGCCGGCGCGGCCGCCCTCGCGGGTTTCGTCGACGCCATCGTCGGCGGCGGCGGGTTGATCCTGGTGCCGGCGCTGTTCGCGCTGTACCCCGGCGCACCGCCGGCGACGCTGCTGGGCACCAACAAGGGCGGCTCGGTGTGGGGCACCGCGTGGGCCACGGTGCAGTACGCGCGGCGCGTGACGCTGAACTGGCGCGCGCTCACCCCCGCGGTGGCCGCGGCGCTCGCCGGCAGCGTCGTCGGCGCGTGGAGCGTGACGCAGGTCGACGTCGAGGGGTTGAAGCGCGCGCTGCCGTTCGTCCTCGCCGCCGTGTTCGCCTACACGCTGGTGCGCAAGGACCTCGGGCGCGTGCATGCGCCGCGGCTGGCCGCGCGCGCCGAGACGCTCGCCATGGTGACGATCGGCGCGCTCGTCGGCTTCTACGACGGCTTCTTCGGCCCCGGCACCGGCAGCTTCTTCGTCTTCCTGTTCGTGCGCGTGCTCGGCTACGACTTCCTGCACGCGTCGGCCAGCGCGAAGCTGCTGAACACGGCGACGAACGCGTCGGCGCTGGCGCTGTTCGCCACGCAGGGCCACGTGTGGTGGCACGTCGCGCTGGTGGCCGCGCTGGCCAACGTCGCCGGCAGCACGCTCGGCGCGCGGCTGGCGCTGCGCCACGGCGCCGGGTTCGTGCGCGGCGTGTTCGTCGTCGTCGTCGGCGCACTGATCGTGAAGACCGGATACGACGCCTTTTTCCGCTGACCGTGGCGCCCCGCCGCGCCTACGATCGGCGCCATTCCCGCCCCTGGTGCGTGCCGTGCCCGTCGCCCCCGAACTGCGCAGCCTCGACATCGACATCCCCGCCCAGCCCGACTCGCTGGTGCGGCTGTCGCTGCTGCTGGCCGACGAGGACGTCAACCTGCAGGCGGCGTCGGCGCTGATCGAGTCCGACATGGCGCTCGCCGCGGCCGTGATGAAGGCCGTCAACTCGTCGCTGTACGGCCTCAAGGGCCGCGTGCAGACCGTGCAGCAGGCCATCACCTACCTCGGCATCCGCGAGGTCTCGGCGATCACGTTCGAGATGGGGCTGCGCGCCGCGTTCCCGCCGGCGCCCGAACTCGACCCGATCTGGCAGCGCGCGTCGCAGCGCGGCATGGTCATGGGGCGCATGGGCCAGCAGCTCGGCGTCGACGGCTGGGCGGCGCACTCGGCCGGGCTGTTCGAGGAGTGCGGCAAGGCGGTGCTGTTCCGCCACGCGCCCGAGCACTACCGCGCGATGCTGCGCGCCGCGAAGAACGACGTCGAGCTGGTCAGCCTCGAGCGCGCCGGCTTCGGCGTCAGCCACGAGGCGCTCGGCGCCGCGCTGTGCGAGAGCTGGGGCCTGGCGGCGCCGGCCGTGGCCAGCGTGCGCCACCACGTCGCGGTGCAGGCCGGCGGCGACATCCCGCCGCAGGTGCAGCGCTCGGCGCTGCTCGCGCTGTCGGCTGTCGCCGCGGCGATCCTCGCCGACCCCGAGCAGCTCGAGCCCACCGTGCAGCGGCTGATGCCCCAGGTGCCGCTCGACGAGACGCTGGTGCTGCGCGCCGCGCGCAAGGTGATGGCGCAGCTCGACGACGCCCGCGAGCACGGGCGCTGACGCGCGGCCGGCGGGCCCGCCGGCGGCCGCCCCGCCGTCGCGGCTAGACGCGGCCCCCTATCGCGAGGTCGGAAAAGCCCTTTGTCACGCCGGCGTCATGCTGGGCTAACCTTTGGGCCCTCGTACCGATGCTCGTCCGCCGCCGAGCGGACGCCCACTGCCATGACGACCCCGATCACCGACGACGCGCTGGCGCTGCAGCGCCTGTACCACTGGGAAGCGAGTGCCCCCGACAAGGTGGCCTTCACGCAGCCGATGGGCGGCGGCGTGGTGCGCGACTACACCTGGCGCGAGGTCTGCGACCAGGCCCGCCGCATGGCCACGCACCTGCAGAGCCTGGGCGTGCAGCCCGGCGACCGCGTGGCCATCATCTCGAAGAACACCGCGCACTGGATGATGAGCGACTTCGCGATCTGGCTCGCGGGGGCGGTGTCGGTGCCGCTGTACCCGACGCTGGCGCCGACGACGATCGCGCAGATCCTCGAGCACTCGGGCTCCAAGGTGCTGTTCGTCGGCAAGCTCGACGGCTGGGAGCACATGAAGCCCGGCGTGCCGGCCGGCCTGGCGTGCATCAGCCACCCGCTGTCGCCCGACGACGCGAAGAAGAGCTACCCGCAGTGGGACGCGATCGTCGCCAAGGCCGCGCCGCTGCAGGGCAAGCCCACGCGCCCCGCGAACGACCTGTCGACGATCATGTACACGTCGGGCACCACGGGCACGCCCAAGGGCGTGATGCACACGTTCGGCAACTTCGCGCGCGCCGTGTACCGCGGGCTCGAGCGCATCCCGCTGAACGAGCGCTCGCGCATGCTGAGCTACCTGCCGCTGTCGCACGTCGTCGAGCGCGCGCTCGTCGAGCACGGGCAGCTGGCCACCGGCATGCACGTCTACTTCGCCGAGAGCCTGGACACGTTCACGCAGGACCTGCAGCGCGCGCGGCCGACGGTGTTCTTCAGCGTGCCGCGGCTGTGGGTCAAGTTCCAGCGCGGCGTGCTGCACAAGATGCCCGAGAAGAAGCTCGAGCTGTTCCTGAAGATTCCAGTCCTGAGCGGGATCGTCAAGAAGAAGATCCTCTCGGCGCTGGGGCTGGACCAGTGCCAGTTCGCCGCCGCCGGCGCCGCGCCGATGCCGGTCGAGCTACTGCACTGGTATTCGCGCATCGGGCTGGACATCGCCGAGGGCTACGGCATGACGGAGAACATGGGCGCCAGCCACATCACGCTGTCGGACCCGGCCGACTTCGGCTCGGTGGGCACGCCGTACAACGACGTCGAGTGCCGCATCGCGCCCGACACCGGCGAGATCCAGGTGCGCTGCCCGTGGACGATGACGGGTTACTACAAGCAGCCCGAGCTGACCGCCGAGACGGTCACGCCCGACGGCTGGCTCAAGACCGGCGACAAGGGTGCGATCGACGCGAAGAACCGGCTGCGCATCACCGGCCGCGTGAAGGACCTGTTCAAGACGAGCAAGGGCAAGTACGTCGCGCCAGCGCCGATCGAGGACCGGCTCGTGATGCACGCCGCCGTCGAGGCCTGCTGCGTGACCGGCGCCAACCTCGGCCAGCCGCTGGGCCTGGTGATGCTCAGCGCCGAGGCGGCGCAGCAGGCGGCCACGCCGGCCGGCAAGGCCGAGCTCGAGGCGTCGCTGGCCGAGCACCTGAAGGCCGTCAACGCGACGCTCGACCCGCACGAGCAGATGGACTGCCTGGTCGTGATGACGGAGGCGTGGACGGTCGACAACGACCTGATCACGCCGACCTTCAAGGTCAAGCGCAACAAGATCGAGGACGCGTTCGCGGCACAGTACGCGCGCTGGGAGACGGCCGGCAAGTCGGTCGTCTGGCACCAGCGCTGACGCGCCGGCCGCGCTCAGTCGAGCGCGACCTCGGTGCGCACCGCGCCGGCACGGTCGCAGCGCGCCGACACGGCGACGCGCGTGCCTGCCGGTGCGCGCACGATCCACTCGGCCACGGCGCGGTCGGCGGTCAGCGCGCGGTCGGGCAGGAACGCCTGCAGCGAGTGCTTCGGCGCGTGTCCGCCCAGGTGCGGGCCCTCGACGCGCGACTTGCCGGCCACCAGCGACACGCCGGCGGCGTCGCGCGCGTCGGGCAGGTGGATCTCGAACACGACGCCGCGCGCCGTCTTGCGGTCGATCGCGCGCTGGGTGACGTGGCTCGGCAGGTAGCCGGCGTTGGCCACCGCGAAGCGCACGCGCCAGGTGTCGTCGCCGAGGCGCCGCACCTCGGTGCGCAGCACTTCGAGCTTCGGCAGGCTCAGCGCGAGCTGCGTCAGCCACGCCGGGAATCGCGCCGCCTCGCGCTCGCGCAGGTGCGGCGGCGGGTTGCGCCAGAAGTTCATCTTGTCCCAGCCGCCGATCTCGAGCTCGCCGAGCTGCGGGTGGTCGAAGCGGTACCAGTCGACGTGCGCCTGCCCGCCGCAGTGCGCGTCGCTCCACTTCAGCAGCTTCAGGTCGTCGGCGACCGGGTGGTCGCGGTACCACTCGATCCATGGGTAGTCGGTGATGCCGGCTTCCTTGTTCGGCGCCCAGATCTCGACCGTCCAGAACAGCGCCCCGAGGTGCTCGTAGACCCAGTCCTGCGTGCCGGTGATGATCTCCTTCGGGTGGTACTTGAACTCGTGGAAGATGCTGATCGCCGGGTAGCCGGTGAGCTTCGCGCCGATGTCGGACAGGCGCTTGTACATCCACAGATCCTCGGGCGTCATGTCGTCGTCGCTTTGCGTGCCCATCGGCCGCAGGATGACGCCGCTGTGCGTGTGGAAGCTCACCGCCGCGCCGATGTGCGGATGCGCGACGAAGAAGTCGACCATCGCGCGCACCTCGGGCTCGCTCACCGGGTACGGGCCGGCGCCGGGCTGCTCGTACTCCTGCCGCCAGTAGGCGGGGAAGTTGCGGTTGAGGTCCAGGCCTTCCTTGTCCTTGTTCGCGGTGATCGTCAGGCCGTCGAAGTTGCGAAGCAGGCCTTCGGGGACGATGCGGTAGTAGGTGCCGCCGAACTCGCCCGGCTCGCGCGGCACCATCAGCCGCGGCTCGTCGGGGTGGCACTTGTAGGGGCCGTGTAGGTCGCGGATGCGCATGCTGAGGATGCGCCCGTCGCCGTCGACGTCCTCGATCGTCAGCCCGTCGACCGGCTCCTCGTCGAACGGGTACGGCCGCGTCGAGCTGCGGATGTGGCGCGGCCGGTCGGCCAGTGCGAGCTCGGCGCCGTCGGGGTTCAGGCGCGGGCACAGGTTGACGGTGCGCGTGTCGAGCAGGTGCGTCACCTGCGCGTCGCTGCCGTAGCCGGTCATGAGCCGGTGCAGCCAATACAGGCACCCGGTGCACGCCGTCAGCTCGGCCGCGTGGATGTTGCCGTCGACCCAGAACGCGGGCTTGTCGGTGTCGGCACCGGTGGCGGTGTTGGTGACGATGACGAGCCAGATGTCGCGCCCCTCCCAGCTCCTGCCGATCGAGCGCACCGCGACGAGCTCGGGCCGCGCGGCGGCGTAGTCGTGCAGCAGGCGCGTCAGCTCGTCGTGGCGCGGGAAGCGGCTGAAGTCGGGCGTCGGCAGTGGCGTGGACATCGGCGGCAGGCAATGCGGCGGTCGCCACCATTCTCGGCCAGCCGACGCGGTGGCCCGTGCCGCGCCTGCCGCCTGAACCGCACGATCCCCGGCCTCGACGACCCCGAGCGCGTGCGCTGGTGGCGCACCATCGAGATCGCCGAGCGCCGGCGCGTGTCGCAGCTGCTCGGCCTCGGGCTGCCGGTGCGCTCGCGACTCGACGAGGACCCGCCGCGCGGCCTGATGTTCGACTTCCTGCGCGCGGCGCGCGGCGGCGCACCGGTGCGCACCGGCCACGCGAGCGGGCTGATCACGCTCGACGTCGAGCCCTGCGATGCCGGCGACGCCGACGCCGCCCGCTTCCTCGGCTTCGTCAACGCGTGGCTGGAGCTCACGACGATGCTCAACGAGATGTCGCGCCGCATGGGCCCGCCCGGCTTCTGCTCCTTCGTGCCCAGCCGCCCGGAGGTGGCCAAGCTGTACTTCGTGCACCGCGTCGTCGTCGCGGCCGCCGGCCACTGAATGCGGCCGCGGGCGCTGCGCCGGCACGCCCGGCGCCGACAGCGCAGAATCGAGGCGTTGTCGAGGATCACCGTCGATGCCGTCGCACCGCGCCACGCTGCGCACCGCCACCCTGGCCCTGCTGCTCGCCGCCGCCGCGGCCGGCGTGCGCGCGCAGTCGCTGCCCGCGTCGCCGCTGCCGGGCGCCTGGCTCGCGGCGGCCACCGACGCCGACATCGAGCGCGCGTTCGCCCGCGCCGCGGCGGAGCGCAAGCCGGTGCTGCTGTACTGGGGCGCGAGCTGGTGCCCGCCGTGCAACCGGCTGAAGTCGACGCTGTTCAACCGGCAGGACTTCATCGAGCAGTCGCGCGCCGTCGTCGCGGTGCACGTCGACGGCGACCGCCCGGGCGCGCAGAAGCTCGGCGCGCGCTTCCAGGTGCGCGGCTACCCGACGCTGGTGCTGCTCGCGGCCGACGGGCGCGAGATCGCGCGGCTTCCCGGCGAGGCCGAGCCGGCGCAGGTCGTCGCGCTGCTGCAACTGGGCATGGCCGGCGGGCGGCCGACGGCGGCCGTGCTCGCCGACGC
>JBBION010000141.1:0-7882 GCA_037443345.1 Rubrivivax sp. | reverse complement strand
GGTCCACCACGGCAGCGGCACGTTCGAGGTGCCGTTCATCGTCGGCATCCCTTAGGCGACAGCGCGCACCCGGCCGCCAGAGCGCCAGCGGCGGTGTCGGCGGTCCGGCCACGGTAACGGCTTTGCGAGAATGCGCGCGATGGATGGCCGCTCGACGGACCCCTTGCTGCACGCCTTGCGCGCCATCGTCGGCGACGCGCACGTGCTCACCCACGCAACGCACGGCGACCTCGCGGCCTACGAGGTCGACTGGCGCAAGCGCTGGCGTGGCCGCGCGCTGGCGGTCGTGCGGCCGGGCACCGCGGCCGAGGTCGCCGCCGTCGTGCGCGCCTGCGCCGACGCGCGCGTGGCGATCGTGCCGCAGGGCGGCAACACCGGGCTGGTCGGCGGCGGCGTGCCCGACGACAGCGGCACGCAGGTGCTGCTGAGCCTGACGCGGCTGAACCGCGTGCGCGCGATCGACGCCGCGAACCTGACGATCACCGTCGAGGCCGGCTGCGTGCTGCAGGCCGTTCAGCAGGCGGCCGACGACGCCGGACTGCTGTTCCCGCTCAGCCTCGCGGCCGAGGGCAGCTGCACGATCGGCGGCAACCTGGCCGCCAACGCCGGCGGCACGCAGGTGCTGCGCTTCGGCAACGCGCGCGAGCTGTGCCTGGGCCTCGAGGTCGTCACGCCGCAGGGCGAGCTGTGGGACGGCCTGTCGGGCCTGCGCAAGGACAACACCGGCTACGACCTGCGCGACCTGTATATCGGCAGCGAAGGCACGCTCGGCGTGATCGCCGCGGCGACGCTGAAGCTGTTCCCCCGCCCGGCCGCGGTGATGACGGCGCTGGCCGCCTGCGCGTCGATCGCCGACGCGGTGCGGCTGCTCGAGCGAGCGCGCACCCGGCTCGGCGCCGGGCTCACGGGCTTCGAGGTCATGAACCGCTTCTCGCTCGAACTCGTCGCGCGGCACTTCCCGCAACTCGCGCAGCCCTTCGCCGGCGACGCGGCACCGGCGTGGACCGTGTTGCTGGAGCTGTCCGACGGCGAGAGCGAGGCGCACGCGCGCGAGGCCTTCGAGGCGCTGCTGGCCGACGCGCTCGACGCGCACGTGATCGGCGACGCGGTGGTCGCCGAGAGCGTCGCGCAGTCGAAGGCGCTGTGGCACCTGCGCGAGGCGATTCCGCTCGCGCAGGCCGAGGAGGGGCTGAACATCAAGCACGACATCGCGCTGCCGGTGTCGCGCATCCCCGGGTTCGTCGCCACCACCGACGCCGCGCTCGAAGCGGCGTTCCGCGGCGTGCGGCTGGTCGACTTCGGGCACCTCGGCGACGGCAACCTGCACTACAACGTGCAAGCGCCCGCCGGCACCGATGCCGCCGCGTTCCTGCGCGAGCGCGAGCACGCCGTCAATACGCTGGTGTTCGATGCCGTCGTGGCGCACGGCGGCTCGATCTCCGCCGAACACGGCATCGGCGCCCTCAAGCGCGACGAACTCGCACGACGCAAGCACCCGGTGGCGCTGCAGCTGATGCGCGTGATCAAAGCGGCGCTCGACCCGCTGGGCGTGATGAACCCGGGGCGTGTCGTCTGAGCGGATTCGCGTTCGACGCGCTGACACTGAAGAGCAGAAGTCGGCCCGTTGTTGTCGTCGGCGAGAGTCCACCTGCGACGCATGTGGCGTGGCGCGCGGCGCGGGCATGCGTGCTCCGGCCCACGCTCGCGCGGCACCGTCTGCAAACGGCCATCGTCGTGCCGTCGGAGCCGTGGTGCCCTGTGACGGTGGGGGCGAGCGCGAACGGGGCCTGCGCCCGCACGCCCACGCCACGCGCCGTTCCTACGCTTGCGCACTGCACGCGCGCGCACGTTGCCCACGTTGGAGTGCAGGGTGATGGGGGTACCTGCGGGCGCAGGCCCCATTCGCGCTCGCCCCGACGTGGGCAGGGCGAAGCCGGTACCGACCGTACGGGCCGTGGCAGGGCACGACAGTGCCGCGCGAGCGTGGGCCGGAGAACGCAGGTGCCGCCGTCGCCCGGCCGCCACCACCGGTGCAGGTTAGGCTGCTAGCGCCCTGGAGGGCTCAGCGAACGTTCAACGACCGCAGCGGGCCGAGATCGGGCTGTGGACCCGAACGCATGATCGAAAAGCGCCGTGGGAACAATGCCCGCTACTGCAGCGGCCCCTTGAGCGCTGCCGGGATCGGCAGCGGCACGACCTCGATGCCTTCGTCGCGCAGCGCCTCGCGCTGCTCGGGCGTGGCCTGCCCGCGGATGCCGCGCGCCTCGACCTCGCCGCAGTGGATGCGCCGGGCCTCGTCGGCGAACCGCTCACCGACGTCTTCGGTGGTCGCCAGCACGTGCCGCACGGCCTGCAGCCACAGCCCCTGCAGGTCGGGTGTTGCCGGGGCCTTCGCTGGGGTCGGCACCGGGGTCTCCTCGGCGCTGGGCCTCGAGAGGTTCAGCCGGGGCGCGCTCGGCAGCCGCGTGACGACGCGGTCGCCGCACAGCGGGCACTCGATCAGCCCGCGCCCGTTCTGGTCGAGGAACTCGTCGTCGCCGGCGAACCAGCCTTCGAAGCCGTGCCCGTGGGAACAGCGCAGGTCGAGCACCTTCATGGCCGCATTATCGGCGGCCGTCGCGAAACCTTCACGCAGCGGGTCGCCACTGCAGCGGCCAGGCGCCGGCACGCCAGCGCTGCAGCCACAGCAGGCCGACGAGCGTCTTGACGTCGGTGACGTCGCCGCGCGCGGCCATCGCGTCGAGCTCGGCCGGGTCGACGAGCACGACGTCGAGGTGCTCGCCGTCGTCGAGCCGCGCACGGCCGGCGGTCAGGCCGCGCGCGAACCAGATCTCGATGCGCTCGTCCGAATAGCCCACGGCGTTGTGCATCACGCCGGCGCGCGCCCACTCGCGCGCGCTGTAGCCCGTCTCCTCGGCGAGCTCGCGCACCCCGGTCACGAACGGATCCTCCCCGCGGTCGATCTTGCCGGCCGGCAACTCGAGCAGCACGCGGCCCAGGGGGTAGCGGAACTGACGCTCCATCACCAGCCGGCCGTCGTCGAGCAGCGGCACGATGACGACGGCACCGGGGTGCACGACGTATTCGCGCGTCGCCTCGCGGCCCGTGGGCAGGCGCACGCGGTCACGCCGCACGTGCAGAAGCGCACCGTCGAACACGACCTCTCCGGCCACCGGCGTCTCGCGCAGGTGCGCGTCGTCGCCGCCGACCGCAGCGCGGGCGGTCATGTGCCGCGGCGCAGGTAGCGCCACACGAAGCCCGGGAACGCGAACGTCACGAACAGGCACAGCGCGGCGACGTAGAACTCCCAGTTCTGCGGCTGCCGCTGGCCCACGCGTGCCTCGAGCCCGAAGCCCACCGCGAGCGCGATGCCGCCGTACACCAGCAGCTCGAGCACGCGCCAGCCCAGGTGCTTGCGCGCCAGGCGCGGGCCGGCGACGAACAGGCGCTCGTTGACGAACGGCAGGTTGGCCAGCAGCAGCGCGACCACAAGCACCAGCCAGACTTCGGCGGCATGACTCATGAGGATGTCGATCGGTGAACGCGGACGCCGGTTCCCCGCTCAGCCGGCCAGCGCCTTGACGATCGCGTCGCGGCACAGCGCCATCAGGCCGCCAGGCAGCAGGCCGAGCGCGAGCACCGCGGCCCCGTTGACGGCCAGCAGCGCGCTCGCACCCTGCGGCACCCACGTGACGGGCGTCGCGTCCGCGGGGTCGTCGAAGTACATCACCTTGACGACGCGCAGATAGTAGAACGCACCCACCAGCGACAGCAGCACCGCCACCACCGCGAGCACGATGTAGCCGGTCGACGCGGTCGTCACCAGCGCCTGCAGCACCGCGAGCTTGGCGTAGAAGCCCACCGTCGGCGGGATGCCGGCCAGCGAGAACATGAACACCGTCATCACGCCGGCCAGCCACGGGCTGCGCTTGGCCAGCCCGGCGAAGTCGGCGATCTGGTCGCACTCGTGGCCCTGGCGCGCGAGCAGCATCACCAGGCCGAAGGTGCCGAGCGTCGTCAGCACGTAGGTCACGAGGTAGAACAGCGCCGAGCTGTAGCCGTTGGCCGCCGACAGCGTGTTGCCCGCCACGACGGTGGGCGTCAGGCCGAGCAGCACGAAGCCGATCTGCGCGATCGTCGAGTACGCCAGCATGCGCTTGAGGTTGGTCTGCGCGATCGCGGCGAGATTGCCGATCACCAGCGAGGCGACCGCGAGCACGATCAGCATCTGCTGCCAGTCGGCGGCCAGCCCGTTGAGCGCCTCGTGCAGCAGGCGGATCGTCATGCCGAACGCGGCGAGCTTGGGGGCACCGGCGATCAGCAGCGTCGCCGCGGTGGGCGCGCCGTGGTAGACATCGGGCACCCACATGTGGAACGGCACCGCGCCGAACTTGAACGCGAGCCCGGCGACGATGAACACGATGCCGATGACGAGCACCTCCTCGTTGATGCGCCCGCTCTGGATCGCGTCGAAGACCTCGTCGTGCTGCAGCGAGCCGGTGGCGCCGTACATCATCGACAGGCCGTACAGCAGGAAGCCGCTGGCCAGCGCGCCGAGCACGAAGTACTTCATCGCCGCCTCGGTCGCGTTGGCGTGATCGCGGCGCAGTGCCACCAGCGCGTACAGCGACAGGCTCATGATCTCGAGGCCGAGGTAGACGACGAGGAAGTTGTTCGCCGACACCATCACGCCGATGCCCAGCAGCGCGAACATTGCCAGCGAGAAGAACTCGCCCTTGAGCATCTCGCGCGACGCGATGTACGGCTGCGCGTAGGCGATCGTGAGCATCGTGGCGAGCGTCGCGAACAGCGACAGCAGGTGGCCCAGCGGGTCCGACACCATCAGCCCCTGCATGCCCACGGCGCTCTCGCCGGCCGACAGCGCGTCGAAGTGCAGCAGCGCGACGACCGCCAGCGACGCCTGCGCCAGCCAGAACGTCGGGCGCCGGCGTGCGTCGGTGACGAACAGGTCGACCA
Organism: Rubrivivax sp.; assembly: GCA_037443345.1. Lineage (GTDB taxonomy): Bacteria > Pseudomonadota > Gammaproteobacteria > Burkholderiales > Burkholderiaceae_C > Calidifontimicrobium. Next base: position 2,905 of record JBBION010000141.1, on the reverse strand, counting down.
GCGCGACCGCGCACACCGCCACCAGCAGCACGACCTCGGGCAAGCCCACCATCCAGTTCAGCTCGTTCATCTCGGGTCCCCGGCGTCAGTCGAGCTTGGACAGCGCGACGTGCTCGAGCAGCTGCGTCACCGAGGCCTGCATCACGTCGGTGAATGGCTTCGGGTACACGCCCATCGCCAGCACCGCGACGGCCAGCAGCGCGAGCATCAGGAACTCGCGCTTGTTGATGTCGGCCAGCGCCTTGACGTGGTCGTTGGCGACCTCGCCGAAGTACACGCGCTTGACCATCCACAGCGTGTACGCGGCACCGAAGATCAGTGTCGTCGCCGCGAGCATGCCGAGCCAGAAGTTGACCTTGACGGTCGCGAGGATGACCATCCATTCGCCGACGAAGCCGGCGGTGCCCGGCAACCCGGCGTTGGCCATCGCGAACAGGACCGCGAAGGCGGCGAACTTCGGCATCGTGTTGACGACGCCGCCGTAGTCGGCGATCTCGCGCGAGTGCACGCGGTCGTACAGCACGCCGATGCACAGGAACATCGCGCCCGAGACGAAGCCGTGACTGATCATTTGCACGAGGCCGCCGGCCACGCCGAGTTCCTCGAAGACGAAGAAGCCCAGCGTGACGAAGCCCATGTGGGCGATCGACGAGTACGCGACGAGCTTCTTCATGTCGCGCTGCACCAGCGCGACGAGCCCGATGTACACCACCGCCACCAGGCTCAGCGCGATGATGAACCAGGCGTACTCGCGCGACGCGTCGGGCGCGATCGGCATCGAGAAGCGCAGGAAGCCGTACGCCCCGAGCTTGAGCATGATCGCCGCCAGCACCACCGAGCCGCCGGTGGGCGCCTCGACGTGCGCGTCGGGCAGCCAGGTGTGCACCGGCCACATCGGCACCTTGACCGAGAACGCGGCGAAGAAGGCGAAGAACAGCAACGCCTGCGCCGCCATCGGGATCGGCAGCACGTGCCAGTCGAGGATCGAGAAGCTGCCGCCCGACTTCCAGTACAGGTAGATCAGCGCGATCAGCATCAGCAGCGAGCCGAGCAGCGTGTAGAGGAAGAACTTGAACGCGGCGTAGACCCGGCGCGGGCCGCCCCACACGCCGATGATGATGTACATCGGGATCAGCGTGGCCTCGAAGAACACGTAGAACAGCAGCCCGTCGAGCGCGGCGAACACGCCGATCATCAGCCCCGACAGGATCAGGAACGCGCCCATGTACTGGTTGACACGCTCCTCGATCACCTCCCAGCCGGCGATCACGACGATGACGGTGACGAACGCCGTCAGCAGCACGAACCACACCGAGATGCCGTCGACGCCGAGGTGGTAGTGCGCGTTGAAGCGCTCGATCCACGGCAGCTTCTCGACGAACTGCATCTGCGCCGTGCTCGCGTCGAAGCCCGTCACCAGCGGGATCGTCACCAGGAACCCGGCCACGGCGCCCACCAGCGCGATCCAGCGCACGGCGTCACGATGCTGGTCCCGCCCGAGCGCGAGCAGCACTGCACCCGCCGCGATCGGCAGCCAGATGGCAACACTCAGCAAACCCATTGTTCTTCGCTCCGCCCGTCTCGTCGTTGCGTCAACGCCCGACCAGGCTCGTCAGGTGCGGCCACAGCTGCCACGTCATCAGGGCGAACACGCCCAGCATCATCACCAGCGCGTACCAGTACAGGTGCCCCGTCTGCACGACGCGCACGACGCCCGACAGCCAGCCGACGACGCGCGCCGAGCCGTTGACGACGAGGCCGTCGATCAGCGTCTGGTCACCGCCCTTCCACAGGCCGGTGCCGAGCGCGCGCGCGGCGCGCGCCAGCACGTGCTCGTTGAACCAGTCCATGTAGTACTTGTTCTCGAGCACCGTGAGCACCGGCCTGAAGGTGCGCGCGATCGCCGCCGGGATCTGCGGCTTGACGAGGTAGAAGACGTAGGCCGTCGCGACGCCGGCGACCGCGATCCAGAACGGCAGCGTCTGCAGCCCGTGCAGCGCCATCGCGGCAGCGCCGTGGAAGTGCTCGGCCAGTTGCGCCATCGCCGGGTGCTTCGCCGCGTCGACGACGATCGCGCCGTCGAAGAAATCGCCGAACAGCATCGGGCCGATCGTCAGGTAGCCGATGACCACCGACGGGATCGCCAGCAGCACCAGCGGCGCCGTGACGACCCAAGGCGACTCGTGAGGCGTGGCGTCGTGGTGGTCGTCGTGGCCGTGCGCGTGGTCGTCTTCCGGCGGGAACGGCTTGTGGCGGAAGCGCTCCTCGCCGTGGAAGACGAGGAAGTACATGCGGAACGAGTAGAACGCCGTCACGAACACGCCGGCCACGACGGCGAACGTCGCGAAGCCGGCGCCCGGCAGCGTGCTCGCCTCGACCGCGAGGATGATGCTGTCCTTCGAATAGAAGCCCGAGAACAGCGGCGTGCCGATCAGCGCCAGCGAGCCGAGCAGCGCGGTGATCCACGTGATCGGCATGTACCGGCGCAGGCCACCCATGTTGCGGATGTCCTGGTCGTGGTGCATGCCGATGATCACGCTGCCCGCGGCGAGGAACAGCAGCGCCTTGAAGAACGCGTGCGTCATCAGGTGGAACACCGCCACCGAGTAGGCGCTTGCGCCGAGCGCGACCGTCATGTAGCCGAGCTGCGACAGCGTCGAGTACGCGACGACGCGCTTGATGTCGTTCTGGATGATGCCGAGGAAGCCCATGAACAGCGCGGTGATCGCGCCGATCACGAGCACGAAGTTCAGCGCCGCGTCCGACAGCTCGAACAACGGGCTCATGCGCGCGACCATGAAGATGCCCGCGGTGACCATCGTCGCCGCGTGGATCAGCGCCGAGATCGGGGTCGGGCCTTCCATCGAGTCGGGCAGCCACACGTGCAGCGGGAACTGCGCGCTCT
>JBBION010000140.1:0-7887 GCA_037443345.1 Rubrivivax sp. | reverse complement strand
CCGAAGCTGCGCGACTGCGTCGTCGCGGCATCGGGCGCGCCCACCGCGATGAGCCCGGTGCCGGTGGCGACCGTCGCGCGGTACCTCGTGTAGTTCTTGCCGTTGACGGTCCCCGGCAGCACGTAGTTGCCGTTGCGCAGGCAGTCGGTGAAGGTGCCGTCGGTGCACCACTCCATGTCGGGGAACTGCGTCAGCAGGTTGATCGACGACGTGAACTGGACGTTGTAGTGGTCGTTCTTGACGCTCGTCCAGCCGCCCGTGTTCGCCGACGTCATGTCCGGGTACGCGTTGCCGTCGGCGTCGCGCGGGGGCAGGTAGCGCACCGCCGGGTTGTAGGCCACGCCGTTGAACGCGCTGGCGAGGTACGGCGGATGGCCGCGCCACGTCGAGAAGACCGGCGTCGAGCTGAACAGGTTGCTGCGCCAGCACGAGTTGGTACCGCTGCCGCTGTTCGACGAGTTCTGGCAGCAGGCGCGGTTCCAGGTGCCGCTGTTCGTCGCCGTGGCGCCGGCGGCGCGGCAGAAGCCGTCGTTGACCCAGTCGGGCATGTAGTCCCAGTTCATGCTGCCCGAGTCGTCGAAGATGAACAGCATGTTCGGCTTGACCGCCGTGCCGGTCGACGTGACCAGCGGCACCGAAGAGATGTCGACCGCGCGCGCGGGGGCGCCGGCGCCGGCCAGCACGAGGCCCGCGAGCGCTGCGGCGGCGTACCTGGCAATGTGTCGCAAGACTTTCATGGCTTCCTCGGTGTCGTTGTCGGGGGCGGCGCGCGTCACATCGCGACGACGACCTGCACGTAGCTCAGCGTGTTGCGCGGGCCCGTGACCCGCGCGGTGATGCGGTAGTACTGTTGCTGCGGCGCGCTGAACGCGGGGCTCAGCGCCGTCTGGCTGTTGCCTTCGTTCTTCGTCAACGGCGACATCTCGCAGCGCGCGCCGCCGAGCGGGTCGCCGACGGCGTTGCACAGCCGGTGGATCACGAACGCGACGGTGTTGCCGGCCGCGTCGGGCGGTAGCGTGTTGACGCGGTTGGAGTTGACGAGGACCTGCTGCCAGTAGTCTTCCCACGACTGGTTGGGGCCCGGGTCCTCGCGGCGCGCGAAGTAGCCCAGCTCGCCGCCGGCGGCGTCGCGCGACTGGTGAAGCGCGGTGCCGCCGTTGTTGCTCTCGAGCCAGGCGATCGCGGTCTCGACGCCGATGTCGGCCGACTGCGTCGCGGCCTGCTGGAACGCGAGGTTGCCGGCGATGCGGTTGCTCGTGAACACCGAGCGCAGCAGGCTCAGGCCGGCGAGCGTCATGCCGATCAGCACGACGAGGGCCACCAGCAGCACGATGCCCTGCTGGCGCAGCGGCGGCGCGGCGCGCCGCCGGCGGGATGGGGCGGGGTTCAGCATCCGGACTGCACTCCTTGCCAGGCCATGTTGCGCAGCGGCACCGTCGTCTCGTAGGTGCGGTAGCGGTAGCGCTGCCAGTCGGGGAGGTCGCTCAAGTCGATTGCCGCGGCTTCGTCGTCGCTGCCGGCCCACGCGGGCGCGGCGCCCGTCACGGCGTCCTTCTCGAACTGCGGGCTGCGCGCGACGAGCGCCAGCCGCAGCGCCGAGGTGCGCGCCCAGCCGCACGCGTTCGCCGGCGTCGTGCGGTCGTAGACGTCGACGGCGCCGTCCATCGCCGCCGAGCTGTCGCGCCCGTACTGCGCGCGCAGGCTGACGACGTTGCTGGCCACCGGCACCCACACCGTGCGGTCGTCGGCGAGGTCGCCGTCCATGCAGTTGCCGGCCATGTGGTCGCACACGGTCAGGTTGCCGTCGCGCACCGCGTAGGCCAGCACGCGCGGCGACGGCCCGAGGTTGAACAGCGTGCCGTTGGCCATGCCGGCGACACCGCTGCCGACCGTCACGTACGGCGGCGCCACGGTGACCGCGGTCACGCGCTCGGTGGAGAGCGTGCACGGGCTCGGGCGGGAGGCCGGCGCCGCGAGCACGAGGTCGTTGACCGCGAACGCGGTGGGCGTCGCCACGGCGTAGGTCTCGGTGGCCGGCTGCAGGTTGATGCGGTCGCCGTCCGGCGAGCCGGCGCTGCTGCCGTAGACGACGAGCAGCGTGTCGGTGTTGGCGTCGCCGGCGGGCACGCTGGGGTGGTTGATCGTCACGGGGCCGATGCCCGGCACGCTGCGCCCGCCGGGCAGGGCGACGTCGCAGCCGACGAACGCGAACGCGCTGGCGCCGTAGCCGGCCTGGCGCAGGTCGCGCTGCAGCGCCGCGAGCGCGATCGCGCCGTTGACCTGTGCGTCGTCGCCGCCGAGCGTGGTGCGCTTCGAGCCCTCGGATGCCTGGAACACCTGCAGGATCACGATGACGGCGACCATGCCGAGCACGAGGCCCACGAGCAGCTCGATCAGCGTGACGCCCGCCTGCGCGCGCCGGGGGATGCGTCTTGAAAGCGTCACGGTCGGCCCCTCACTTGATGCGGGTGACGACGGTCAGGCTGTGCGGCGGGTCGCCCGCGGCGTCCTGCGGCGGCTTCCAGCGCATCGTGATCGTCACCAGGCTGCTGGGGTCCGACGGCGGCGCGCCGCCGCCGTCCACCGACTCGACCGTCACCTCCGGCGGGTTGTCGGCGGCACCGGGCAGCGCGGCGGCGACGTTCTCGAGCCACTGCGCGTAGCCGCCGCCGCCGGTCGCGAAGCCCTCGCTGAGCGTCTCGAACTTGCGGTCGGTGACCCACATGCGGCCGACCAGGTCGTTGGCCAGCAGCGTCGCGTCGGCACGGTACTTGGCCTTGGTCGACTGCTGCACCGACGCGGCCTGCAGCCCGACGATGGTCAGCACGCCGAGCGAGAAGACCAGCACCGAGATCAGCACCTCGATCAGCATGAAGCCGGCCTGCGGCCGGGACCGGGGTCGTGGCGGATGGTTCATGTCAGCACCCTTGCGGATCGGGCAGCTCGAACTTCGGGTTGCACATGCGGATCTGGCCGGCGGGCGAGACGACGATGCGCAGGCAGGTGATCTGGCCGCCGTCGGCGGCGCAGTCGCCGGCCGACGGGTTCGAGACGTCGATCGTGACGTCGCCCGCCGGCACCGGCGTCAGGCGGCCGAGCCCGTTGAACACCAGCGTCGCCGCCGAGGCCGCGACCTGCGTCGATCCGGCCGACTCGGCCGCCGGACGCGTCTGCACGATGCGCGGCGCGACGGTGTCCGACGCCTCGGCATCGCACGCGCCTTCGACGGCCGCGGGGTCGTTGGTCGGATCGAGGTTGACGACCCAGTTGGCGCCGGTGTCGCTGAGCTCGCACTCGCCGTCGAGCGAGCTGACGAGCTGGAAGCGCACGCGCCCGTTGCGCGCGACGGCCTCGGCCTTGGCCAGTTGCAGGCCGGCCAGCACCGACTCGGTCGTGGTGCGCAGGCGGCTGTTGGTCAGCCACGTCGAGAAGCTCGGGGCGCCGAGCACGAGGATGATGGCCAGCAGCGTCAGGCCGACCAGCACCTCGATCAGCGTCATGCCCCGCGGCACGCGCCGCCGGTTCAGCATAGGCCGCCCTTTCGCGTGACCCAGCAGTTGTTGGGGTTCGGCGTGGCCCAGCCGTCGGGCACCCCGGCAGTCGTCTTCTGGCCCGCCTGGTTGACGGTGTAGGCGAACCCGGCCATCCTGCCCTTGCCCTGCGCCTGCAGCGTGAAGCCGTTGGCGTCGGCGGCGGTGCACTCGAAGTCGAACACCTTGCTCGTCGTCGTGTCGGCGGCGCACACCGGCGCGCCGTCGTAGGTGCGGTTGTCCTGGAAGTACTGCTCCAGACGCACCTGACGCGTGCCGAGCTGCGACGTGGCTTCGGGGATGTAACCCCGCGTGACGTAGTCCTGATACGACGGCAGCGCGACGGCGGCGAGGATCGCGACGATGGCCACCGTGATCATGACTTCGATCAGCGTGAAGCCCCGCGCCGACCGGCGGTGTGGGAGGGCAGTCTCGGCGTGGAGCAGGCACATGGCAGTCGGTCGTCCTGAGCGGTGAATCGTCGGTGCCGCCTCGCGCGCCCGTCCTGACGACGGGACTCGCTTGCAGGCGGTTCATGGCCAGGATTGTCGGAACGACCCCGCCGCGAAAGAGGCAAAAATGCACTGCGGAAGCCCCGCATTCGACGGCCGGCTGCCGTTCGGCGACGAGCGGAGGCCGCGCCTTCGACCAGCGGTCGCGGCGGGCCGACGGGCGGCGTCGGGCATACTCGGTCGCATCAACGGCATGCGGGACACAGCATTGGTTCCACCCCGCACCATCAGCCTCGTCGGCATGCCCGGCGGCGGCAAGTCCACCGTCGGGCGGCACCTCGCGCGGCAGCTGGGCCTGCCGTTTCGCGACACCGACCACGAGATCGAGTCGGTCATCGGCTGCCCGATCCGCGACTTCTTCGCCTCGCACGGCGAGGCGGCGTTCCGCGACCTCGAGCAAGAGGCGGTCGACGTGCTGACGCAGGGCAAGCCGATCGTGCTGGCCACCGGCGGGGGCGTCGTGCTGCGCGAGGCCAACCGGCGCGCGTTGCGCGAGCGCACGACGGTGATCTACCTGCGCTCGACGCCCGAGGAACTGGTGCGCCGGCTGCGCCACGACACGCAGCGCCCGCTGCTGCAGGGCGGCGACCCGCTGCACAAGCTGCGCCAGCTGTACCGCGAGCGCGACCCGCTGTACCGGCGCACCGCGCACTACACGATCGACACCGGGCGGCCGTCGGTGTCGGCGCTGGTGCACATGATCCTGATGCAGCTCGAACTGGCCGGCCTGGTCGACCCCGCACGCGTGCCGTCGCCGATCAACACGCCGCGCCCGCCGCAAGGCGGCGACGATCCAGCCGGCGGCTGAGCGCGGCCGGGCGCCGCAGCCCCGCGCGCGGGGCGCCCGTACACTCGGCGCCATGGCCGCCACCCCCGCTGCAACCGACCTCGCCGCGCCCGTGGTGCGCGTGCCGATCGCGCTCGGCGAGCGCAGCTACGACATCCTGATCGGCGAGCGCGTGCTCGACGACCCCGTGTCGTACGAGGGGCTGCCGCGTGCGGCCACCGTGGTCGTCGTCAGCAACCCGACGGTGTCGGCGCTGCACGGCGCGAGGCTGCACGCGATGCTCGAGGGCCGCTACGCGCGCGTGCTGCACGTCGACCTGCCCGACGGCGAGCAGTACAAGGACTGGACCTCGCTGAACCTGATCTTCGACCACCTGCTCGCGCACGGCTGCGACCGCAAGACGGTGCTGTTCGCGCTCGGCGGCGGCGTGATCGGCGACGTCGCCGGCTTCGCGGCCGCGTGCTACATGCGCGGCGTGCCGTTCGTCCAGGTGCCGACGACGCTGCTCGCGCAGGTCGACTCGTCGGTGGGCGGCAAGACGGCGATCAACCACCCGCGCGGCAAGAACATGGTCGGCGCCTTCTACCAGCCGCGGCGCGTGCTGGCCGACCTGTCGGTGCTCGACACGCTGCCCGACCGCGAGCTGAGTGCAGGCCTGGCCGAGGTCATCAAATACGGGCCGATCGCCGACGCGGCGTTCCTCGACTGGGTCGAGGCGCACCTCGACGCGCTGCTCGCGCGCGACAAGGCGGCGCTCGCGCACGCGGTGCGCCGCTCGTGCGAGATCAAGGCCGCTGTCGTCGGCGCCGACGAGCGCGAGAGCGGCCTGCGCGCGATCCTCAACTTCGGCCACACCTTCGGCCACGCGATCGAGGCCGCGCTCGGCTACGGGCAGTGGCTGCACGGCGAGGCGGTGGGCTGCGGCATGGTGATGGCGGCCGACCTGTCGGCGCGGCTCGGGCTGATGCCGGCCGACTTCGTCGAGCGCATGCGCCGCGTCGTCGCGCACGCGCGGCTGCCGGTGGCGGCGCCGGCGGCTATCGGCGTCGAGCGCTTCGTCGAGCTGATGCGCGTCGACAAGAAGGCCGAGGGCGGCGAGATCCGCTTCGTGCTGATCGAGGCGCTCGGCCGCGCGGTGCAGCGCGGCGCGCCTGACGCCGAGGTGCGCGCGACGATCGCCGCCTGCAGCGCGTGAGCGGGCACGTCGGCACCCTGGCGCCGTACGCGTGCGACCCGGCGCGCACGCGCGGGCGCCGCCACCCCGAGCCGCCGGCGCCGACGCGCAACGACCACCAGCGCGACCGCGACCGCATCGTCCACAGCACGGCGTTCCGGCGGCTGGTCTACAAGACGCAGGTCTTCCTGAACCACGAGGGCGACCTGTTCCGCACGCGACTGACGCACTCGCTCGAGGTCGCGCAGCTCGGCCGCTCGGTCGCGCGCACGCTGCGGCTGAACGAAGACCTCGTCGAGGCCATCGCGCTGGCGCACGACCTCGGTCACACGCCGTTCGGCCACGCCGGGCAGGACGCGCTGAACGACTGCCTGCGCGGCCACGGCGGCTTCGAGCACAACCTGCAGAGCCTGCGCGTCGTCGACCGCCTCGAGCAGCGCTACCCGGACTTCGACGGGCTGAACCTGACGTTCGAGACGCGCGAGGGCATCCTCAAGCACTGCACGCGCCGCCGTGCCGAGGAGCTCGAGGCGCGCGAGCCCGGCGGTGTCGGGCGGCGCTTCCTCGACGGCACGCAGCCGTCGCTCGAGGCGCAGCTCGTCAACCTGGCCGACGAGATCGCCTACGGCGCGCACGACATCGACGACGGCGTGCGCTCGGGCCTGCTGAGTCTCGAGCAACTCGAGGCGGTGCCGCTGGTCGCGCGCTTCCTCGCGGCGGCGCGCGCCGAGCACCCGCGGCTCGCCGGGCGCCGGCTGCTGTTCGAGACGATCCGCCGGCTGCTGTCGCAACTGGTCTACGACGTGATCGACCACACCGGCGAGCGCCTGCGGCAAACGGCGCCCGGCGATGCCGACGCGGCGCGCCGCGCGCCGCCGCTGGTGGGCTTCGGCGACGCGATGCGCGCCGGTGTCGTCGAACTCAAGCGCTTCCTGTTCCACGCGCTGTACCGCCACCCGCAGGTGGTCGCGAAGACGAACGCCGGTCGCCAGGTGGTGCGCGAGCTGTACGCCGCCTACACCGCCACTCCGGCCGAGATGCCGGCCGACTACGCGCAGGCCTCCGACCTGCCGCGCGCCGTGGCGGACTACATCGCCGGCATGACCGACCGCTTCGCGCTGCGCGAGCACCAGCGGCTGACCGGCCGCGACGTGTTCGCCGGCGTCTGAGGGGCGGGCCATGGCGCGGCTGCGGCGGCTGGCGGTCGGCGGCATGCCGCACCTCGTCGTGCAGCGCGGGCACGACGGCAAGCCCGTGTTCGCCGACGACGTCGACCGCGAGGCCTACCTGCACGCTCTCGGCGAGGTGATGTGCGCGCACCGGGTGGCGCTGTTCGGTTACGCGCTGCTCGACGCCGAGGTGTGGCTCGTCGTGCAGCCGCAGGCGGGCGAAGACCTCAGTCGTGCGATGCAGGCGCTCGGGCGGCGCTTCGTCGCGGCGGTGAACCGGCGGCACGGTCGCAGCGGCACGCTGTGGGACGGCCGCTTCCGCGCCACCGTGCTCGACGCGTCGACGCAGCTGCTCGACGTGCTGGTGCACGTCGAGACGAAGGCGGCCGACGCGGGGGAGGCAGCCGCGCCCGGGGCGTCGCCCTGGTCGAGCGCGGCGCACCACCTCGGGGCCGTGCGCGACCCGCTGGTGGCCGATCACCCGCGGCTGTGGTCGCTGGGCAACACGCCGTTCGAGCGCGAGATGGCGTGGCGCCGTCGCCTCGACGCTGGCCTGCCGCCGGCGCAGCGCCAGTGGATCGACGATGCCGCGCGGCACGGCTGGGCGCTGGGCCCGCCGTCGTTCCTGGTCGAGCTCGAGCAGCAGGCCGGACGCCCGGTGGCGCGCCGCACACGCGGCCGCGCAGCCCTCAGGCCCGCCCCTGTCAGGCGGCAT
>JBBION010000139.1:0-7895 GCA_037443345.1 Rubrivivax sp. | reverse complement strand
CTCGCGGTCGAGGTAGTGGCGCAGGATCACGCAGCCGAAGCGCAGGTTGGTCTGCAGGTGGAACAGGCGCGAGGCGTCGCCGTCGCCGATCACCCGCGCCCAGAACGGCATCACCTGCATGTAGCCGCGCGCGCCGGCGCTGCTGATCGCGTACTTGCGAAAGCCGCTCTCGACCTGGATCAGCCCGAGCACGAGCGCCGTCTCGAGGCCGGCGCGCCGGCTCTCGTACCACACGGTCTCGAGGAAGTCGATGCGCGCGTGGCGGTCCGACTTGCGCCGCTTCAGGCGCTCGCTCATGTCGCCGAGCCAGCGCAGGTACTCGAGGCGCTGCTCGATGTTGTCGAAGGTCGGGCGCGGCGGCGCGGCTTCCGCGACGGACGCCGACAGCGCCGAGCGCACCGCGTCGGCCAGCGGCTCCTCGATCTGCGCGCCGGCGTGCACCGCGCGCCAAGGCGCGGCCAGCGACGCGGCCAGCAGTGCGCGACGCTTCACGCCCCGCACCTCACGCTTTGATGCGGCCCTTCAAGAAGGCCGCGATGTCGGTCACCGGCACCTTGGCCGGGTGCGCGTCGCGCCGGCCCTGGTACTCGAGCTGGCCGTCCTTCAGGCCGCGGTCGGAGATCACGACGCGGTGCGGCACGCCGATCAGCTCCCAGTCGGCGAACATCGCGCCCGGGCGCTCGCCGCGGTCGTCGAGCATCACGTCGACGCCGGCGGCCGCCAGCTCGTCGTGCAGGCGTTCGGCGATGGCCCGGACGTCGGCATTGCGGTCGTAGCCGATCGGGCAGACGACGACGGTGAACGGCGCGATCGCGTCGGGCCAGACGATGCCGCTCTCGTCGTGGCCCTGCTCGATCGCCGCGCCGAGGATGCGCGTGACGCCGATGCCGTAGCAACCCATCTCCATCGGCTGCGGCTTGCCGGACTCGTCGAGGTAGGTCGCGCCCATCGCCTTGCTGTACTTGGTGCCGAGGTAGAACACGTGGCCGACCTCGATGCCGCGCTGGATCGCGAGCGTGCCCTTGCCGTCGGGCGACGGGTCGCCCTCGACGACGTTGCGGATGTCGGCGACGAAGTCGGGCTCGGGCAGGTCGCGGCCCCAGTTGACGCCGGTGAAGTGGAAGTCCGGCTCGTTGGCGCCGCAGACGAAGTCGCTCATCAGCGCCACGGTGCGGTCGGCGACGACCTTGACCGGCTTGACGGTGCCGATCGGGCCGAGGTAGCCCGGCTCGCAGCCGAAGTGCTCCTCGATCTCGGCCACGGTCGCGAAGCGGAAGCCGCCCTTCAGCCCCTCGACCTTGCCGGCCTTGACCTCGTTGAGCTGGTGGTCGCCGCGCACGAGCAGCAGCCACACGGTGGTCTTCACGACGTCGCCGGCGGCGTTCTTCTCGTCGGTGGCCAGCACGAGCGACTTGACGGTGTGCGCCAGCGGGAGGCCGAGCAGCGCGGCGACGTCCTCGCAGGTGCTGCGGTCGGGCGTGGGCGTCTTGGCCAGCGCGTGCTTCGGGGCGGCGCGGTGCGCCAAGAGCGGCAGCGCCTCGGCGAGCTCGATGTTCGCCGCGTAGTCGCCGCCGGGGCAGTAGACGAGCGCGTCCTCGCCGGTGTCGGCGATGACCTGGAACTCGTGCGACAGGTCGCCGCCGATCGCGCCGGTGTCGGCCGCCACCGCGCGGTACGTCAGGCCGATGCGGTCGAAGATCGCGCAGTAGGCCTGGTACATCGCGTCGTAGCTCTTCGCGGCCGACGCGGAGTCGCGGTCGAACGAGTACGCGTCCTTCATCGTGAACTCGCGCCCGCGCATCAGGCCGAAACGCGGCCGCCGCTCGTCGCGGAACTTGGTCTGGATGTGATAGAAGTTCTTCGGCAGTTGCTTGTAGCTGCGCAACTCCTGCCGCGCGATGTCGGTGATGACTTCCTCGCTCGTCGGCTGGACCACGAAGTCGCGCCCGTGGCGGTCCTTCACGCGCAGCAGTTCGGGGCCCATCTTCTCGAAGCGGCCCGTCTCCTGCCACAGCTCGGCCGGCTGCACCACCGGCATCAGCAGTTCGACGGCGCCGGCGCGGTTCATCTCGTCGCGGATGATCGCCTCGATCTTGCGGATCACGCGCAGCCCCATCGGCATGTAGTTGTAGATGCCGGCGCCCAGCCGCTTGATCATGCCGGCGCGCATCATCAGCTTGTGACTGACGACCTCGGCGTCGGCCGGCGCCTCCTTGAGCGTGGCGATGAAGAACTGCGTGGCTTTCATGGTCGTGGTGTCGATCGCGCAGGCGGCGCGGGCACCGATGGCGCGGCGGTGCGGGTAAGCGAGCAATGCCGCTTCGCACCGACCCGGTGCAATAATGAGTTCAATTGGGAATTCGAGGTTGATTATGCTCGACCGGGAAGGCTTCAGGCCCAACGTCGGCATCATCCTGCTGAACGCGCGCAACCAGGTGTTCTGGGGCAAGAGGCTGCGCACGCACTCGTGGCAGTTTCCGCAGGGCGGCATCAAGCACGGCGAGACGCCCGAGCAGGCGATGTACCGCGAGCTGCACGAGGAGGTGGGCCTGCGGCCCGAGCACGTGAAGATCCTCGCGCGCACGCGCGAGTGGCTGCGCTACGAGGTGCCCGAGCACTACATCCGCAAGGACGCGCGCGGCCACTACCGCGGCCAGAAGCAGATCTGGTTCCTGCTCAAGCTCGTCGGCCGCGACAGCGACATGAACCTGCGCGCCACCGACCACCCGGAGTTCGACGCCTGGCGCTGGAACGACTACTGGGTGCCGCTCGACGTCGTGATCGACTTCAAGCGCGACGTCTACCAGATGGCGCTGACCGAACTCGCGCGCTACGTGCCACGCGGCAACGTGCACAACCGCTACCTGCGCTCGGGCATGCGCGCGGCGCGTCACGACGACGAGCACGCGGCGCCCGCGCCGACACCCGCCGACATCCCGCCGCCGGCCAGCGGCTGAGCGGATCAGCTCAACACCAGATTCGTGCGGTGCACGAGTTCGGGCTCGTTGGTGTAGCCCAGCGCCGCCTCGATCTGCGACGACGGCTTGCGCATGATCAGCCGCGACTCGGCGCTCGAGTAGTTCGACAGGCCACGAGCCACCTCGCGCCCCTGGCCGTCGCGGATCGCGATGACGTCGCCGCGCTGGAACTCGCCGGCCACGTCGACGACGCCGATTGGCAGCAGGCTCTTGCCGTCGTCGCGCAGCTTGCGCACCGCGCCGTCGTCGATCGTCACCGCCCCGTGCAGTTGCAGGTGGTCGACCATCCACTGCTTGCGCGCCGCGTACTTCGCGGTGCCGGCCACCAGCGCGGTGCCGATCGCCTCGCCGGCGGCCAGCCGCAGCAGCACGTCGCTCTCGCGTCCCCACGCGATGACGGTGCTGGCGCCGCTGCCCGCGGCGCGCTTGGCCGCCAGCACCTTGGTGAGCATCCCGCCGCGGCCGATCGCGCTGCCGGCGCCGCCGGCCATGCGCTCGAGCTCGGGGTCGCCGGCGCGCGCCTCGTCGATGAAGCGCGCGTTCGGGTCCTTGCGCGGGTCGGCCGAGTACAGCCCGCGCTGGTCGGTGAGGATCACGAGCGCGTCGGCCTCGATCAGGTTGGCGACGAGCGCGCCGAGCGTGTCGTTGTCGCCGAACTTGATCTCGTCGGTGACGACGGTGTCGTTCTCGTTGATGACGGGAATGACGCGCAGCTCGAGCAGCGTCAGCAGCGTCGAGCGCGCGTTGAGGTAGCGCTCGCGGTCCGACAGGTCGGCGTGCGTGAGCAGCACCTGCGCGCTGCCCATGCCGTGCGCGCGCAGGTGCGTCTCGTACATCTGCGCCAGGCCCATCTGGCCGACGGCGGCCGCAGCCTGCAACTCGTGGATCTCCTTCGGCCGATCGCGCCAGCCAAGGCGCTTCATGCCCTCGGCGATCGCGCCGCTGGAGACCATCACGACCTCGCGCCCCTGCGCGGCGAGTGCGGCGAGCTGGCGGCACCAGTTGCCGATCGCCTGCGCGTCGACGCCGCGGCCCTCGTTGGTCACCAGGCTCGAGCCGACCTTGACGACGATGCGCCGCGCGTGCTTCAGCACCTCAGCCACGGCGCGCCTCCGGCGCCGCAGGCGCGTCGAAGCGCGGGTCCTGCGCGTCGACGGCCTCGCGCTGCTGCGCCGCCACGTGGGCCCAGACGGCATGGACCAGCGGCTCGAGCCCCTGGCGCGTGAGCGCCGAGATCGCGAACACCGGCCCCTTCCAGCGCAACCGGCGCACGAAGTCCTTCACGCGCGCCTCGCGTGCGTCCTCGGGCACCATGTCGAGCTTGGTCAGCACGATCCAGCGCGGCTTGGCGGCCAGCGCCGGGTCGTATTTCTTGAGCTCGGCGACGATCGCACGCGCCTGCGCGACCGGGTCCACCTGCGGGTCGAACGGCGCCAGGTCGACCAGGTGCAGCAGCAGTCGCGTGCGCTGCAGGTGGCGCAGGAACTGGTGCCCGAGCCCGGCGCCCTCGCTCGCACCCTCGATCAGGCCCGGGATGTCGGCGACGACGAAGCTCTGTTCGGGGCCGACGCGCACGACGCCGAGGTTCGGGTACAGCGTCGTGAACGGGTAGTCGGCGATCTTCGGCCGCGCGTTGGAGATGGCCGCGATCAGCGTCGACTTGCCGGCGTTGGGCATGCCCAGCAGGCCGACGTCGGCCAGCACGCGCAGTTCCAGCCGCAGGCGCCGGGCCTCGCCTGGCCAGCCGGGGGTCTTCTGCCGCGGTGCGCGGTTGGTGCTGCTCTTGAAGTGCAGGTTGCCGAAGCCGCCGTCGCCGCCCTTGGCCAGCAGCACCTTCTCGCCGGGCACGAGCAGTTCGGCGATCAGGTCGCCACTGTCGGCGTCGGCGACGATGGTGCCCACCGGCATGCGCAGCACGATGTCGTCGCCGGCAGCACCGAACTGGTCCGACCCGCGGCCGGGCTCGCCGTTGCGGGCTTCGTGGCGGCGCGCGTAGCGGTAGTCGATCAGCGTGTTGAGGTTGCGGTCGGCCACCGCGTAGATGCTGCCGCCGCGTCCGCCGTCACCACCGTTGGGGCCGCCGAAAGGGATGAACTTCTCGCGCCGGAAGCTCACGCAGCCAGCACCGCCGTGGCCGGCGGCGACCTCGATCGTGGCTTCGTCGACGAACTTCATGGTGGCGAGATGGTAGCGGCGCCGCAAAACAAGAAGCCCCGGCTCGCCGGGGCTTCTCGCGCCGCGGTCGGGCGTGCGCTCAGGCCGGCGTCACGCTGACCGTGTGGCGGTTCTGCGAGCCCTTGACCGCGAACGACACCTGGCCGTCGACGAGCGCGAACAGCGTGTGGTCACGGCCGACACCGACGTTGTCACCGGCGTGGAATTTGGTGCCACGCTGACGCACGATGATCGAGCCGGCCGGCACCGTCTGGCCGCCGAACACCTTGACGCCGAGCATCTTCGGCTTCGAATCGCGGCCGTTTCGGGTCGAGCCGCCACCTTTTTTCTGTGCCATGGTTCAACTTCCCCCGCTTCAGACGCTCAGCGCACCGATCTGCAGCTCGGTGTACGTTTGCCGGTGACCCTGGCGCTTCTGGTAGTGCTTGCGCCGGCGCATCTTGAAGATGCGCACCTTGTCGTGCTTGCCGTGCGCGACGACGGTCGCCTTGACGCTGGCGCCGGCCACCCAGGGCGTGCCCACCGTCAGGTCGGCGCCGTTGCCCACCGCCAGCACCTGGTCGATGACGACCTCCTGGCCGACGTCGGCCGGCAGCTGCTCGACCTTGATCTTGTCGCCCGCGGCCACTTTGTATTGCTTGCCGCCGGTTTTGATGACCGCGTACATATCAGACACCTCTTGGATTACCCTGCCCGCGCATGCACCTGCACCGCGAACCGGCACCGAACGACGGTCGAGAACTGCAGTCCTCGCGGGGCCGCCGGCCCTGCTCGTCCCCGGCGCACGGGGACCGCCCGAGACTCGGCCCAAACCTGCCGGGCCCAACACCCTCCGGCAGCCGTTGACTGCATTGACCGGATCGCGAAAACCCCGCATTGTAGCCAAGATTGCGGCCCGGCCGCAACCGGTCACGTGGCCGCCATGCCGGCGCGACAGGCCGGTTCCTATAATCAGGCTCGCCGGATTGCTCTCATGACCTCCGCCGCCACCGCCCCCGTCGATGCACGCGCCCGCGAGGACGTGATCGCCGAGGACATGGACATCGTCGACGGCGTGATCCGCGAGCGGCTGCGCTCCGACGTGGCGCTGATCAGTCAGATCGGCCACTACATCATCGACGCCGGCGGCAAGCGCATCCGCCCGCGCTTGCTGCTGCTGTTCTCGCGTGCGCTGGGCTTCCACGGCCCCGAGCGCCACACGCTGGCCGCCGTCGTCGAATTCATCCACACCGCCACGCTGCTGCACGACGACGTCGTCGACGAGTCGTCGCTGCGCCGTGGCCGAGCAACGGCCAACGAGATGTTCGGCAACGCCGCCAGCGTGCTGGTGGGCGACTTCCTGTACTCGCGTGCCTTCCAGATGATGGTGTCGTGCAACTGCATGCCGGTGCTCGACGTGCTCGCCGACGCCACCAACGTGATCGCCGAAGGCGAAGTGCTTCAGCTGATGAACATGCACGACCCCGACCTGGAGGTCGACGAGTACCTGCGCGTGATCCGCTTCAAGACGGCCAAGCTGTTCGAGGCCAGCGCGCGCCTCGGTGCCGTGCTGGCCGAGGCCCCGAAGCAGGTCGAGGAAAGCTGCGCCGCCTACGGACGCGCGCTCGGCACCGCCTTCCAGCTTGTCGACGACCTGCTCGACTACGACGGCGACTCGCGCGCGCTCGGCAAGAACGTCGGCGACGACCTGCGCGAGGGCAAGCCCACGCTGCCGCTGCTGGTGGCGATGGAGCGCGCCGCCCCCGAAGACCGCGCCCTGATCCGCGGCGCGATCGAGCATGGCGAGGTCGAGCGCCTCGACGAGGTGGTGCGCATCGTGCGGCAGACGGGCGCCGTCGAGGCCACCCGCGACGTCGCGCGACGCGAAGCGCAGGCGGCCAGCGACTGCCTGCGGGTGCTGCCGCACTCGCCCGAGCGCGAAGCTTTGCTAGAATGCGCGGCTCGTTCGGTCGATCGTTCGTCCTAGCGACGACCGCATCGGCTGCGGCGACATCGGGCCCGCTGCGACGGTGGCGGGCGCGACTCGGGGTGTAGCTTAGCCTGGTAGAGCGCTACGTTCGGGACGTAGAGGCCGGAGGTTCGAATCCTCTCACCCCGACCAGAAATTCATTACGTGACAAGCACTTAGTGAAGTGCAGACCTCCCAGAAAGGTCGTCGCGTATAAGTTCTGCGGCAAATCTGCGGCACGGAACTGAGGTCATCAGCACCGTAGAGCCCAGAAATTTAAAGCCCGCTGGCTACAGGAGTCTCCACAACTTGGAGACCTCCATGGCCACCATCCAGAACCGTTCTCGCATCACCGTCACGGTCAAGAACCGTCCCGACGTTACCCGCTCCTTCTCGTACAACGCCCTCGACAAGGTCGAGGCCTATGTCGGCGAGCTGCGCAGCAAAGGCTTCCGCCCGAAGGCTGAGCAAGGCGATGACACCTGGGAAGTTCGCTTCCGCGAGAAGGGCTACCCGACGCAAAACATCACCTTGTGGGAGACCCGTCCGGACATGCATCGGCGCCGATCGATCCGCGGGACCATGTCCCGGCAGCCGCGAGCGCGGCGGTTAGAAGATCGTCACATCTCCGGGGATCGTACCAGAGCAAGAGAGAGTGAAGTGCGCCCTTCAGTCAGGAGTCCGCGAGCACTGATCCGTGAGCGTGGTGCGCAGCGAAGTCGATTCGTGAAGTGGGTCCCCTAACAGGCCGTTGAAGAACCACCCGTGAGCGCAGACTCCGCCATCGTGATGTG
>JBBION010000138.1:0-7906 GCA_037443345.1 Rubrivivax sp. | reverse complement strand
CCACATCACGATGGCGGAGTCTGCGCTCACGGGTGGTTCTTCAACGGCCTGTTAGCCGGCGCGACAGCCGGCACGGGCCGGCGGCGGCGAAGACTCACGTCGGCGCCGCCGACGTGAAGGCGCCATCGGCGCCGGCCGCAGCCCAGGGGCCAAACTCTGCGAGGCCCAGGCCGGCGCCGTGGCGCCAAGCCCGCCACGGGTCCGGGCGCTCAGCGCCGGCGGCCGAACAGCTGCTCGAGCGCGGCGTCGATGACGAGCGCGCACAGGCTGTAGATCACGGAGCCGATCAGCGCCGCCCAGAACCCGGCGACGTTGAAGTTGTCGAGCAGCGACGCCGCGGCCCAGAACATCAGCGCGTTGACGACGAACAGGAACAGCCCGACGGTGACCAGCGTGATCGGCAGCGTCAGCAGCACGAGCACCGGCCGCACCAGCGTGTTCAGCAGTCCGAGCACCAGCGCGGCCCACAGCGCCGACGCGTAGCTCGTGACCTGCACGCCGGGGTACAGGTAGGCCACCAGCAGCAGGGCGCACGCGAGCAGGAACCATCGAAGCAGCAGCACCATCGCGCCAGCATAGCAGTCGCCCGGCGACGCGCCGCGGCACCGCGCGCCGCGCCCGAGTGACGCCTCGCCGCGACAAACGGCGTCGCCGAAGGGGGAGAACGTGCGTTTTCAGAGGGAAGACGCCTTCTCAATGCATGTCAGCGGCATTACCATTCGCGCCGCAGGGCAGATGCGAGAAACGAGGGCTCATGCGGTCCTTGCCCACTCCCGGCACATCAGCAACCACATGATGGAGAAGATCCAAATGGCAACTGCGAAGAAGGCACCGGCGAAGAAGGCGCCGGCGAAGAAGGCTCCTGGGAAGAAGGTCGCCGCGAAGAAGGCCCCGGCCAAGAAGGCGGCCCCGGCGAAGAAGGCCCCGGCGAAGAAGGTCGCCGCGAAGAAGGCCCCGGCCAAGAAGGCGGCGGCGAAGAAGGCCCCGGCCAAGAAGCGCACCCCGAGCGCCGCGTTCATGAAGGCGATGACGCCGAGCGACGCGCTGGCCGCGATCATCGGCAAGGGCCCGTTCCCGCGCACCGAGGTGACGAAGCGCGTGTGGGACTACATCAAGAAGAACAAGCTGCAGGACGCGGTCAACAAGCGCATGATCAACGCCGACGAGAAGCTGAAGGACATCTTCAAGAAGGCGCAGGCGTCGATGTTCGAGATGACGAAGATGATCAACGCCCACCTGAAGTGACGGTGGGCCTCGGCCGCCTCGGCGGCCGTGTGCGACGAAGCCGGTGCCCCGCACCGGCTTTTTTCATTCCGGCAGGCCGAACAGGCGTGCGCCGTTGCCCCAGCCGATGCGTCGCGCGACGTCGGGTGGCAGGTCGCCCAGCCAGCGGCGCGCCTCGGTCATCAGCGCCTCGTAGTACTGCCAGCGGGCGTTGACCCAGGTGTCGGACCCGACGAGGAAGCGGTCGGGGAATTCCAGCATCAGCGCACGCCACCCGGGCGCGAGACGCCCGTCGACGGCGAGCCCGGGGCGGTACGACAGCTCGCCCATCAGCGTCGGATGCCGGCGCAGCAGCTCGCGCACGCGCTCGATCGGCACGCCGCCGATGCCGGTGTGAGCCCAGATCAGGCGCGCGTTCGGCGCGTGCGCGAACAGCTTCTCGACTGCGACGTCGTCGCAATGCGCGAGCACGGCCAGCCCGCTCGACTGCGCGAGCCGCATCAGCTCGCGCGCGACGGGGCCGTCGGCGTTGGCGCTGTCGTAGAGGTGGAACTCGCCGAGACCGCGGTACGGGCCGGCCGCGGTGCCCGCGGCGAGCTCGGTGTCGACCATGCGCGCGATGGCCGGGTCGCGGAACCACGACGTGTAGTCGGCGCGGTCGCGGTACAGGCGCACGAACGGCACGACGGTCACGCCGGCGGCGCGCGTGGCCTCGGTGGCCGCGGCGAGCGACTTCGTGCCGTCGTTGGGCCGGCTGTTGGCGACGATCGCGCGCACGCCGCTGCGCTGCATGCGGCCGAGCACGTCGGGCAGCGGGTGCGGCTCCTGCGCGTCGTCGTTGTAGTGCAGGTGCGCGTCGAACAGCGGGCCGTCGTACGGCGCGCCCCCCGCAGCGGCGACGCCGACCGCCAGCGCCGCGGCGGCGAGCCAGCGCGGCAGCGTCGTGCGCATCGCCGCCTCAGCCGACGTGGCGGCGCAGGAACGCCAGCGTGCGCTCGCGCGCGAGCTGCGCGGCGGCGGCGTCGAAGCTCGCGCGCTCGTCGCAGTTGAAGCCGTGCCCGGCGTCGTAGACGTGCAGCTCGACCTCGGGCCGCGCCTGGCGCAACGCCTCGACGCCGGGCATCGGAATGTGCGTGTCGTGCGCGCCGAAGTGCGCGAGCACCGGGCAGCGCGGCACGAGCGGCGCCTGCTCGGGCATGCCGCCGCCGTAGTACGGCACCGCGGCCGCGAGGCCGTCGAGCTTCGCCGCGGCCAGCCACGCGAGCAGCCCGCCCCAGCAGTAGCCGACGATGCCGACCTTGCCGGCGCTCGCGGCGTGCGCGACGGCCGCGGCCAGGTCGAGCAGCGGCTTGTCGTTGCCGCTGGCGTCCTTCAGCGCGCGGGCGCGCTGGATGCTCTGCGGGTCGTAACCCAGCTCGACGCCGCGCTCGACACGGTCGAACAGCGCCGGCGCGACGACGAGGTAGCCGTCGGCCGCGTAGCCGTCGGCGACGCGGCGGATGTGGCCGTTGACGCCGAAGATCTCCTGCGCGACGACGAGCCCGCCGCGCGGCGTGCCCGCAGGTGCAGCGACCCAGGCGGCGAAGCGGTGGCCGTCGGCGGCCTGCAGCGTGATCCAGTCCGACATGATGTGTCTCCTCGTCGTGTCAGCCCTGGCGCAGCCGGCGCTCGACGAAGTCGAGCCGGTCCTGGCCCCAGAAGATCTCGCCGTCGACGACGTAGCTCGGCGCGCCGAACACGCCGGCGTCGATCGCGCGCTGCGTGTAGGCGTCGTACTGCTGGTGCACGCGCTGCGTGTGCGCGTCGTCGAGCCGCGCGGCGCTCAGCCCCTGCTCGCGCAGCAGCTGCGCGAGCACGGCCTCGTCGGCGATGTGCCGCTCCTCGGCCCACACCGCGCGCAGCACGGCGCCGGCCAGGCGCATCGCGGCATCGGTGCCGTCCTTCAGGTCGACGGCGATGATGAGCCGCGCCGCGTCGTCGCCCGAGACCGGGAAGTAGCGCGGCTCGGGCACCAGCGGCAGGTTCAGCCAGCGGCTGAAGCGCCTGAGCTCGACGAGGCGGTACGCCTGCCGCTGCGGCGCCCGCTTGGCCAGCGGCAGCCCGCCGCTGGACGGGAACACGCGCCCGCCGAGGTCGACCGGCATCACGCGGATCGACGCGCCGGCCGCGCGCGCCATGTCCCAGAAGCGCTGGTGGCCGAGGTAGCACCACGGCGAGTTCGGGGCCAGGTAGTAGTCGACGGTGTGCGCCATGCGCATTCCCTCCAGCCGCGCCGCGATGGGCGAGGCGCAAGACCTTACCCGATGTCGCGTCGCCGCGTGCGGCGCGGGGCCGCTACGGGGCCGCCAGCTTCGCCGCCAGGAAGCGGCCGGTGTGGCTCGCGGGGCACGCGGCCACCTCCTCGGGCGTGCCGACGGCCACCACCCGCCCGCCGCCGGCACCGCCTTCGGGGCCCATGTCGATCAGCCAGTCGGCGGTCTTGATGACGTCGAGGTTGTGCTCGATGACGACGATCGTGTTGCCGGCATCGCGCAGCTGGTGCAGCACCTTCAGCAGCAGCTCGATGTCGGCGAAGTGCAGCCCCGTCGTCGGCTCGTCGAGGATGTACAGCGTGCGGCCGGTGTCGCGCTTGGACAGCTCGAGCGCGAGCTTGACGCGCTGCGCCTCGCCGCCGGACAGCGTCGTCGCGCTCTGGCCGAGCTGCACGTAGCCCAGGCCCACGTCGAGCAGCGTGCGCAGCTTGCGCTCGATCGCCGGCACCGCGGCGAAGAAGTCGTGCGCCTCCTCGACCGTCATCGCGAGCACGTCGCGGATGTTGCGGCCCTTGTAGACGATCTCGAGCGTCTCGCGGTTGTAGCGCGCGCCGCCGCAGGTGTCGCACGGCACGTAGACGTCGGGCAGGAAGTGCATCTCGACCTTGATCACGCCGTCGCCCTGGCAGGCCTCGCAGCGCCCGCCGGCGACGTTGAAGCTGAAGCGCCCCGGCCCGTAGCCGCGCTCGCGCGCGGTGGGCACCTCGGCGAACAGCTCGCGGATCGGCGTGAACAGGCCCGTGTAGGTGGCCGGGTTGCTGCGCGGCGTGCGCCCGATCGGGCTCTGGTCGACGTCGATCACCTTGTCGAACGCGTCGAGGCCCTCGATCTCGTCGTGCGGCGCCGGCTCGAGGTGGCTCTGGTAGAGCTTCTTCGCCACCGCGGCGTACAGCGTGTCGTTGACCAGCGTCGACTTGCCCGAGCCCGACACGCCGGTCACGCAGGTGAACAGGCCCACCGGGATCTCGACGGTGACGCCCTTCAGGTTGTGGCCGCGCGCGCCGGCGATGCGCAGCACGCGCGGGTCGGTCTGCGCCGCGAGCGACGTGCGCCGCCGCGGCACCGCGATGTGCGCCGCGTGCGCGAGGTAGCGCCCGGTCAGCGAGTCGGGGTTCGCAGCGACTTCGGCGGGCGTGCCCTGCGCGACGACGCGCCCGCCGTGCACGCCGGCGCCGGGGCCCATGTCGATCACGTGGTCGGCGGCGCGGATCATGTCCTCGTCGTGCTCGACGACGAGCACCGAGTTGCCGAGGTCGCGCAGGTGGCGCAGCGTCGCGATCAGGCGCTCGTTGTCGCGCTGGTGCAGGCCGATGCTCGGCTCGTCGAGCACGTACATCACGCCGGTGAGCCCCGAGCCGATCTGGCTCGCGAGGCGGATGCGCTGCGCCTCGCCGCCCGACAGCGTGTCGGCGCTGCGCTCGAGGCTCAGGTAGTCGAGGCCGACGTCGACGAGGAACTTGAGCCGCGCGCGGACCTCGCGCAGCACCGGCGTCGCGATGCCGGCCTGCGCGCCCTGCAGACGCAGCGCGTCGAAGTACGCGAGCCCTTCGGCCAGCGTCGCGTGCTCGACGTCGTAGATCGGCTTGCGCGCGCCGTCGGCGCCGCGCAGGAACACGTGGCGCGCCTCGCGCCGCAGGCGCGTGCCGGCGCACGCCGGGCACGGCTTGGCGGCCTGGTAGCGCGCGAGCTCCTCGCGCACGGTCGGCGAATCGGTCTCGCGGAAGCGCCGCTCGAAGTTCGGGACGATCCCTTCGAACGGGTGGCGCCGCTTGACCGTGCGCGTGCGCCCGGCCGCGCCTTCGGCGCGATAGACGAACTCGACGTCGGTCGCCCCGGTGCCGTACAGCACCACGTGCCGGTGCTCGGGCGCGAGCTGCTCGAACGGGGTCTCGACGTCGAAGCCGTAGTGCTTCGCGACGCTCTCGAGCAGCGAATGCGTGTAGGCGTTGCGCCGGTCCCAGCCCTTGACCGCGCCGCTGGCCAGCGACAGTTCGGGGAAGGCGACGACGCGCTCGGGATCGAACACGGTGACGCTGCCCAGCCCGTCGCACTGCGGGCACGCGCCGACTGGCGAGTTGAAGCTGAACAGCCGCGGCTCGAGCTCGGGCAGCGCGTAGCTGCACACCGGGCAGCCGAAGCGGCTGCTGAACACGTGCTCGCGGGCGGCGTCGACCTCGAGCGCGAGCG
Organism: Rubrivivax sp.; assembly: GCA_037443345.1. Classification (GTDB taxonomy): domain Bacteria; phylum Pseudomonadota; class Gammaproteobacteria; order Burkholderiales; family Burkholderiaceae_C; genus Calidifontimicrobium. The sequence continues at coordinate 2,183 of JBBION010000138.1, read as the reverse complement.
CGCGCCCGTCGGCGATCGCGAGCGCTGCCTCGAAGCTCTCGGCCAGCCGCTGGCGCAGCGCGGCGTCGCCGGCGCGCGTCCTGACGCGGTCGACGACGACGTCGACGTCGTGCTTCTCGCTCTTCTTCAGCGCCGGCAGCGCGTCGGCCTCGACGACCGTGCCGTCGACGCGGAAGCGCACGTAGCCGCGCGACTGCAGGTCGGCGAACAGCTCGACGAACTCGCCCTTGCGCTCGCGCACGACGGGCGCCAGCACCGCCAGGCGCGTGCCCTCGGGCAGGGCGAGCACGGCATCGACCATCTGCGCGACGCTCTGCGCGGCCAGCGGCAGGTCGTGGTCGGGGCAGTACGGCGTGCCGGCGCGCGCGTACAGCAGGCGCAGGTAGTCGTGGATCTCGGTGATCGTGCCGACGGTGGAGCGCGGGTTGTGGCTGGTCGCCTTCTGCTCGATGCTGATCGCCGGCGCCAGCCCCTCGATGGCGTCGACGTCGGGCTTGTCCATCAGCTGCAGGAACTGGCGCGCATAGGCCGACAGGCTCTCGACGTAGCGGCGCTGGCCCTCGGCGTACAGCGTGTCGAACGCGAGGCTCGACTTGCCCGAGCCCGACAGCCCGGTGATCACGACCAGGGCGTGCTTCGGGATGTCGAGGTCGACGTTCTTCAGGTTGTGCGTGCGCGCGCCGCGCACGCGCAGCGGCGGCGTCGAAGGCATCGGTGGAGGCGGGGCGTCGGCCATGCGCAGGGGCAGCGGAACCGGCCATGATAGCGAGCGCGCCCCTCGCGACGCACGCCGCCCGCCCGGCGCGCCCGCCGCCGGGTGCACCCCGCGCGGGGCGCGCGGCGAGGCGCCGCACGTCAGGGCGGCACGACGGTGGCAAAACACCGACAATATCGATCTATACGCATAAAGCGTTGGATCAGGAGCCCGGCATGAGCCCGTCCACCCCTTCGCGCCGCCGCTGGCTGCTCGGCGCCGCCGCCGTCGGCGCCACGGCGGCGGCCGACCTGCTGCCCGGTGCCCCGCTGACGACGCTCGCGCGCGCGGCCGACGACTTCAAGGACTTCTTCGAGGGGCCGCCGGTCAAGGACTATCCGCTGCGCCGCATCAGCCAGCGTGTGTGGATGGTGTGGACCCCCGACGGCTTCCCGACGCCCGAGAACCAGGGGATGATGTCGAACGTCGTGTTCGTCGTCACGCGCGACGGCGTCGTCGTGCTCGACAGCGGCGGTTCGCTGCAGATCGGCCAGATGGCGATCCGGCGCATCCGGACGGTGACCGACAAGCCGGTCGTGGCCGTCGTCAACTCGCATTACCACGGCGACCACTGGCTCGGCAACCACGCGTTTCGCGAGGCGTTCGGCGAGTCGCTGCCGATCTACGCGCTGCCCGAGTGCATCGCCGAGATCGCCGGCGTGCAGGGCGACCTGTGGCGCTCGCTGCTCGAGCGCTGGACCAACGGCGCGACGCTCGGCACGAAGGTCGTCGTGCCGAACCGGCCGGCCGCGCACGGCCAGGAGCTGCGCTTCGGCGACACGACGCTGCGGCTGCACCACTACGGCGTCGCGCACACGCCGTGCGACCTGTCGGTCGAGGTCGTCGAGGACGGCGTGACCCACGTCGGCGACGTCGCGATGCACCGCCGCATCGCGAACATGGACGACGGCAGCTACCTCGGCACGTTCCGCTACTTCGACGCGCTCGAGAAGAGCGCCAGGAGCAAGCTCTGGGTGCCCGGCCACGGCGACGCCAGAGCGAACCTGCTGCGCGAGAACCGCGAGCTGTTCGAGGGCATCTACCGCCCCTGCGAGCAGGCGGTCAAGGACGGCGTGCCGCTCGAGCAGGCGAAGGCACGCGTGCTCGCCGACCCGCGGGTTCGGAAGTACGCCGCCGTCACGCAAGGCTTCGAGTCGAACATCGGCAAGTACACGAGCATCGCCTACCTCGAGGCCGAGAAGGAAGCCTTCTAGCGCGCCGGCGGGTCGGACGCGTCAGTAGCCGCGCGCGCGGTCGACCCAGCCGGGCAACTCCCGCGGCGGGCGTCCGGCGCGCCACGCCGCGAGGTTGGCCGCGACGACGGCGGCCGCGCTGCGCTCGTCGGTCAGCGCGGCCGCGTGCGGCAGCACCGTCACGCGCGGGTGCGACCAGAACGGGTGTTGCGGCGGCAGCGGCTCGGTCGCGAACA
>JBBION010000137.1:0-7999 GCA_037443345.1 Rubrivivax sp. | reverse complement strand
GCAGGCGATGGTGACGCCAAGCGCGGCCAGCCCCGGCGTGCCCGCCAGCAGGCCGAACTGCCCTGCCGCGAACAGCGCCAGCGGCAGGGCGACGGCGAGGGTGCCGAGCACGGCCGCGGCACGCCGCATCGCCGTGGCGTCAGCGGCGGCGGCCGCCGAGCAGGCCGCCGAGCACGCCGCGGATGATCTCGCGCCCGACCGTGGTGCCCATCGTGCGCACGGCCGACTTGGCCGCAGCCTCGAGCATGCCCTCGCGCCGCCCGCCGCGTGGCCCCGTGCTGCCGAACAGCACGTCGCCGAGCCCGCCCAACGCACCACCACCGCCAGCTGCACCGCCGGCTGCACCGTCGGCCGCACCGCCCGCCGGCTGCGCCTGCCCGGCGGCGGCGGTCGACGCCTCGGCCTTCTGGCGCAGCATCTCGTAGGCCGACTCGCGGTCGACCGTCTTCTCGTAGACGCCGGCCACCAGCGAGCGCGACATCAGGGCCTGGCGCTCGGGCGGCGTGATCGGGCCGATGCGGCTGCCCGGCGGCAGCACGTAGACGCGCTGCGTCACGCCCGGGCGGCCCTTCTCGTCGAGCAGGCTCACGAGCGCCTCGCCCACCGCGAGCTCGGTGATCGCCGTCTCGACGTCGAGCTTGGGGTTGGCGCGCATCGTGCTCGCCGCGGCCTTGACCGCCTTCTGGTCGCGCGGCGTGAACGCGCGCAGCGCGTGCTGCACGCGGTTGCCGAGCTGGCCGAGCACGGTGTCGGGGATGTCCAGCGGGTTCTGCGTCACGAAGTACACGCCGACGCCCTTGCTGCGCACCAGCCGCACGACGAGCTCGATGCGCTCGACGAGCGCCTTCGGCGCGTCGGCGAACAGCAGGTGCGCCTCGTCGAAGAAGTACACCAGCTTGGGCTGGTCGAGGTCGCCGACCTCGGGCAACTGCTCGAACAGCTCCGACAGCATCCACAGCAGGAACGTCGCGTACAGCCGCGGCGACGTCATCAGCTTGTCGGCGGCGAGGATGTTGACGACGCCCTTGCCACCCTCGGTCTGCATCAGGTCGGCGATGTCGAGCATCGGCTCGCCGAAGAACCGGTCGCCGCCCTGTTCCTCGAGCTGCAGCAGCCCGCGCTGGATCGCGCCGACGCTGGCCGCGCTGATGTTGCCGTAGGCGGTCGTGAACTGCTTGGCGTTGTCGCCGACGTGCTGCAGCATCGAGCGCAGGTCCTTCAGGTCGAGCAGGAGCAGGCCGTTGTCGTCGGCGATCTTGAACACGATGTTCAGCACGCCCGACTGCGTCTCGTTGAGGCCCAGCATGCGCGCGAGCAGCAGCGGCCCCATGTCGGAGACGGTGGCGCGCACCGGGTGGCCCTGCTCGCCGAACACGTCCCACAGCGTTGCCGGGCACGACGCCGGTGCGGGCAGCGGCAGCCCGCGGTCGGCGAGGATCTTGGCCACCTTCTCGGGCAGCGTGCCGCGCTGGCTGATGCCGGCGAGGTCGCCCTTGACGTCGGCCATGAACACCGGCACGCCGATGGCGCTGAAGCTCTCGGCCATCTTCTGCAGCGTCACCGTCTTGCCGGTGCCGGTGGCGCCGGTGATCAGCCCGTGCCGGGTGGCCAGCGCGGGCAGCAGGTGGCATTGGAGGTCGCCGTGCTGGGCGAGGAGGATCGGTTCGGACATGGCGGCTCCGTCGTGCGACGACACGGCCGCAGTCTAGCTACTGCACGAAGCGCCCGTAGCTGTCGACCATCGCCAGGTCCACGAAGGTGCTGCCAGCGTGCTGGCCCGGGCGGTAGCTGAGCTTCACGCCGCCGAGGTCGAGCTCGAAGTTCTGCATCGCCCGCAGCCAGCCGGCGCGCGTCGGCGCGGGGCCGGCGGCCTGCAGCGTGGCGACCAGCGCCTTGGCCGTCATGTAGCCTTCGAGACTGCCGTACGAGAACGGCGAATCCGGAAGGGCGCGCCGGAAGCGCTCCTGGTACTCGCGCGTGAGCGCCGTCGCTCCGGCCCAGGGCTTCGGCACGATCTGGGCGAACACCATGCCGCGCGCCAGCGGCCCGAGCGCCGTGGCCAGCGGCGACGAGCCCGAGTTGACCGCCCACATCGAGGTGCGCAGCCCGGCGGCACGCACGCGGCGGATCAGGCGTTCGTAGACCGACGGCGAGCCGTGGTTGATCACGAGGTCGACCTGCGTGCGCTCGATGCGGCGCACGTGCTCGTCGATCTGGGCGTCGGTGACGTCCGGCTTGAACGGCAGGCCGCCGCCGAACGCCATGCCCGCCTCGGCGGCGAGCAGGCGCACGTTCTCGAGGTGCTCGCGGCCCGTGTCGGAGTCGGCGTGGAACAGCGCCACCCGCGACAGGCCGGTGCGCCTGCCGTAGCCGATCAGCGCGCGGAATTCCTCGCGGTGCTCGGCACGCACCGGGAACACCAGGGTCTGATGCGGGCGCCGCAGGCCGGGCGAGCCGGCCATCGGACCGAAGAAGGGCACCCCGGTGTCGACGGCAGCCTTCATCACGGCCGTCGACGGCCCGCCTTCGATCGAGCCGAACAGCAGGAAGACGCCGTCGGCCACCAGGGCGCGTGCGTTCTGCTCGGCCAGCGCGGCCTTGTTGTCGTCGTCGAGGGTGCGCAGGGTGACCTTCCGTCCATGCACGCCGCCCTGCCGGTTGACGTGGTCGAGCAGCACCTGCACGCCGCTCTGCACTTCGTTGCCGTACACGTTGCGACCGGCCTGCAGCGTGATGTTCTGTCCGATGAGCAGCTCGGCCGGCGCGACGCCCGCGTCGCCCGCGCGCGCGACCCACGGGGCGGCGAGGCAGGCGCCGGTGGCCTGCAGCAGGCGTCGGCGGGTCGGGTGGGCAGGTGTCGTGCGGGGGTTCACGACACAAATTCTTACGGGGACCTCCGTCGGGCGGGGGCTCGCGGCGCGAAGGCGCCACACGGGCACGTGTCAAACCGCACGTGCCGACGCCGCGCGTGGGCGGTGTCACGTCGCACCGGCGTGACGCCCGGGCCCCTCGGGTCACGGCGACGGCGGCGCTCGGGCCACCGGTAAACTGTGGCACTTCGGGACGAGGGAGTTCACTGCGCCATGGCCGGACATTCCAAGTGGGCCAACATCCAGCACCGCAAGGGGCGCCAGGACGAGAAGCGCGGCAGGGTCTGGACGCGCGTGATCCGCGAGATCATGGTCGCCGCGCGCCAGGGCGGCGGCGACCCGAGCGCCAACCCGCGACTGCGGCTGGCGATCGACAAGGCCAAGGCGGCCAACATGCCGGCCGACACGATCAAGCGCAACGTCGACAAGGCCACCGGCAATCTCGAGGGCGTCACCTACGAGGAGATCCGCTACGAGGGCTACGGCATCGGTGGCGCGGCGATCATCGTCGACTGCATGACCGACAACCGCGTGCGCACGGTGGCCGAGGTGCGCCACGCGTTCAGCAAGTACGGCGGCAACCTCGGCACCGAGGGCTCGGTCGCGTTCCAGTTCAAGCACTGCGGCCAGCTCGTGTTCGCGCCGGGCACCAGCGAGGATCGCGTGATGGAAGTCGCGCTCGACGCCGGTGCCGACGACGTGATCACCGGCGAGGACGGCTCGATCGAGGTGCTGACGCCGCCGGCCGACTTCGAGGCGGTCAAGGAGCGCCTCGAGGCCGCCGGGCTGAAGCCGGAGGTCGCCGAGGTCACGATGCGCGCCGAGAACACCGTCGAGCTCGGCGGCGAGGACGCGCAGCGCATGCGCAAGCTGCTCGACGTGCTCGAGGACCTCGACGACGTGCAGGAGGCCTACCACAACGCCGACCTCGGCGACGAGGCGTGAGGCGCCGATGAAGATCCTGGTGATCGGTGGCGGCGGGCGCGAACACGCGCTGGCCTGGCGCCTCGCTCAGTCGCCGAAGGTGCAGCAGGTGTTCGTCGCGCCCGGCAACGGCGGCACCGCGCTCGATGCGCACCTGCACAACGTCGCGCTGACCGACGTGCGCAGCCTCGCCGACTTCGCGCAGGCCGCCGGCATCGCGCTGACGGTGGTCGGGCCCGAGGCGCCACTGGCGCTCGGCGTCGTCGACGCGTTTCGCGCCCGCGGGCTGCGCATCGTCGGGCCGACGCAGGCGGCGGCGCGGCTCGAGAGCTCGAAGGCCTTCGCGAAGGAGTTCATGCAGCGCCACGGCATCCCGACCGCGCGCCACGCGACGTTCTCCGACGCGGCGGCCGCGCACGCGCACGTCGACCAGCACGGCGCGCCGATCGTGATCAAGGCCGACGGGCTGGCGGCCGGCAAGGGTGTCGTCGTCGCGACGACGACGGCCGAGGCGCACGAGGCGATCGACTTCATGCTGCTCGACGACAAGCTGGGCGTGGTGCACAACGCCGACGGCGCGCGCGTCGTGATCGAGGAGTTCCTCGTCGGCGAGGAAGCCAGCTTCATCGTGCTGACCGACGGCAAGTCGGTGCTGCCGCTGGCCTCCAGCCAGGACCACAAGCGCCTGCGCGACGGCGACCAGGGCCCGAACACTGGCGGCATGGGGGCCTATTCGCCGGCCCCGATCGTGACGCCCAACGTGCACGCGAAGGTGATGCACGAGATCATCCTGCCGACGATCGCCGGCATGGCCAAGGACGGCGCGCCGTTCACCGGCTTCCTCTATGCCGGGCTGATGATCGACGCCGAGGGCCACCCGAAGACCGTCGAGTTCAACGCGCGGCTCGGCGACCCCGAGGCCGAAGTGATCCTGATGCGCCTGAAGAGCGACCTCGCCGACGTGCTGCTGCACGCGGCCAACGGCACGCTCGATCAGGTCGAGCTGCACTGGGACCGCCGCACCGCGCTCGGCGTCGTGATGGCCGCGCACGGCTACCCGCTCGAGCCGCGCAAGGGCGACGTGATCGAGGGCCTGCCTGATCCGCGCGCGGCCGGCGTCGCCGACACGATGGTGTTCCACGCCGGCACGACGCGCGACGACGACGGCCGCATCGTCACCAGCGGCGGGCGCGTGCTGTGCGTGACGGCGCTGGGTGAGTCGGTCAAGGTCGCGCAGCAGCGCGCCTACGAGGCGCTGCGCCCGATTCGCTTCGACGGCGCGCAGTGGCGCACCGACATCGGTCACCGCGCGATCAAGTCGCGTTGATGCCGGGCGTGCAGGGTCCGCAGGAACTGGTCGCGCGGCCGGTGCAGTTGCGCGGCAGCCGGCTGGCGCGAGCGTTGCTGCGCCTGGCGGGCTGGCGGCTGCAGTTCGACGGCCTGCCCGCGCGCCAGGGCGTGATCGTCGTCTACCCGCACACCTCGAACTGGGACTTCGTCGTCGGCGTGCTCGCCAAGTGGGGCATCGGCATCCCCGTCGTGTTCTGGGGCAAGGACTCGCTGTTTCGCGTGCCGCTGCTCGGGCGCTGGCTGCGCGCGATCGGCGGCGTGCCCGTCGATCGCCGCGCCCCCGGGGGCATCGTCGGCGACATGGTGCGGCGCATGCGCGCGGCGCGCGAGCGCGACGAGTTCCTCTGGCTGGCGCTCGCGCCCGAGGGCACGCGGGCGCACACCGGCGCCTGGCGCAGCGGCTTCTACCGCGTCGCCGTCGACGCCGGGGTGCCGCTGGCGCTGGCCCACCTCGACTTCCTGCGCCGCTCGGTCGGCGTGCGCGCGTGCCTGCGCCTGACGGGCGATCCCGTCGCCGACATGGCGGCGATCGCGCACAGCTACGATGGCGTGCAGGGTTATCGTCCGGCCCTGGCTTCACCGATACGACTGCCATGACACCCGACATCGATCGCGTGCGCGCCTACCTGCTCGGTCTGCAGGAGCGCATCATCACGACGTTCCAGGCCGAGGACGGCAAGGCCTTCGTCAGCGACGGCTGGACGCGCGAACCCGGCGGCCGGCTCGAGGGCGACGGCCTGTCGCGCCTGGTCGAGGACGGAAACCTGTTCGAGCGTGCGGGCTGCAACTTCAGCCACGTCAAGGGCCGCTCGCTGCCGCCGTCGGCGAGCGCGCACCGCCCCGAGATGGCCGGCGCCCCGTTCGAGGCACTGGGCGTGTCGCTCGTGTTCCACCCGCGCAACCCGCACGTGCCCACCGTGCACATGAACGTGCGCATGTTCGCCGCGCTGCCGGCAGGGCGCGAGCCGGTGTTCTGGTTCGGCGGCGGCATGGACCTGACGCCGTACTACGGCGTCGAGGACGACGCGCGTCACTTCCACCGCACCTGCCGCGACGCGCTGGCACCGTTCGGCGACGACAAGTACCCGCGCTTCAAGCAGTGGTGCGACGAGTACTTCTTCCTCAAGCACCGCGGCGAGCCGCGCGGCATCGGCGGCGTGTTCTTCGACGACTTCGCCGAACTCGGCTTCGACGGCAGCTTCGCGATGATGCGCGCGGTCGGCGACGCCTTCGTCGACGCCTACCTGCCGATCGTGCGCGCGCGGCGCGAGGCGCCCTACGGCGAGCGCGAGCGCGACTTCCAGGCCTACCGGCGCGGGCGCTACGTCGAGTTCAACCTCGTGTTCGACCGCGGCACGCTGTTCGGCCTGCAGTCGGGCGGGCGCACCGAGAGCATTCTGATGTCGATGCCGCCGGTCGTGAAGTGGCGCTACGACTGGCACCCCGAGCCCGGCACGCCCGAGGCGCGGCTGTACACCGACTTCCTGCGCCCGCGGGACTGGGCCGCCGAGTGAGCGTTCGACCGAGCCGCCGAGCGCGGCGTCCACCGAGCCGCCGGCGCGCCGTCGCCGCGCCGCCCGCCGCGTGAGTGCCGCGGTCCGGCTCGGCCTGCTCGGCGGCACGTTCGACCCGCCACACCTGGGGCATCTCGCGCTGGCGCGCGCCGCGCGCGACCAGCTCGCGCTCGACGAGCTGCGCTGGGTGCCCGCCGGCGAGCCGTGGCAGAAGGCGATGCGCACGCTCGCGCCAGCTGCCGACCGGCTCGCGATGGTGCACGCGCTGGTGGCCGGCGAGCCGCGCATGCGCGTCGACGACGTCGAGATCCGTCGCGCCGGCCCGAGCTACACCGTCGACACGGTGCTCGCGCTCCGGCGCGAGCACCCCGACGCCGAGTGGGTCCTCGTCGTCGGCCAGGACCAGTACGCGCGGCTGCACACCTGGCACCGGTGGCGCGAGCTGCTGGCCGCCGTCACGCTGGCCGTGGCCGCACGCGAAGGCGCGCCACCGCTCGCGCCGGCCGAACTGCACGGTATGCCGCACCGCATGACGGTGATCGACCTGCCGCCGGTCGCGGTGTCGTCGACCGCGGTGCGCGACGCCGCCGCCCGCGGCGACGACCTGCGCGCACAGGTCGGCCCCGCGGTCGCGGCCTACATCGAGCGCCACGCGCTGTACCGCGTCCCCCCGAACCCCACCCCACCCAGGAGCTGAATGGACATCCGCAAGCTGCAGCGCGCCATCGTCGACGGCCTCGAGGACGTCAAGGCGCAACACATCGTCGTCTTCAACACCGAGCACCTGTCGCCGCTGTTCGAGCGCGTGATCGTCGCGTCGGGCACCAGCAACCGGCAGACGAAGGCGCTGGCCAGCAGCGTGCGCGACACCGTCAAGGCGCGCGGCATGCCCGTGCTGCGTACCGAGGGCGAGGACAACGGCGAGTGGATCATCGTCGACTGCGGCGCCGCGGTGTGCCACATCATGCAGCCGGCGATCCGCGACTACTACCACCTCGAGGAGATCTGGGGCGGCAAGCCGGTGCGCCTCAAGCTCGGCGCCGAGGAGCGCGGACTGCCGAAGGCCAGCGAAGAGCCCATGGCGACCGCGGCGGCCCGTGACAAGGCGCCGAGGTCCGTCGCGGCGAAGGGCGCGGCCGCGAAGAAGACGGCGGCGAAGGGAACCGCGAAGGGGGCGGGCACGAAGCCACCCGCCGCCAAGCGGGCGGCCGCGAAGAAGGCCGGCGCGACCGACACGGCCGCGAAGAAGGTCGCCGCGGCGGCGAAGCGCGTCGCCGTCGCGGCCGACCCGCCGCGCTCGAAGGCGGCTACGACCGAACAGCCGCCGGTCGTCGTCCCCAC
>JBBION010000136.1:0-8025 GCA_037443345.1 Rubrivivax sp. | reverse complement strand
GCCCCACGATGTCGCGCAGCGCCCTGCAGCCGGCGTCGACGCCGGCGTGGAACCCCGCGCCGGTGCAGCCCGGTGCGGCTGCCGACCCGGTGATGCCCGCGGCCGTCGCACCCGCGTCGGGCGCGTCGGTGCCCGCCGACTTCGACCGCGAGGGCTTCGAGCGCATCGCCAAGATGATCTTCATCCGCATGCAGGCCGCCTACGACGCCGCCGACCTTGCCGACCTGCGCCAGTTCACGACGCCCGAGCTGTTCGCCTCGGTGCGGCTGGACCTGCAGGAGCGCGGCGCGGCGCCCAACCACACCGACGTCGTGCAGGTCGACGCCGAGGTCCTCGACGTCGCGAATGAGGCCGACCGGCAGGTCGTGAGCGTTCGCTTCCACGGCCTGATCCGCGAGGAGCAGGGAGCCGACGCGCAGCCCTTCGACGAGGTCTGGCACCTCGTCAAGGCCGAGGGCGCCAGCTGGGCCATCGCCGGCATCCAGCAGCGGCACTGACGTGCCGCGCCCGCGGTGGCGCCACGCAGACCGAACGGGGGCCTCGGCCCCCGTTTTTTCATGGCGCGCGGGTCGCGCGGCACACGCACAGATCGGGGCGTTCGCGCTGTCGGTCGCGATGCGCGCGCCGAGGCCGAAAAAAAACCGCGGCCGTAGCCGCGGTTCTTCGTGTCCCGTTCGGGGACCGTGCTTACACCGGGCGGATGTTCGCGGCCTGCAGGCCCTTCTGGCCCTGCTTGACTTCGAACTCGACGCGCTGGTTGTCCTGCAGGCTCTTGAAGCCGTCGGCGCGGATCTCGCTGAAGTGGGCGAACAGGTCCTTGCCGCCGCCGTCGGGCGTGATGAAGCCGTAGCCCTTGCCGTCGTCGAACCACTTGACGATGCCGGTTTGCGTGGTGCTCATGGAGTTTTCCTCGAGTGAAAGTTGATGACGAAACCCCGCCCCGGTGCGCGACGCGAACCCGCGAGCACGCCCCGGGTGGGGACAGAGACACTCAAGAAACGCCAGGCGGGGAATTCAAACCGGGCCGGCCGTCGGGGACAGCACCCCGGGGCGGTAAAGCTGAAAAGACCTTGTGGAAACGGTCTTGTGTATGTCTGTACACGTAATGTACCCCATCGCCGGGCACCGTGCCCGTCCGAGTTGGAGGACGCGCCTCAGGACTCGGGCCGCGCGACCCGCAAGGCCTCGCTGAGCACGTCGCGGTCGCCGACGTGGTTGGCCAGCACGAGCACCAGGCGCGCGTTCATCAGCGCGCACTGCTCGTCGTCGAGGTCGCGCTGCGCGCCGATCAGTTCCTCGTAGAAGCCATCGGGGTCGCTCAGGTGCGGCTCACGGATCAGGGGCATCGTCGTCTCCTCGTCGGGGTCGCGCGGGTTCAGGCCGCGTGGCCGAGCGCGCGCGCCAGCGCCGCCTCGATGTCGGCGGCCTCGAAGCCACGCCAGCGCGCGGCCACGTGCTGGTCGGGGCGGATCAGGACCACCGTGCCGGGGCGGCCGTCGTAGCGGTCGGCGAGCACGCCCTCGACGTCGAGCAGGTCGCTGCCCACGTGCAGCACGCGCGCGACGACGTCGCCGCGGCGCACCGCGTCGGTGGCGGGCCGGTGGCCGAACGCGAGCAGCGTGAAGCCCTCGCCCAGGTGCTCGAGCAGCCAGCCGCGGCGCCCGCCAGCGACGACGGGCGCGTCGGCGCACACGGTGCCGGGGCGCATCGCGCCGCCGAAGTGGCTCTCGTCGGGTGTGTTGAGCGGCGAGTGCAGGTAGGGCGTGGGCGTCGACAGCCGCCCGCTGTTGACGAGCGGGCGCGCGAACGGCTCGGTCTTCGCCAGGCCGAGCACGGCGTCGCGGTACAGCCGGCTGCCGCGGCTCTTGGGCGTGATGAAGTCGGTCGAGCGGGTCGAGGCGCGCAGGTTGTCGTCGGCGGCCCACGCGCGCTCGTCGTGGTAGCTGTCGAGCAGCGACTCGGGGGCGAGGCCCTGCAGCACGTAGGCGAGCTTCCACGCGAGGTTGTCGACGTCCTGCACGCCGGTGTTGGCGCCGCGCGCGCCGAACGGCGAGACCTGGTGCGCCGCGTCGCCGGCGAACAGCACGCGGCCGTGGCGGAAGCGGTCGATGCGCCGGCACGCGAACTGGTACACCGAGACCCACTCGAGCTCGAACTCGACGTCGTCGCCGAGCGCGGCCTGCACGCGCAGGCGCACGCGCTCGGGCTGCTTCTCGGCCTCGGGGTCGGCGTCCCAGCCGAGCTGGAAGTCGACGCGCCAGACGTCGTCGGGCTGCTTGTGCAGCAGCACGCTCTGGCCGCGGTGGAACGGCGGGTCGAACCAGAAGCGCCGCTCGGCGGGCATCTCCTTCTTCATCACGATGTCGGCGATCAGGAAGCGGTCCTGGAAGAACTGGCCGCTGAAGCCGGCGCCGACCATGCGCCGCAGCTCGCTGTTCGCGCCGTCGCAGGCGATCACCCACTGCGCCTCGGTGGCGAAGATGCCGTCGGGCGTCTCGACCTGCAGCACGACGTGGTCGTCGCGCTGCGCGAGGCTGAGCACGCGGTGCTTCCAGCGCAGGTCGACGTGCGGGTGCGCGCCGCACGCGGCCACCAGCATCTCCTCGAGGTGGTACTGCTGCAGGTTGATCATCGCCGGCATCTTGTGATGCGCCTCGGGCAGCAGGTCGAAGGTGTAGACCGGCTCGTCGCGGAAGTACACGCGCCCGAGCTTCCAGCTCACGCCGCGCTCGGCGAAGCGCTCGCCCAGCGTCGGCGCACCGGCGCCGCGGCCGATGCGGTCCCACACCTCGAGCGGGCGCTTGGCGTAGCACACGGCGCGCGAGCCGACGCTGACGGTGTCGTTGTCGTCGAGCACGACGACGTCGAGGCCGCGCTTGGCGCAGTCGAGCGCGGCCGTGAGGCCGATCGGCCCGGCGCCGACGACGACCACCGGGTGGCGCCGCGGCCGGCCGCTCGCCTGCTCGTCGCTCTGCCGGTACGCGAACTTCGGCCAGGTGTAGGTCTTGAGCATCGCGGCCTCCGCGTCAGTCGGCCCCGACGGAGGCGAACTCGCCCTCGTGCAGCCACGCCGCGTGCCGCGGCGCGCGCTTGGTGCGGCTCCACTCGTCGACCATCGCGTGCTTGACCTCGTCGAGCCGGCGGTACATCTCGGGCGTGCCGGTGTTGGCGGCCAGCTCGAGCCGGTGGCCGTTGGGGTCGAAGAAGTAGATCGACTTGAAGATCACGTGGTCGGTGATGCCGACGACCTCGATGCCGGCGGCCTCGAGCCGCGCCTTGGTCTTCTCGAGCGTCTCGACGCTGTCGACCTCGAACGCGATGTGCTGCACCCAGTCGGGCGTGGCCGGGTCGCGACCCATCGCCGGCGAGTTCGGCAGCTCGAAGAACGCGAGCACGTTGCCGCCGCCGGCGTCGAGGAACAGGTGCATGTACGGGTCGGGCGCCTTCGTCGACGGCACGCGGTCCTCGGCGATGGCCAGCACCAGCTCCATGCCCAGGTGCTCGCGGTACCAGTCGACGGTCTGCTTGGCGTCGCGGCAGCGGTACGCGACGTGGTGGATCTTTCGCACGGGCATCGGGGTCTCCTCGGTCAGTGCGGTATCGTAACGCCTGTGACGATCTGGCCGACCCGGCCGCCATACCCGGGCGCGCATCTGTCCGCGCAAAGTTTGCGCTGGATCAAACCGGCCGCGCCACGGGCCGATCGGTCGCCTTCGTTACCATCGCTGCATGGACCTGCAGCAGTTCTTCCCCTACCGGCTGGCGGTGCTGGCCGAGGCCGTCAGCCGCGCGATCGCCGACGTCTACGGCGAGCGCTTCGACCTCACGCGCGACGAGTGGCGCGTGCTCGCCGCGCTGGTCTCGGGTCCGATGCGCACCGGCGACGTGATCGCGCACACGACGCTCGACAAGATGCAGGTCAGCCGCGCCGTCATCGGCCTCGAAGGCCGCGGGCTGATCGCGCGCGACGAGGTCGCCGGCGACCGCCGCGCGCGCGTGCTGCGGCTGACGCCGGCCGGACGTGCGCTGTTTCGCCGCGTCGCGCCGCTGGCGCGCGCGCGCGAGGCCTTCCTGCTCGAGGCGCTCGACGCCGACGAGCGGCGCGTGCTCGACCGCGCGATCGACAAGCTGCGCGAGCGCGCGCGGCTGCTGCACGAGGCCGGCGGGCGGTGATCGTCCACGCCGACGACGCGCTCGTCGTCGCCGACAAGCCGGCCGGCCTGCTCGCGGTGCCCGGCCGCGGCGAGCACAAGGCCGACTGCCTGTGGGCGCGCGTGCGCGAGCGCTTTGCCGACGCGCTCGTCGTGCACCGGCTCGACCAGGCCACCTCGGGGCTCATCGTGTTCGCGCGCGGCGCGGCCGTGCAGCGCACGCTGTCGTGCGCGTTCGCGGCTCGCGACGTGGCCAAGGGCTACGTTGCCGTCGTCGCCGGCGACGTGGCGGGTGACGCCGGCGAGATCGACCTGCCGCTGGCGGCGGACTGGCCCAACCGCCCTCGGCAGGTCGTCGACCGCGAGCGCGGCAAGCCGTCGCTGACGCGCTGGGGTGTGGTCGCGCGCGGGCTCGCGTGGGACATGGACACGACGCGCCTCGCGCTCGAGCCCGTCACCGGGCGCTCGCACCAGCTGCGCGTGCACCTGCAGGCGCTCGGCCACCCGATCGTCGGCGACACGCTGTACGCGCCCGACGCCATCGCCGCTGCGGCTCCGCGCCTGCTGCTGCACGCGTGCCGGCTCGCCTTCGCGCACCCGGCCAGCGGCGAGCGCGTCGCGTTCGAGTCGCCGCCGCCCTTCTGAGCGACGCCGGGGCTGGGCCCGCGCGCGCAGGGTCGGGCACGCCTGGGGCGGCCCGGCGTCTGCTCGAGACCCCGCGCGGAACCGGGCGCCGATGCGCGGCTCACAATGGCCCGTCGTTGCCCCCGGAGCCGCCGATGCCCGCCACGTTCCCCCGCCGCCGCTTGCTGCACCTGGCCGCCGGCGCCGCGCTGATCGCCGCGCCCGCCGTCTGGCGCGCCGCCGTCGCGCAAGCGCGGCCGCTGCGTGCGACGCCGTCGCAGACCGAGGGCCCGTTCTACCCGCTCGACATCCCCGACGACCACGACGCCGACCTGCTGCGCCACGGCGCACTGGTGGCGACGCGCGGGGTGCCGGCCACCGTCGACGGCAGCGTCGTCGACCTCGACGGTCGCGCGGTGCGCGGCGCGGTGGTCGAGATCTGGCAGTGCGACGTCGACGGCATCTACAACCACCCCGGCGACCCGCGCCGCCACGACCCGGCGTTCCAGGGCTTCGGGCGCACCCTGGTCGACGCCGACGGGCGCTGGCGCTTCCGCACGCTGCGCCCGGTCCAGTACGGCGGGCGCACGCCGCACATCCACGTCAAGGTCAAGCTCGGCAGCCGCGAGCTGCTGACGACGCAGCTCTACGTCGAGGGCGATTCCGGCAACGAGCGCGACTTCCTGTGGCGGCGGCTGCGCGACGACGAGCGCGCGCTGATCACGGTGCCGTTCCGCCCCGCGGCCGACGGCGTGCGCGCGACGTTCCCGATCGTCGTGCGGGCCTGAAGGGCCCACCCCCGAAGCGCCTTCGGCGCGCCCCCTCGAGGGGGTGCCGACCGCGCGCCGGCACGGCCGCCTGTACGGCGGCCGCGAGACAGCAGGCGGTCCGCAGGTCACCGCAGGCGGCGGCGCGCCAGCGTGAGCAGCGCGAGCGCGAGCGCCACCGTGGCCAGCATCGACGGCTCGGGCACCGCGGTCAGCACGACGCGACCGTCGGCGTAGGCGACGGCGAAGCGGTAGGCGACGTCGTCGAACAGCGCCTCGACCCAGGCGCCCTGCTCGAACCCGCCGACGACGGGACCGCCCGCGGCCAGGATCTCGAACACGTCGCCGACCGTCGGCGCCGACAGCAGCGTCAGCAGCAGGCGCCCGGCCAGACGCGCTTCGCCAGCGACGTCGAGCCGGTCCGCAGTGCCGGCTGCGCCGTCGACGTCGATCGCGAGGACGCCGTCGGCCTCGAGGTCGAGCGCGCCGACGCGAAACACGCCGACGCGCCCGGCATCGCCCGGCGCGAGCGTGCCGCCCGCGGCGACGACGACCTTGCCGCCGACCGCGCCGTCGCCGCCGAGCGTCGCGCCGTGCTCGACCGTCGTCGTGCCCAGCGCCAGGCTCACGCCCGACAACGACGTCGTGCCCGAGACCAGGCGCACGACGTCGAACGCCGACAGCACGCCGTCGTAGCCGATGCGGTTGCCCGCACCGACCTCGAACAGCAGCGTGTTGCGCCCGGCGCCGCCGTGCACGTCGCCGACGATGACGGCGTGCGGCCCGACGACGTGCAGCGTGTCGTCGCCGTCGCCGAGGTCGATCGCCTTGCCGCCGTCGCCCTGGATGCGACCGGCGTTGACGACGACGTCGTCGCCGCCACCGATCTGCACGGCCGCGTCGCTGCCACCCCCGCGCAGGAGGCCGGTGACGCCGTTGACGATGCGGTCGGCGAAGCTGCCGATCGCCTTGAACGCGAAGCCGGTGACCCCTCGCACGAGGCCGTCGTTGATCAGCTCCGTCGCGGCGAGCGCGTTGCCGCCGCTCGAGTCGTCGACGAGGATGCCGTTGCCCCTGGCCGACGTGCCGCTCGCGGCCGGGTTCTCGCCGGTGATTTCGGCGCCGGCACGGTTGACGATGCGCCCGCCCCCGATCGACACGCCCTCGGCGTTGTTGGCCTGCCCGTCGGAGCCGTTGCCGCCGGCGCCGATGCCGCGGATCACGCCGTGGTTGTCGATGTCGGCGATGCCGTCGACGTCGATGCCGTCGCCGTCGCCGACGTCGAAACGCGACCAGTCGAAGCGCCCGACGATGGCGCCGCGGTTGACGATGGTCGCGATCGACGCGCCGTTGTCGATGTTCATGCCCGAGCCGTTGACGCCGGTGATGCTGCCGCCGGCTTCGTTGGTGACGGTGATCGCGACGGCCACCGACCCGCTGCCGCCGGTGATGCCGTGGCGCCCCGAGATCGACCCCGAGTTGGTGATCGTCACGCCAGAGCGGGTCTGGGCATCGATGCCGTCGCTGCCGCTGGCCGTGCGGTTCGGCGACGCGCCCTCGACGACGGGCAGCGCCTCGATGACACCGGCGTTGACGACGACGCCGCTCGTGCCGGGCCGCACCGCGTCGGCCGCCGTGGCGCGGATCACGCCGCCGGCCTGGTTGCGCAGCGTGTTGGCGCCACTCATGATCGCGTTCCAGTCGATCGCCTGATTGCCGCCTCCCGACGGGTTCAGCGAGACGACGCTGCCGAAGTTGTCGAGCACCACGCTGTTGGCCGCCAGGTTCATCTGGAACACGTCGGCATCGGCCGCCTGGATCAACGCGCCGGCGTTGTTCGTCACCGTGATCGTCAGACCGCTGCCGCTGTTGTTGCGCAGCGCGCGGCCGGTCGACGAGTTCAGGATCGTGCCGCTGTTGACCAGCGTCGCGGTGCCGGTCAGATTGATCGACTGCGACGTGTTGGCCACCGACAGCGTCGCCCCGGCGTCGACGGTGCCGGTGCCAGAGGCCAGGGTCTGCGCTGCGGTCACGGTGCCGATGATCGGGTTCGGGCCGGGGTTGAACTGGGCGTGCAGCGACATCGGCGCAGCGAGTGCCGACAGCAACAGGGCTCGCCACAACGGCGACTGGGGTCGTACGGACACGGGAGTTCCCTTCATCGGTTGCAAGGACGCAACGCCGACCGGCGCCCAGATGCGGCGCGATCGGCGACCGTCACGACGTTTGCAACCCATGTGCCACTGCGCCATCGTCGCGCGACCACGCCACGCGCCACGCCGGCACATCAAGCACTTGGCCGTGCCCGTCACGGCGCTGTCACAGTGGCCGTGGCGGTCGTGGACGAACTGTCAAGCGCGTCGACACGGGTACCGGCGCAGGCGCCCCGCTGCACAGGGGCACCGTCACGGCGCCGTCACACGGCTGCGCTAGATGCGACGCGTTCAGCGCGCGGCTGCGGTCAGCGGCGCGCGAAGCCGCGC
>JBBION010000135.1:0-8042 GCA_037443345.1 Rubrivivax sp. | reverse complement strand
CGACGCCGACCTCGCGTGGTGGCGCGACCACCGCGTGCGGCGCGAGACGCGGCCCTACGTTTACGGTGCCATCGAGCGCGCGAGCGACGCCGACGATCTCGACGTCGCCGCCACGGTCGCCGGCTTCGGCTGGCGGCCCGCGGCAGGGTCTACCGCCGAGCTGCGCCTGCGCCACGTCGACCTCGACGCGCCCGGCGGTGCCGCGCACGGCCGCGACGTGCAGGCGCTGTGGCGCCAGCGGCTCGGCGAGCCCGGTGCGCCGTACGGCGTGTGGTGGCCGTCGCTGGCGGTGCGTGCGAGCCACTGGGGCGGCTGGTCGCCGTGGACCGGGCACGCGCGCGTCACGTGGCTGCCGCGCGACGGCTGGCGGCTCGACGCCGAGGCGGCGCGCGAACTCGTCGAGACGCCCGCGGCGATCGCCGAGCGCGTGCACGTCGACGCGTTGTCGCTCGGCGTCGACCACCGGCCGCATCCACGCGCGACGCTGGCGCTCGGCGTCGCCTCGCTGCGGTTCGACGACGGCAACCGGCGCGAGCGTGTCAACGCCCGTGCGCAGTGGCTGCTGGCGCCGCGTCCGCGCTGGGTCGTCGGCGCCGAGGCGATGGCCTTTGGCAGCTCGCGCCCGACGAGCGCGACCGTGCCCGACCGCGGCTACTGGAACCCCGAGCGCTACCGCGAAGCGCGCCTGTTCACCGCGGTCGAGGTCGAGCGCAAGCCCTGGGACCTCGGGCTGCGCCTCGGGCTGGGCACGGCCACCGAGGTCGACGGCGACGGCAACCGCTCGCACGGCCAGCCGCACCTGTGGGAGCTCGCGGCCGGCTGGGACCTCGCGCCGTCGGCGCGTGCGCGGCTGGCCCTCGGCGGCTCGGGCAGCGGCTTCGGCCTGAGCAGCGGCGGCAGCGGCTACTGGCGCCGCCACCTGTCGCTCGGCCTGCACGCCTGGTTCTGAGCGCCCCCAGGGCCGGGCTTCGCCCAGCCCATCCCCCGCGGGGGTCAAGTCGTCCCGGGGCGGCCGGGCGACGACCCGAGAGCGGTCGCCCGACGGCGGCCACAATGCCGGGGCCATGGCCGTCCTGTCGCTCACCCACGCCCACCTTGCCTTCGGCCACGTGCCGCTGCTCGACGGCACTGGCTTCTCGCTCGACGCCGGCGAGCGGCTCGGGCTGATCGGGCGCAACGGCGCGGGCAAGTCGTCGCTCCTGAAGATCGTCGCCGGCCTCGAAAAGCCCGACGACGGGCTGCTGCAGGTCACGCAGGGCCTGCGCATCCGTTACGTGCCGCAGGAGCCGGTGTTCGACGAGGCCGCCACCGTGTTCGACACGGTGGCCGACGGCGTCGCCGCGGCGCGCGAACTGCGCGCGACCTACGAGGCGCACCCGCCGGGCGTCGACCTCGACGCGCTGCAGACACGCATCGAGGCGCTGGACGCGTGGAACTGGGAGACGCGCGTCGCGACGACGCTGCAGCGGCTGGGGCTGGACGGCACGCGGCGCCTGGGCGACCTGTCGGGCGGCACGAAGAAGCGCGTCGCGCTGGCGCAGGCGCTGGTCGCGCTGCCCGACGTGCTGCTGCTCGACGAGCCGACGAACCACCTCGACCTCGACGCGATCGCCTGGCTCGAAGACCTGCTGCGCGAGTTCAAGGGCAGCGTGATCGTCGTGACACACGACCGCGCGTTCCTCGACGCGGTGTGCACGCGCATCCTCGAGCTCGACCGCGGGCAGATCCGCAGCTACCCCGGCAACTTCGGCGCCTACGAGCGTGCGAAGGAGCAGGAGCTCGCCGCCGAGGCGCTGGCGAACGCGCGAGCCGACAAGCTGCTCGCGCAGGAGGAGGTGTGGATCCGCAAGGGTGTCGAGGCGCGGCGCACGCGCAGCGTCGCGCGCGTGCAGCGGCTGCAGCAATTGCGGGCGCAGCGCGCGGCGCGGCGCGAGGCGCTCGGCCAGGTACGGCTCGACGTCGACGCCGGCACGCGCAGCGGGCGCATCGTCGCCGAACTGCGCGACGTGACGATGCGGTTCGGGGAGAAGACGGTCATCGACCGCTTCAGCGCGACGATCCTGCGCGGCGACAAGGTCGGCCTGATCGGCCCCAACGGCGCCGGCAAGACGACGCTGCTGAAACTCATCCTCGGCGAGCTCGAGCCGACGTCGGGCACGGTGCGCCGCGGCACGAAGCTGCAGGTGGCCTACTTCGACCAGATGCGCACCGCGCTCGACCTCGACGCGACGCTGGCCGACACGATCAGCCCGGGCAGCGAGTGGATCGAGACCGCCGGCGCTCGCAAGCACGTGATGAGCTACCTGAGCGACTTCCTGTTCGCGCCCGAGCGCGCGAACGCGCCGGTGCGCACGCTGTCGGGCGGCGAGCGCAACCGGCTGCTGCTCGCGCGCCTGTTCGCGCTGCCGGCCAACGTGCTCGTGCTCGACGAGCCGACCAACGACCTCGACATCGACACGCTCGAGCTGCTCGAGCAGCTGCTGCAGGACTACGCCGGCACCGTGTTCCTCGTCAGCCACGACCGGCGCTTCCTCGACGACGTCGTCACCAGCACGATTGCGTACGAGGGCGACGGCCGCTGGCGCGAGTACGAGGGCGGTTACGAGGACTGGCAGCGGCAGCGCGCGCGCAGCGTCGCGGCGGCGACTGCGCCGGCGCCGGCGCCGAAGCCGGCTCCCGCGCCGCCTGCCGTGCCGGCGGCGGCCGCGGCGAAGCCCGCGCGCAAGCTCAGCTTCAAGGAGCAGCGCGAACTCGACGATCTGCCGGCGCGCATCGACGCGCTGGAAGCCGAGCAGAAGGCGATCGCCGAGCGTCTGGCCAGCGCCGACCTCTACACGCGCGAGCCGCAGGCGGTCGCCGCGCTGCAGGCGCGCTACGCGCAGATCGACGACGAGTTGATGGCGGCGCTCGAGCGCTGGGAAGCGCTCGGCGCGCGCTGACGGCCGCCCCCGGCGGCACCGCGTCGGCCGGTCGATCGACGGCCGCTGGCCGCGCGATCGGCTTTCGGTATTGCGGGTATACCCCGAATCAATCCACGTAAACCCGGGGGTCTCGCAAAATCCCGTCTGTCGACTCTAGCTTTCCCATCAACCCTAGCTATCAGAAGGAAACGACCATGTCGCTGATCAACACGCAAGTCCAGCCGTTCAAGACCACCGCCTTCCACAACGGCAAGTTCGTCGAAGTGAGCGACGAGTCGCTCAAGGGCAAGTGGTCCGTCATCGTCTTCATGCCGGCGGCGTTCACGTTCAACTGCCCGACCGAAGTCGAGGACGCGGCCGACAACTACGCCGCGTTCAAGGACATGGGCGCCGAGGTCTACATCGTCACGACCGACACGCACTTCTCGCACAAGGTGTGGCACGAGACGAGCCCGGCCGTCGGCAAGGCGCGCTTCCCGCTGGTCGGCGACCCGACGCACAAGCTCACGCGCATGTTCGGCGTGCACATCGAGGAAGAAGGCCTGGCGCTGCGCGGCACGTTCATCGTGAACCCCGACGGCGTCATCAAGACCGCCGAGGTGCACGACAACAGCATCGCGCGCGACATGAAGGAAACGCTGCGCAAGCTGAAGGCCGCGCAGTACGTCGCGAAGAACCCCGGCCAGGTCTGCCCGGCCAAGTGGAACGAGGGTGCCAAGACGCTGACCCCCTCGCTGGACCTCGTCGGCAAGATCTGAGGCCCTTCACCGGCCGAACTCGCGAACCGGCCGCCGGCCGGTTCGCCCCCCGACTGGACCTTCCGGGCCCAGTCGCGAGCCCCGCGCACGGGGCTGGCGACCGGGCCGGGACCCTCGCGCCCTTCGAAATCCACGATTCACGGAGATCACGATGCTGGACGCCAACCTCAAGGCGCAACTCGGCGCCTACCTCGAGCGCCTGACGCAGACGGTGCAGATCGTCGCCTCGCTCGACGACCGTCCCGCGTCGGCGGAGATGCGCGAGCTGATCGAGGAGGTCGCCGCGCTGTCCGACAGGATCGTGGCCCGCTTCGACGGTCACGACGCGCGCCGACCGTCGTTCCAGATCACGCGTGCCGGCGAGGACATGGGCATGCGCTTCGCGGCGATCCCGATGGGCCACGAGTTCACGTCGCTCGTGCTCGCGCTGCTGCAGGCCGGCGGCCACCCGCCGAAGGTCGAGGCCGACGTGATCGAGCAGATCAAGGCGCTGCGCTCCGACGACGGCCGCGACCTCGTCTTCGAGACGTGGATGAGCCTGACCTGCCACAACTGCCCCGACGTCGTGCAGGCGCTCAACCTGATGGCGGTGCTGAACCCGCGCATCCGCCACGTCGCGATCGACGGCGGGCTGTTCCAGCAGGAAGTCGAGCAGCGCCAGATCATGGCGGTGCCCACCGTGTTCCTGAACGGCCAGCCGTTCGGCTCGGGGCGCATGGAACTCGCCGAGATCCTGGCCAAGGTCGACACCGGTGCCGCGGCGCGCGACGCTGCCAAGCTCGGCGCGAAGGCGCCGTTCGACGTGCTGATCGTCGGCGGCGGCCCGGCCGGCGCGGCGGCGGCGGTCTACGCCGCACGCAAGGGCATCCGCACCGGCATCGTCGCCGAGCGCTTCGGCGGCCAGACGCTCGACACGCTGGGCATCGAGAACTTCGTCTCGGTCCAGGAGACCGAGGGGCCGAAGTTCGCCGCCGCGCTCGAGGCGCACGTGCGCGCCTACGACGTCGACGTGATGAACGGCCAGCGCGTCGCCGCGCTCGAGCCCGCCGCGCAGCCCGGCGGCCACGCGACGGTGACGCTGGCCAACGGCGCCGAACTCAAGGGCCGCACCGTGATCCTGTCCACCGGCGCGCGCTGGAGGAACATCGGCGTGCCGGGCGAGGAGCAGTACAAGACCAAGGGTGTCGCGTACTGCCCGCACTGCGACGGGCCGCTGTTCAAGGGCAAGAAGGTCGCCGTGATCGGCGGCGGGAACTCGGGCGTCGAGGCGGCGATCGACTTGGCCGGCGTCGTCGAGCACGTGACGCTGCTCGAGTTCGCCGACCAGCTCAAGGCCGACGCCGTGCTCGTGGCCAAGCTGGAAAGCCTGCCCAACGTGACGGTGCACGTCAACGCGCAGACGACCGAGATCACCGGCGACGGCCAGAAGGTCGACGGCCTGACCTACAAGGACCGTACCAGCGGCGTCGTGCACCACATCGAGCTGGCCGGCGTGTTCGTGCAGATCGGCCTCGCGCCCAACACCGAGTGGCTCAGGGGCATCGTCGAGCTGAGCCGCTACGGCGAGATCGTCGTCGACGCGAAGGGCGCGACCAGCGTGCCGGGCGTGTTCGCCGCCGGCGACGCGACGACGGTGCCGTACAAGCAGATCATCATCGCCGCCGGCGACGGCGCGAAGGCGGCGCTGTCGGCGTTCGACCACCTGATCCGCACGCCGGCGGCCTGAGCCGAGCGGCCGGCGGCGCGGTCAACGCCGCGTCACAGCGCGCCGAACCAGGTGTCGCTCGCGGCCGGGTGGCTGCGGCTGACGATCAGCGCGCCCTGCAGGTACAGCGCGTTGAGCAGGCGCTGTGCGCGCTCGCGGTCGAGACCGGGGAAGTCGGCCAGCCGGCGCAGGTTGACGGTCCCCATCTGCAGCCGCCGCACGGCGACCTGCACGACGGCGTTGAGCTCGAGCCCGCGCAGGTCGACCCCGGGCGAGACGCGATAGGCCAGCGGCCCGGCGATCTCGGGCAGCAGCGCGTCGCGCGCGCCGCGCAGCGCCAGCGCCCACGTCAGCGGCAGCAGCGGGTGGAAGTGCTCGTGCCGCCCGGCCAGCGGATGGTTCGGTGCGCCGCGCGACGCCAGCGGCGCCGGCTCGACGAGCATCACCTGCAGCTCGCTCAGGCGCAGCGACAGCACCTCGGCCAGCGGCAGCGGGCAGTGGAACTGGCGCTCGCGCGGGTACAGCGTCAGCGGCAGCACGCGCGCGCCCGACTGCACGTGGATCGCCAGCGCGTGGCCATGGCGCAGACCGGCGGCGACGACCTCGAGCAGCTCGGCCGCGCGCCCGGCCGTCTCGAAGCGCACCAGGTCCTGCCACAGCGACGGGCTCAGCGACGACAGCCCCGACCGGCTTGGCGGCAGGTCGCGCACGGCGGCGACGTCGTCGAGGTAGCGCTGGAACGCGCTGACGCTGACCAGATCGGGGCGACCCAGCGGCAACGTCGATTCGAAGTCCAAGCGCTCCTCCCGGCGGCGCGGGTCGACGGGCGATCCCGATCGCGCCGCGCGCATCCTACGCCAGGCCGGTGTCGGACCGATGACGGGCGTCATCGCGCCGCGCGCGACGCGCGCCACGCAGCGACGGCGCGCCAGAACCTCGCGTCCTGGCTGGTCGCGAAGTTCACGCGCATCAGCGGCGTCGGCCGCGGCGTCGCGTGGAACAGGTGGCCCGGCGCGATCAGCCAGCCCGCGTCGAGCATCGCCTGCGCCATCGGCTGCGTGTCGGTACCGACGTCGAGCCAGCCGAACAGGCCCTGCGGCGGCGCCGCGAACCGGCAGCCGGCGCCGAGCGCGAGCGACACCGTGCGTGCGCGCGCGGCGTCGAGCTGCGCGACGATGCGCTCGGCGTGCCGACGCAGCGCGCCCTGCTCGAGGCACAGCGCGACCGCGCGCTCGGGCAGCGTCGGCGTGGCCAGCGTCGTCAGCAGCTTCAGGTCGATCAGGCGCTCGACCAGCGACGGCGGCGCGGCGACGAAGCCCACGCGCCAGTTCGGCGCCAGGATCTTCGAGAAGCCCGAGACGTAGACGGTGCGCTTCAGGTCGTCGAGCGCGGCCAGCCGCGGCGCGTGCGCCGGCGCGAGCCAGGCGTAGGTGTCGTCCTCGACGATCGTCAGGTCGTGCGCGTCGGCCAGCGTGAGCAGCCGGTGCGCCAGCGCCAGCGTCAGCGAGCCGCCGGTGGGGTTGTGCAGCACCGACACCGTCACGTACAGGCGCGGGCGGTGCGCCTCGAGCAGGCGCTGCATCACCGCGAGGTCGGGGCCCTGCGACGTGCGCGGCACCGGCAGCAGGCGCATGCCCAGCTGCGTCAGGCGCGCGTACTCGACGGCCCAGCCCGGCTCGTCGACGAGCACCGCGTCGCCCGGCTGCAGCAGCGCGCGCGACACGAGGTCGAGCGCCTGCGTCGCACCGGCGGTGGTGACGATCTGGGCGGCGTCGGCCTGCACGCCGAGGTCGGCCAGCCGCGTCGCCAGCGCGTGGCGCAGCCGGGCGTCGCCGGCCGGCTCGCCATACTCGAGGGCGTGCGTGTCCTCGCCGGCGGCGCGGCGCAGCGCCGACTGCAGCAGCGGCGCGTCGAGCCACTCGGCCGGCAGCGTCCCCATGCCGGGGTCGCTGCGGCCGTGTCCGCGGTGGAACATGCTGCGGATCAGCGCCGTCGCGTCGACTGGCGGCGGGCGCACCGGCGCGGACGCGGCGCGCCCCCGGCCGGCGCCCTGCCGCTCGCGCGCGTCGCGCACGAAGAAGCCGCGCTGGCGCCGGGCCTCGACCAGCCCCATCGCGAGCAGGCGGTCGTACGCGGCGACGACGGTGCTCGCGCTGACCTCGTGCCGGCGCGCGGCCTCGCGCACCGACGGCAGCCGCGCACCCGGCAGCAGCAGCTTTGCGCCGATGCGCTCGGCGTAGCGCTGCGCGAGTTGCTCGGCGAGCGTGGTGTCGCCATCGCGCAGCAGCGTCGCGGCGGGCTCGTTCATGGTGTCGGCCGGTGGCGGGCGGGCAGGGGCTGTGCGGGTCGTGCGACCAGCACAGCGGCCAAGCCAGGATGCTGAACTGTACTGCTTGTGTACTGCCGGCGTGCCTAGACTGCGGCGATGGATGCCTCCGACGAGGACGTGACACGCGGCTATGCGCTGGGCCTGCTCGCCGTCGTGCTGTTCGCGCTGACGCTGCCGATGACGCGGCTGGCCGTCGGCGACGCCGGCGCGCCGCAGCTGTCGCCGGCCTTCGTCACCGCCGGGCGCGCGGCGTTCGCGGGGCTGCTCAGCGTGGCGTACCTGGCCGCCGTCGGCGCACGGCGGCCGTCGCGCGCGCACCTGCCGGCGCT
>JBBION010000134.1:5804-8086 GCA_037443345.1 Rubrivivax sp. | reverse complement strand
TGGGCGTCGACGTCGTCGGCGGCATTCCGCACTTCGAGCGCACTTCTGTCCACGGCGCCGAGTCGGTGCGGCTGCTGTGCGAGCTGGCCGCCGAGCGCGGGCTGCGCGTGGACATGCACTGCGACGAGAGCGACGACCCGCTGTCGCGCCACGTCGAGACGCTCGCGTTCCACGCGCAGCGCCTGGGGCTGCACGGGCGCGTCGTGGGCTCGCACGTGACGTCGATGCACTCGATGGACAACTACTACGTGTCCAAGCTGATCCCGCTGATCGCCGAGGCCCGCGTCGGCGTCGTCGCCAACCCGCTGATCAACATCACGCTGCAGGGCCGCCACGACACCTACCCGAAGCGCCGCGGCATGACGCGCGTGCCCGAGCTGATGGCCGCGGGCGTCACGGTGGCCTTCGGCCACGACTGCGTGCTGGACCCGTGGTACCCGCTGGGCAGCGCCGACATGCTCGAGGTCGCCGCGATGGGGCTGCACGTCGCGCAGATGACGGGCGCCGACGCGATGCGCGCGTGCTTCGACGCCGTCACGGTGAACGCCGCGCGCCTGCTCGGGCTCGACGGCTACGGCCTCGAGCCCGGCTGCCGGGCGGACTTCTTGCTTCTGCAGGCACGCGACCCGGTCGAGGCGATCCGGCTGCGCGCGACGCGCCTGCTGGTGGTGCGTGGCGGCCAGGTGATCGCCCGCTCACCGGCTGCGGCCAGCACCGTGCATCTGCCGGGCCGGCCGGCGACGGTGGACTTCACCCGCCCGCGCTGACCGGCTGCGCGGGTCGGCCGCGATGTCGGCCGGGGCGCGCAAGGGGCGATCGCTAGAATCGGTTACAGCAAGCAACACCGTCGGCAGACCCACGTTTCATGAAGCTCATCGGCTCACTGACCAGCCCTTACGTGCGCAAAGTGCGCGTCGTGATGGCCGAGAAGCGCCTGGACTACCAGTTCGTGCTCGAGGATCCTTGGGGCGGCGACGCGGTGCTCAAGTCCAACCCGCTGGGCAAGGTGCCTTGCCTGGTGATGGAAGGCGGCGAGGCGGTGTTCGACTCGCGCGTCATCGTCGAGTACGTCGACACGCTGTCGCCGGTGGGCAAGCTGATCCCGCCGTCGGGGCGCGAGCGCGTCGAGGTGCGCACCTGGGAGGCGCTGGCCGACGGCCTGCTCGACGCGGCCGTGGCCGCGAGGCTCGAGCAGACCTGGTCGGGCCGCACCGACGCCGAGCGCAGCCAGGCCTGGGTCGACCGCCAGATGAGCCGCGTGCACACCTCGCTGAAGGCGATGAGCCAGGGCCTGGGCGACCGCGCCTGGTGCGCCGGCGGCAACCACTTCTCGCTCGCCGACGTCGCGGTCGGCGTCGCGCTCGGCTACCTCGACTTCCGCTTTGCGCACATCGACTGGCGCGGCGATTACCCCAACCTGAAGAAGCTGTACGACAAGCTGGCCGCGCGGCCGAGCTTCGTCGACACCTTGCCGCCCGGCATGACGCCCGCGGCCTGACGCAAGACGGCCGGCCGCCGCCGCCCGCTCAGGCCACGGCGGCGGGTTCCCTCGCCGGCGACCTGACCTCGGCCGCCTTGAGGGGTGCCGGCGGCGCGACCGGCGCGAAGGTCGACGCGTCAGCCAGCGGCCAATACATCCGGTAGACGTTGTGGGGCCAGTCGGTCTCGCCGCGCATCGCGGCGAGCAGTTCGCCCGCGCGCACCTGCGGCAGCAGGTGGGCCAGCAGCCGCACGTCGCTCTTGCTGACGCGGCGCACGATGTGCGTCGTGCGGAACTCGCCCGGGTGCGCGAGGCCGGCGGCCTGCGTCAGCTCCTTGAGCGCCTCGAGCGTGTTCTGGTGGAAGCGCCATGTGCGCTCGGCCTTGTCGGGCACGACGAGCGCGCGCTGGCGGCGCGGGTCCTGCGTCGTCACGCCGGTCGGGCAGTTGCCGGTGTGGCAGGTCTGCGCCTGGATGCAGCCGAGCGCGAACATGAAGCCGCGCGCCGAGTTGCACCAGTCGGCACCGAGCGCCATCGCGCGCGCGACGTCGAACGCGCTGACGATCTTGCCCGACGCGCCCAGCCGCACGCGCTCGCGCAGCCCCAGGCCGACGAGGGTGTTGTGCACCAGCGCCAGCCCTTCCTGCAGCGGAGCGCCGACGTGGTCGCTGAACTCGAGCGGCGCGGCGCCGGTGCCGCCCTCGGAACCGTCGACGACGATGAAGTCGGGCACCAGCCCGGTCGCGAGCATCGCCTTGCAGATCGCGAACCACTCCCACGGGTGGCCGACGCACAGCTTGAA
>JBBION010000134.1:0-5704 GCA_037443345.1 Rubrivivax sp. | reverse complement strand
GCATCGCCTTGCAGATCGCGAACCACTCCCACGGGTGGCCGACGCACAGCTTGAAGCCGGCCGGCTTGCCGCCCGACAGCGCGCGCAGCCGCTGCACGAACTGCAGCAGCTCGACCGGCGTCGCGAACGCGCCATGCTGTGCCGGGCTGACGCAGTCCACGCCCACCGGCACGCCGCGCGCGGCGGCGATCTCGGGCGTGACCTTGGGCCCGGGCAGCACGCCGCCGTGGCCGGGCTTGGCGCCCTGGCTGAGTTTTACCTCGACCATCCTGACCTGCGGGTCGGCCGCCTGCTGCGCGAAGCGCGCCGGGTCGAAGCGGCCGTCGGTGTCGCGGCAGCCGAAGTAGCCCGAGCCGATCTCCCAGACCAGGTCGCCGCCGTGCACGCGGTGGTGCGCGCTGATCGAGCCCTCGCCGGTGTCGTGCGCGAAGCCGCCGCGCCTGGCGCCGGCGTTGAGCGCGAGGACGGCGTTGGCGCTGAGCGAGCCGAAGCTCATCGCCGAGATGTTGAACACGCTGGCCTCGTACGGCTGCGTGCAGCCGTTGGCCGCGTGGCCGACCGTGACGCGGAAGTCGTGGCTCGCCAGCACGGTGGGCACCAGCGAGTGGTTGATCCACTCGTGGCCGTCGGCGTGCACGTCGAGCTGGGTGCCGAACGGGCGCTTGTCGGACTGACCCTTGGCGCGCTGGTACACGAGGCTGCGCTGCGTGCGCGAGAACGGCGTCGCCTCGTGGTCGCCCTCGATGAAGTACTGCCGGATCTCGATGCGCACGAACTCGAGCAGGAAGCGCAGGTGCCCGATCACCGGGTAGTTGCGCAGCACGGCGTGGCGCGACTGGCGCACGTCGCGCCAGCCCAGCGCGACCAGCCCGGCACCGGCCAGCGCCGGCAGCGCGGGGCCGCCGTGCGCCCACCACCACGCGCCGGCGAGCGCGAGCAGCGCGCTGGCCGCCCACGCGCCGTGGCGCAACGGGACGTGCCGGTCGAGGCGGTCGAGCCAGGCGTGCATGCGGCCTCCGGGCGCAGTGACGGTGCATGCAGCGTAGGCGCGCGAGGGCGCCGGCGACGGCGCGAAAAGACGGGTGTCGCGGCGGCAGTTCGCCGCGAGGGTCAGCGCGCGAAGAACGCGTGCAGCGCCTGCGCGGTCGCCTCGGGCAGTTCCTCGGGGATGAAGTGCCCGGCGGGCATCGCCTGGCCGCTGACGGCGCCGGCGCACTGCGCGCGCCACAGCGCCAGCGGGTCGAACAGCCGGTGCACGACGCCGCGCTCGCCCCACAGCACGAGCAGGTCGCAGGCGATCCTGCCGCCGCGCTCGCGCGACGCGCGGTCGTGCTCGAGGTCGATGCCGGCGCTCGCGCGGTAGTCCTCGCACATCGCGTGGATCGCGCCGGGCGAGGCGCAGCAGCGCTCGTACTCCGCCAGCGCGCGCGGCTCGAGGTGCGCGAGCCCGCCGCTGCCCCAGCCGCCGAGCTTGGCGTGCAGGTAGAACACCGGCTCGGCGCCGATCAGCCGCTCGGGCAGCGGCGCCGGCTGGATCAGGAAGAACCAGTGGTCGTAGGCGCGAGCGAACGCCAGGTCGGTCGCGGCGTACATGTCCAGCGTCGGCGCGATGTCGATCACGGCGAGCCGGGCCACCGCCTGCGGGTGGTCGAGCGCCAAGCGGTGCGCGACGCGCGCGCCGCGGTCGTGCGCGGCGACGAAGAAGCGCTCGTGGCCGAGCGAGCGCATCAGCGCGACGAGGTCGGCCGCCATCGCGCGCTTGCTGTAGTTCGCGTGGTCCGATTCGCCCGCGGGCTTGTCGGAGTCGCCGTAGCCGCGCAGGTCGGGCAGCACGAGGCGAAAGTGCGGCGCGAGCTGGCGCGCGACGCGGTGCCACATCGCGTGCGTCTGCGGGAAGCCGTGCAGCAGCAGCAGCGGCGGTGCGTCGGCACGTCCGCCGGTGCGGGTGAACAGGCGCACGCCGCCGACGTCGTGGTGGCGCGCGTCGAAGCCGTCGAACCAGGCCGAAGGGTCAGTGCTCATCGTCGGCTTGCCTCATGGCCAGCGCGCGCTCGTACAGCGCGTTGCGCGGCGCGCCGCTGGCCTGTGCGGCGAGCGCCACCGCCTGCTTCAGCGGCAATGCCGCCAGCAGCGCCGGCAGCCAGCGCAGCGCCTCGTCGACTGCGGGCGATGCATGCGCGTCGCGCGGCACCGGCGCGCGCGCGTGCAGCACGAGCACGAACTCGCCGCGGCGGCGGTCCGCGTCGGCGGCGAGCCAGCCGGGCAGTTCGCCGGCGGGCATCGTCGCGATCGTCTCGAACTGCTTCGTCAGTTCGCGTGCGATCGTCAGCGTGCGTGACGCGTCGAGCTCGGCGAGCGAGCGCGCCAGCGCCTCGACGCGGTGCGGCGCCTCGAACGCGACGCCGCCGCCGTCGTCGTCGTGCAGCGCCTGCAGCCACCGCGCGCGCTCCTGCCCCTTGGCCGGCGCGAAGCCGGCGAAGCGGAAGCCCTGCGCCTGCACGTCGCCAGCGGCGCTGAGCGCCGTCGTCACGCTGCTCGCGCCGGGCAGCGGCAGCACGCGGTGACCCGAGGCGCGCACCGCGGCCACCAGCCGCGCGCCGGGGTCGGAGACGGCCGGCGTGCCGGCGTCGCTGACGTAGGCCACGCGCTCGCCGCGCGCCAGCCGCGCGACGACGGCGGCCGCGGCGGCCTGCTCGTTGTGCTGGTGCAGCGCGAGCAGCGGCTTGTCGAGGCCGAGGTGGCGCAGCAACTGGCCGCCGACGCGCGTGTCCTCGCACGCCACGGCGTCGACGAGCGCGAGCACGTGGATCGCGCGCAGCGTCAGGTCGGCGAGGTTGCCGATCGGCGTCGCGACGACGTACAGCGTCGCTGCGGGATACTGCTGCGTGCCGGCCGCCTCGGCGGCCGCGTGCTTCAGGGTGTCGGCGATGCTCAAGCGACGGACGACCAGGCAGGTGGGCGACGCGGCCGAGGCGCTGGCGCTGGCGCACCTGCAGCGCGAGGGCCTGAGTCTCGTCGCGCGCAATTATCGGGTCGGCGGCGGGCCTCACGTGCCGGCCGGCGAGGTCGACCTGATCGTGCGCGAGCGCGACGGCACGCTGGTCTTCGTCGAGGTGCGCGCGCGCCGCGACACGTCGCATGGCGGCGCGGCCGCCAGCGTCGGTGCGGCGAAGCAGCGTCGGCTGGTGCGCGCCGCGCGGCACTTCCTGCTGCGCTTCCCGAGCCCCCCGCCGTGCCGCTTCGACGTCGTCGCGATCGACGGCGGGCGCGTCGCGTGGT
Source organism: Rubrivivax sp. (assembly GCA_037443345.1). Classification (GTDB taxonomy): domain Bacteria; phylum Pseudomonadota; class Gammaproteobacteria; order Burkholderiales; family Burkholderiaceae_C; genus Calidifontimicrobium. The sequence goes on along the minus strand of JBBION010000134.1, from coordinate 2,425 downwards.
TGCGCGGCGCGTTCGACGCCGGGCCCTGACCCCGGCCGAGGACGCCCGCATGCCCCCTTGCTTGGCGCGGGTATGGCGCGGCCTCAGAATCGGCCGCGAGGCATGTTCCTCGCTGCTTCGGAGGTGCGCGTGATGAAGGTGAGCAAGAGCTGGATCGTGGCGCTGGCGCTGACCGGCGCGAGCGGCGTCGCGCTGGCCGGGATGGGCTGCGACGACAAGTGGGCCGAAGGCATGCACGACGAAGTGCCGCCGAAGGCGGCCAAGGCCGACGCGAAGGCGACGACCGCGGCGAAGGACGCCCGCGCGTCGACTGCCACGGCGCCCCGAGCGCCGGCGCGTGCCGACGCCACCAAGGTCGTGCAAACGACGAAGTAGGCCTCGCGCTTTTCCCGCCCGCCGATCTTGCACGCCGCGTGCAATCGAGCTCAACCCCGCCGCCGCCGGCGGCCCTTACAGTGACGGCCATGGACACGCGAACCGAACTCATCCCCGTCACGCGGCCGCGCAGCGTCGAGCGCCTGGTCGCCGGCATGCCGACCAGCGACGGCGCCGGTGTCAAGCTCACGCGCGTGCTGACCAACAACCTGCAGCGCCGGCTCGATCCGTTCCTGATGCTCGACGCGTTCGGCACCGACAACCCCGACGACTACATCGCCGGCTTCCCCGACCACCCGCACCGCGGCTTCGAGACCGTGACCTACATGCTCGAAGGCCGCATGCGCCACCGCGACAGCGCCGGCAACGAGGGCCTGCTCGGCCCCGGCGGCGTGCAGTGGATGACGGCCGGGCGCGGCGTGATCCACAGCGAGCTGCCCGAGCAGGAGCAAGGCCGCATGGAAGGCTTCCAGCTGTGGCTGAACCTGCACTCGAAGGACAAGATGCGCGCGGCGTGGTACCGCGACATTCCCTCGGCCGAGATCCCCGAGGTGACGACGGCCGACGGCGTCACGGTGCGCGTGATCGCCGGCGAGAGCCACGGCACCGCCGGCGCGATGCGGCGCGAGACGACCGAGCCGCTGTACCTCGACCTGCATCTGCCGCCGGGCGCGCCTTTCGCGCAGCCGCTGCCGGCGGCGCACAACGCCTTCGTCTACGTCTACCGCGGCAGCGTCGCGATCGAGGGCACCGCGGTGCCGGGGCAGCGCATGGCGATCCTCGCCAACACCGCGGGCAGCGACGGCGTCGTGCTCGCCGCCGGCGCCGAGGGCGCGCGCGCGCTGCTGATCGCCGGGCGGCCGCTGAACGAGCCGATCGCGCAGTACGGGCCGTTCGTGATGAACACGCAGGAAGAGATCTTCCAGGCGGTGCGCGACTTCCAGGCCGGAAGGCTGGCGTAACCCCCCGAAGCGCCTGCGGCGCCCCCCCAAGGGGGGCGCCGCCAGCGGACCGGCGAAGCCGGATCCGCGGCAGCCGCTTGATCCGGCGGCTTGCCGATGTCGATAGCCTCCGCGCAGTCGTGATCGCCTGACCGGGCTTGCGCATGGGCGTACATTGCGCCGCAGGAGGTGCGTGCAATGTCGTCCGGCAAGATCCTCGTCGCCCAGGGTGGCGGCCCGACCGCCGTCATCAACCAGTCGCTGGTCGGCGTCGTGCTCGAGGCGCGGCGCCACCACGGCGTCACGCGCGTCTACGGCGCGCGCCACGGCGTGCGCGGCATCGTCGACGAGGACTTCGTCGACCTGACGCAGGAGACGAGCCACAACCTCGAGCTGGTGGCGGGCACGCCGGCGTCGGCGCTCGGCTCGACGCGCGACAAGCCGGACCTCAAGTACTGCCAGCAGATCTTCGAGGTGCTGCGCGCGCACGAGATCGCGCACTTCTTCTACATCGGCGGCAACGACAGCGCCGACACGGTGCGCATCGTCGCCGACGAGGCGCGCGCCGCCGGCTACCCGCTGCGCAGCATCCACATCCCGAAGACGATCGACAACGACCTCGTCGGCAACGACCACACCCCCGGCTTCCCGAGCGCGGCGCGCTTCGTCGCGCAGGCCTTCGCCGGCGCCAACCTGGACAACGCGGCGCTGCCCGGCGTCTACGTCGGCGTCGTGATGGGGCGCCACGCCGGGTTCCTGACCGCCGCCTCGGCGCTGGGCAAGAAGTTCGACGACGACGGCCCGCACCTGATCTACGTGCCCGAGCGCCCGCTCGCACTCGAGCGCTTCCTCGCCGACGTGAAGGCGACCTACGAGCGGCTCGGGCGCTGCGTGATCGCCGTCAGTGAAGGCATCCACGACGGCTCGGGCACGCCGATCGCCGCGCAGCTCGCGAAGGACCTCGAGCGCGACGCGCACGGCAACGTGCAGCTGTCGGGCAGCGGCGCGCTGGCCGACCTGCTGTGCGAGGAGATCAAGACCAAGCTGAAGATCAAGCGCGTGCGCGGCGACACCTTCGGCTACCTGCAGCGCAGCTTCGTCGGCTGCGT
>JBBION010000133.1:3982-8116 GCA_037443345.1 Rubrivivax sp. | reverse complement strand
AGCGGCGCGATCTCGAGGAACGGCGTGTCGGGGTCGAGCAGGCGCTCGACGCGCTCGCGCGGCAGCAGCTTGCCGCGCGCCGTGTGCTTCGCGCGCGCGGCCTCGCCGCCGCCTTGCGCGATCTGCGCGAGCCGGGCGTTGAGGTCGTCGACGAGCGCGCGCATCGCCGCCGCGCCGGCCTTGAACTCGTCGGAGCGCGGCGCGAGCCGCGACGTCAGCGTGGGCATGCCCCTCTCCTCGCTCGGACCGCTGCCGCGCCGCCGGCCGCCGGTCGATTGACGTTTACGTCAACGTCAATTGTAAGGATCCGCCGCGGCCGACCCGGCCGCGCGTGCGCACAGCACGGCGAACCCCGGGTACACCTCGCGCGCGAGCGCGAACTTGCGCGCGTGCCGGCCCCACGGCTGGCCGGCCGCCAGCGCGCGCTCGAACCCCGCCGCGTCGACGATCCACGAGCCGCCCATCAGCGTGACGCCGCGCGCGAAAAGCGCATCGGGCAGCACGCCGGCGCCGGGGCCGATCATCGCCACCGCGCGCGCGCCGGCGCAGTGCGCGAGCATGGCGTCGAGCGTGTCGTTGAGCAGCACGGTGCTCGTCATCAGGACCTTGTCGCAGGTGCGCAGCGCGGCCGCGTCGAGCGTGACGCGAAAGCCCTCGCGCTCGCCGGCCAGATCGGCGCGCAGTTCGACCACCGTCAGCCGCGCGCCGCACGAGGTCACCCGCTTCACCAGCGGCGGGAACAGGCCGACCATGCCGACGTGGTCGCCGCGCTGCGGGTCGAGCCCGCCGATCGAGTCGGTCGCCTCGGGCGGCACGAAGCCGGCGCGGTCGAACAGCGCGCGCGTCAGCGCGTGGGCGGCGGCGAAGCCGAGCGTGCGCCGCGCACCGCGCCCTTCGGCCCATTGCCGCGCCAGCACCAGCGCGTCACTGCCCACGATGCCGCCGCCATCGGCGCGCAGCACGGCCAGCGTGTCGTCGAGCAGCACGTAGGTCAGCCCGAGCGAGCCGTCGTCGAGCTCGAGGGCGGCGAACTCGCCGTCCTTGCTGCCGTTCCACGGCGACGGCGGCAGGTGCAGCGCGCGCACGCGCGGTCTCGCCGCCGTGGCGAACGCCTCGTCGAGCGCGGCGACGATCTCGCGGGCGACGGTCATGGCCGTGTCGGCGCGCGCTGCGCCGCGGCGCTCACCAGTCGTCGCCGGGCCGCCCCAAGACGACTTGACCCCCACGGGGGGCGGGCTGGGCGCAGCCCGGCCCAGGGGGCGCTCAAGACGCCTTCTTCGCCGCGTCGTGCGGCGGCTTGGCGGCCACCGGCGCGCCCGCCTTCTTCCACGCGTCGAAACCGCCCTCGACGTGGCCGACGTCGTCGAAGCCCATGTCCTGCAGCGTCTTGGTGGCCAGCGCCGAGCGCCAGCCGGCGGCGCAGAACAGCACCAGCTTCTTGCCCGACGAGAACACCGGCTTGTGGTAGGGGCTGTCGGCGCAGGCCCAGAACTCGAGCATGCCGCGCGGCGCGTGGAACGCACCGGGGATGATGCCGTCGCGCTCGAGTTCGCGCACGTCGCGCAGGTCGACGAACTGCACGTCGTCCATGCCGTGCAGCGCCTGGGCGTCCTCGATGCTGTAGGTGGTGATGGCGTCCATCGCCTCCTGCACCATCGACTTGACCGTCTTCTTCATGGCCGCGATGTTGCCACGCCCGGGCGCCGTCAGAACGGTCCGCTCGCCAGCCAGCGCTCGATCTGCGCCTTGCGGTCGTTGCCCCAGAACGGCTCGCCGTCGACGACGAACCACGGCGCGCCGAAGATGCCGGCGGCGATCGCCTCGTCGTTGACCTGCTTCAGGCGCGCCTTCCAGCGCGCGTCGCCCCACGCCGCCTCGGCGGCCTGCGCGTCGAGGCCGCTGTCGGCCGCCAGGCTCTTCAACGTGGCGGCGTCGTTCAGCGCGACGCCGCGCGCGAAGTACGCGCGCAGTCCCGCGTGCGCCCACGCCACCGCGGCGTCGTGGCCCTGCGTGTCGTGCAGCCACCAGAAGACCCGTGCGGCGTTCTGCGTCGGGATCGGGAACGGCTCGGGCATCAGGTACGGCACCCCCTCGAAGCGCGCCGAGCGCGCGAAGTCGCGCACCGAGTACTCGCGCTTGAGCGGGTACGACACGGGGCTCTTCAGCTCGGCGGCCTGGAACGTCGCGCCGAGCAGCATCGCGTGCCAGCGCACGGTGCGCCCGTGGCGCGCGGCCAGCGCCTCGACCCACTCGGACGCGATGTACGAGTACGGCGACGAGAAGTCGAACCAGAAGTCGATCGGCGCGCGGCCGTTCGCGGTGTTCATCCGCGCAAGGTAGCGCAGCCCCGCGCGGCCCACGCTGCGGGCATTCCCGCAGCGTTGCCGCGTTGACACAGGTCAAGCGTCGCGGCGCCGGCGGCGGCAGCATGGGCGCTCGGGCGAGGCGGTGCGACGATGCAGTGGGAGACGGCAGGGGGGGTGGCGGCGCTCGCGCTGGCGCTGGCGTTCCGCCCGTGGCAGATGCTGCGCGAGCCCGCGCTGCGCCACCCGTGGCTGGCCACGCTGGTGCTGCTGCCGTGGCTGTGGAGCACCGACGCGCGGCTGCCCGGCGGGCTGCCGCTGCAGCTGTCGCTGGCGCCGCTGATGGTGCTGATGTTCGGCTGGCCGCTGGCCGTCGTGACGGCCGTCGTCGTCGCCGGCCTCGCCGCCTGGCTCGCCGACCCGGCGCTGGCCGGCGGCGTCGACGCGTGGGGGCGGCTCACGGCGCACGTCGCGCTGTGGAGCGGCGTGCTGCCGGCCAGCTTCGGGCTGGCGCTGGGGCTCGCGACGCGGCGCTGGCTGCCGCGGCACCTGATGGTCTACATCCTCGCGCGCGGCTTCTTCGCGACGCTGCTGGCGATGACGGCCACCGGCGCGCTGTGGGTGGCGACGCAACCGGCGCCGCCCGGCAGCGACACGCAGCTGCTGCTCGTCGGCCGCTGGCTGATCGCGTGGGGCGACGCGGTGACCACCGGCATGCTGACCGCGGTCTTCGTCGCGTTCCGGCCCGAGTGGCTCGCGACCTACTCGGACCGGCGCTACCTGCCGCGTGAATCAAGCCGGCACTGACGAACCCGCACAAAGCGAACGGCCGCATGTAGCGGCCGTTCCATTTGGTGCATCCATCTGCCGAAGCAGCATCTGCTTGTTAGCGGACAGAGCTCATATCCCGAGCATCGAACGGCCCGAGGATATCCTTTTCGGCGTTGCCGCTCAACCCGCCAGGAGGCCTCATGGTGCCACGCATGCGCTATCGCCTAGCCCTCGACCTCGGCACCACTTCGATCGGTTGGTGCCTGATGCGGCTCGATCAGGCCGACAACCCCGTTGCGGTGATACGGATGGGCGTGCGGATATTCCCCGATGGGCGCAACCCGAAGGACGGATCGTCGCTGGCCGTCACCCGACGGCTTGCGCGACAGATGCGCAGACGGCGCGACCGACTGCTCAAGCGCAAGGCACGGCTTCAGGACGCTTTGGTCCGCCTGGGCTTCTGGCCGCAGGACGACGCCGAGCGCCGCTCCCTCGCACGGCTGGATCCCTATGCGCTGCGCAACGACGGACTCGACAAACCGTTGACGCCCGCGCAGTTCGGCCGCGCGCTGTTCCACATCAATCAGCGCCGCGGCTTCCAGAGCAACCGACGCACGGACCGGAAGGACAGCGACAGTGGGTTGCTCAAGTCGGCCATCCGCAGGCTGCGCGACGAGCTCACGGCCCAGGGCGCGCGCACCGTCGGCGAGTGGCTCGCGCAGCGCCACGCGCGTCGCCTTGGCGTGCGCGCGCGGCTTCGGGGGCGAACGGTGCGTGATCGGAGCTACGACCTGTACATCGATCGCTCGATGGTCGCCGAGGAGTTCGACCGCCTGTGGGCGGCGCAGGCCGCGTTCGACCCAGGGTTCTACAACGAGGCGCGGCGCGCTGCGTTGCGCGACATCCTGCTGCACCAGCGCCCGCTTCGCCCCGTGCAGCCGGGCCGCTGCACCCTTCTGCCCGACCAGCCCCGCGCGCCGCTGGCGCTGCCCAGCACGCAGCGGTTTCGCATCTACCAGGAGCTCAACCACCTGCGGCTGCTGCGGCGCGATCTCGAAGA
>JBBION010000133.1:0-3882 GCA_037443345.1 Rubrivivax sp. | reverse complement strand
GTCCCGTACGCTCACGCGGTCGTGCAGGCCGGCTTCGCCAGCCACAGCGCGCTGTCGCACGCCGAGCAGACCGGCGAGGTGATGGCGCAATTGCCCTACTACGGCGAGGCGCTGCAGCGGCACGTCGGCTTCGGCAGCGGCAAGGCCGACGACCCGCCGGAGACGCGCTACGGGCGCATCGCCAACCCGACGGTGCACATCGGGCTGAACGAGGTGCGCAAGGTCGTCAACGCGATCGTGCGCCGTCATGGGCACCCCTCCGAGGTCGTCGTCGAGGTGGCGCGCGAACTCAAGCAGAGCCGCGAGCAGCGCGAACGCGAGAACGAACGCCAGGCCGAGCGCCAGAAGCAGAACGAGGTGTTTCGACAGCAGATCCAGTTGTTGCCGGGCCGCGGCGGGAAGCCCGTCTCGATGCAGGATCTTCAGCTGATGCGGTTGTGGGTCGAGCTCAACCCGCAGGATGCCGCCAACCGGCGCTGCCCGTACACCGGCGAACAGATCAGCATGGCAATGCTGTTCTCCTCCGAGGTCGAGATCGAGCACATCCTGCCGTTCTCGACGACCCTCGACGACAGCCTCAACAACAAGACCGTCGCGCTGCGCCGCGCCAACCGCGACAAGGGCAATCGCACGCCCTTCGACGCCTTCGGCCACTCGCCGCCGGGCTACGACTATGCAGCCATACTCGAACGCGCCGCGCTGATGCCCCGAGACAAGGCCAAGCGATTCGCGGCGGACGGCTACCAGCGATGGCTGCGCGAGGACAAGGACTTCCTGGCGCGCGCGCTCAACGACACGGCCTACCTGTCGCGCATCGCGAAGGAGTACCTGTCGCTCGTCTGCCCGGCGAACAGGGTGCGCGTGATCCCGGGGCGGCTGACGGCGATGCTGCGCGGCAAGTTCGGGCTGAACACGGTGCTGTCGGTCCACGGAGAGAAGAACCGCGACGACCACCGGCACCACGCCGTCGACGCCGCGGTGATCGGCGTCACGGACCAGGGGCTGCTGCAGCGCTTTGCCGCAGCCAGCGCCGACGCAAGGCAACAGCAGCTGGGCAAGCTCGTCGACAGCATGCCACTGCCGTGGCCGAGCTACCGCGAACACGTGGCGCGCGCCGTCGCGCACGTCGTCGTCAGCCACCGGCCCGACCACGGGCACGAAGGGGGGCTGCACAACGAGACGGCTTACGGCCTGCGCCCCGACGGCCGGGTGACGCACCGCGTGATGCTCGACAGCCTCAAGAGCGCTGACGAGCTGGAGAAGAAGACATTCGCCGACGAACGACTGAAGGCCTGGCTGCTGGAGCGCACTGCGGGCCTGTCCGGCAAGGCCTTCGCCGAACGCATCGACGCACTGCAGCGCGAGAGAGGGATCCGCCGCGTGAAGATCGTCGAGCCGCTGTCGGTGATCCCGATCCGCGACCCGGCGCGCGGCGACCGCCACGGCACCGACCCGTCGGGCGAGCCGCGCGCCTACAAGGGCTACAAGGGCGACAGCAATTACGGCATCGAGATCTGGCGCGACGAGCGCGCCCGTTGGCAGGGCACCGTGATCTCGACCTTCGACGCGCACCGCATCGTGCGCGACCACGGCGGCGGCGACGCGGGCTGGCGGCGGCTGCGCCACCCGTCACTCGCCCAGAACGGCCGGCCGCTCGTGATGCGGCTCACGAACGGCGACTGCGTCCGCCTTGATCTGGACGGACGCACGCCGTTAATGGTGGTGGCGAAGATCTCGCAGAACGGGCAGGTGTTCATGGCCGAGCATCACGAAGCCAACGTCGACGCACGCAACCGCGACAAGGACAGCGGGTTCAAGTACGTCTCGAAGATGGCCGGGTCGTTCCAGGCCGCCAGGGCGCGCCGCGTGACGGTGTCGCCGATCGGCGAGGTGCGCGACCCCGGCTTTGCCGGGTAGCCGAAGTGATCGGCCGGATCGTCGAAGTCGCCGACGACCGCCGACACCTCGCGCTGTCGCGCGGCTTCCTGGTCGTGCACGACACCGACGGCGAGCGCCGCGAACTCGGCCAGGTGCCGCTGGACGACATCGCCGCCGTCATCGCCAACGCCCACGGCCTGAGCTACACGAACAACCTGCTCGTCGCGCTGGCCGAGCGCGGCGCGCCCTTCGTACTGTGCGCAGCCAACCACAACGCCGTGGGCATGCTGCTGCCGATCGACGGCCACCACCTGCAGGGCAAGCGCTTCGACGCCCAGCTCGCCGCGACGCGGCCGACGGTCAAGCGAGCGTGGGCCGAGATCGTGCGCGCCAAGCTGCAGCAGCAGGCGGCGGCGCTGGAAGCCGCTGGGGCACCCACGGCACCGCTGGCCGCGCTGGCGGCACGCGTGCGGTCGGGCGATCCGGACAACCTGGAGGCACAGGGTGCACGCCGCTACTGGACGCTGCTGTTCGGCGAAGGCTTCCGCCGCGACCAGGACGGTGGCGGCATCAACGGGCTGCTCAACTACGGCTACACCGTGCTGCGCGCCTGCACGGCCCGATCGGTCGTGGCGGCGGGGCTGCACCCCACGCTGGGCCTGCACCACAGCAACGAGGGCAACGCGATGCGACTCGCCGACGACCTGATGGAGCCCTTCCGGCCCGTGATCGACCTGAAGGTGTGGCTACTGGCTCGAAATGGGGAGCACGAGGTGTCGCCCGACACGAAGCGCGCGCTGGTGCGCACGCTGTACGACGACCTGCCGACCGCCACGGGCGCCACACCGCTGATGGTGTGCACGCAGCGGCTTGCGACCTCGCTGGCTCAGGTCTTCACCGGCGAGCGCGAGTACCTGGATCTGCCGCTGCCGGGTCTGCCCCTGTTGCTGGCGGCCAGCCTCGACAACGACTGAGAGCGCCAGCGTGCTGAGCGGGTACCGGCTGATGTGGATGATGGTCATGTTCGATCTGCCGGTGGTCGAGAAGGCCGAGCGCAAGGCCGCGACCGACTTCCGCAAAGCGCTGCTCGACCACGGCTTCGAGATGACGCAGTTCTCCGTCTACCTGCGCTTCTGCACGAGCCAGGCGCAAGTCGACACCTACGCGAAGCGGGTCGAGGACGACTTGCCGGAGGGCGGCAAGGTCAACATACTCACCTTCACCGACAAGCAGTACGAGCGCATCGTCAGCTTCGTCGGGAAGGCGAAGCAGCCGCCGAACAAAACGCCCGACCAGTTCGATCTGTTCTGACCCGTGACCGCCGTTTCGAGCAGCCCAGAAAGGCGAAACCCCCTGACGAATCAAGGGGTTGCCGTACTGCCAGTCTAGATGCTCGGGATATGAGCTCTGGCCGGAACGAGACCACCGAGGGCAAGGCTTGCGGCACAAAGGTTTTAAAGGTGGTAACGACAAGCTTGATCAGGGGGACTTTGACTAACGCCAATGCCGAAGCCAGCGCGATAAAATCAAAGCGGGACGCTAGACAATCCGCCGCCGCAATTGAAGCCGTTTCAGGACAAGAACCATGAGTCCATCCTTACAAAAAATTCTGGTTGAACTGGATCAACTTGCGCTGGAAGAACAATGGCAAGTTCTGGGTCATCTGATGCGACAACTGCAACATCGAGCCGCGATCGTGCCCAAACCAGAGCCGTCGTCAGAACTGGTTGATGATGAATGGGATCAGCAAATTGCCAGCGATTTAGCAACGGGTAAGCTAGCGGGTTTAATTGCCAAAGCCGAAACGGACATTGCCACAGATCAAGTGAGGAGCTTAGATGAAGTCCTTTGCGGATGCAGTGGGCTTTTGGCTGCGTTCACGTCGCTGCCTTCGACTTCGCTCAGGCAGCGACTCGATTAAGCTCAAGGCACCGCGCTCAGGCCGTGGATCAGCGTTGGCTTCGGCGTTGGCTGAGCGTAGCCGAAGCCAATGCCGAAGCCAAC
>JBBION010000132.1:0-8132 GCA_037443345.1 Rubrivivax sp. | reverse complement strand
TAAAGAGGTACGTGAGCTGGGTTTAAAACGTCGTGAGACAGTTTGGTCCCTATCTTCCGTGGGCGCTGCAAGATTGAGAGAGCCTGCTCCTAGTACGAGAGGACCGGAGTGGACGCACCTCTGGTGTATCGGTTGTCACGCCAGTGGCATTGCCGAGTAGCTAAGTGCGGAAGAGATAACCGCTGAAAGCATCTAAGCGGGAAACTCGTCTCAAGATAAGTCTTGCCGGGGCCTCGAGCCCCCTGAAGAGTCGTTCGAGACCAGAACGTTGATAGGCCGGGTGTGGAAGCGCAGTAATGCGTTGAGCTAACCGGTACTAATTGCTCGTGAGGCTTGACCCTATAACTTTGACGCCCGACGTCAGCGAGTTATGTCGTTGCGTGACGCAATCTGCTGTATTCGACTCTATCGATTTGGCGTCGTGAGCCTTTGGCTCGTGGCGTGACAAGTTAAGCCTGATGACCATAGCGAGGTGGTCCCACTCCTTCCCATCCCGAACAGGACCGTGAAACGCCTCTGCGCCGATGATAGTGCGGATTCCCGTGTGAAAGTAGGACATTGTCAGGCTAATATCCGAAGGGCCCCACCGTCACAGGTGGGGCCTTTTTTTCTGGATGGACCCGAAGCCGTGTCTCGGCCGTCGTTGCCGTGCCATCGGCCGGCAGACCTGTACCGGCTACATGCTGCGGCGGTACTGACCGCCGACTTCGAACAAGGCGTCGGTGATCTGTCCCAGGCTGCAGCAGCGCACGGCGTCCATCAGCACATCGAACACGTTGGCACCGTCGAGCACCGCCTGCTTCAGTCGTTCGAGCATGAGCGGCGCGGCTTGGGCGTGCTGCGCGTGAAAGTCCTGCAGGCGTCGGAGTTGGCTGGCCTTCTCGTCCTCCGTGGAGCGGGCGAGCACCAGACTCTGCGGGATCGGATCGGCATGCGGGTTGCGGAAGGTATTGACGCCGATGATCGGGTGCTCGCCGGTGTGCTTGAGCATCTCGTAGTGCAGGCTCTCCTCCTGGATCTTGCCGCGCTGGTAGCCGGTCTCCATCGCGCCGAGGACCCCGCCGCGCTCGGCGATGCGCTCGAACTCTGCCAGCACGGCTTCTTCGACGAGTTCCGTCAGTTCGTCGATCACGAAGGCGCCCTGGTTCGGGTTCTCGTTCTTCGACAGCCCCCATTCACGGTTGATGATGAGCTGGATCGCCATGGCGCGCCGCACGCTCTCCTCGGTCGGCGTCGTGATCGCCTCGTCGTACGCGTTGGTGTGCAGCGAGTTGCAGTTGTCGTAGACCGCGATCAACGCCTGCAGCGTCGTGCGGATGTCGTTGAACGCGATCTCCTGCGCATGCAGTGACCGACCGCTGGTCTGGATGTGGTACTTCAGCTTCTGGCTGCGCTCGTTGGCACCGTAGCGGTCACGCATCGCGATCGCCCAGATCCGCCGCGCGACGCGGCCCAGCACGGTGTACTCCGGGTCCATCCCGTTGCTGAAGAAGAAGCTCAGGTTGGGCGCGAAGTCGTCGATGTGCATGCCGCGCGCGAGGTACGCCTCGACGAAGGTGAAGCCGTTGGCGAGCGTGAAGGCGAGCTGGCTGATCGGGTTCGCTCCGGCCTCGGCGATGTGGTAGCCGGAGATCGACACCGAATAGAAGTTGCGCACGTCGTGGTGCACGAAGTACTCGGCAATGTCGCCCATCACCTTCAGGCTGAACTCGGTCGAGAAGAGGCAGGTGTTCTGGCCCTGGTCTTCCTTCAGGATGTCGGCCTGCACCGTGCCGCGCACATTGGCCAGCACCCAGGCGCGGATCTTCGCCGCCTCGTCGTCGGTCGGCTCGCGGCCGTTGTCGGCCTTGAACCTGTCGAGCTGCTGGTCGATCGCGGTGTTCATGAACATCGCCAGGATCGTCGGCGCCGGCCCGTTGATCGTCATCGAGACACTCGTCGTCGGGCTGCACAGGTCGAAGCCCGCGTACAGGACCTTCATGTCGTCGAGCGTCGCGATGCTGACGCCCGAGTTGCCGACTTTGCCGTAGATGTCGGGCCGGCGGTCCGGGTCGTGCCCGTACAGCGTCACGCTGTCGAAGGCGGTGGACAGGCGCTTGGCGGGCATCCCTTCGGACAGCAGCTTGAAGCGCCGGTTCGTGCGGAACGCGTCGCCCTCCCCTGCGAACATGCGCGTCGGGTCCTCGTTCTCGCGCTTGAACGCGAACACACCCGCCGTGTACGGGAAGCTGCCGGAGACGTTCTCGAGCAGCAACCACTTCAGCAGCTCGCCGTGGTCCTCGTACCGCGGCAGCACCACCTTTCGAACCTTTTGGCCCGACAGCGTCGTGTACGTCAGCTGCGTGCGGATCTCCTTGTCGCGGATGTGCACGACGTACTCGTCGCCCCCGTAGGCGCGCTGCATGTCGGGCCACATCGCGAGCAGCTTGCGCGCGTGCGGGTCCAGCCGAGCCTCGCGCGCCTGGGCCTGCTCCTCGAGCGCCTCGCGCGCCTTCGACTTGTGCGGGATCGCTTCGAGCAGCATGCCGGCGCTGGCGCGCAGCTGCTGGACCTCGCGCGCCAGTTGCGCCTGCTCGCGCGCGCGCCGCTTGTAGGCGCGCACGGTCTCGGCGATGTCGGCCAGGTAGCGCGCGCGCGCCGGCGGCACGACCGGCGTGCGGTGCGTGCTGTGGCGGGTGTCGACGGACGGCAGTCGCCCCGCGCCCGCGGCGTCGAGCCCGAGCGAGACCAGCCTGGGCTTGAGCGCCTGGTACAGCGCCGTGACGCCGTCGTCGTTGAAGCGGCTGGCCATCGTGCCGAACACCGGCATGTCCTGCACCGGCACGTTGAACGCCTCGCGGTTGCGCTGCACCTGCTTGGCAACGTCGCGCAGCGCGTCGGCCGCGCCCTTGCGGTCGAACTTGTTGATCGCGACGAACTCGGCGAAGTCGAGCATGTCGATCTTCTCGAGCTGGCTCGCCGCGCCGAACTCCGGAGTCATCACGTACAGCGGGACGTCGACGTGCGGCACGATGGCCGCGTCGCCCTGGCCGATGCCCGAGGTCTCGACGACGACGAGGTCGAAGCCCGCCACCTTGCAGGCGGACAGCACGTCGGGCAGCGCGGCGCTGATCTCGCTGCCGGTGTCGCGCGTGGCGAGGCTGCGCATGTAGACCCGCGGCCCGGCCCGCCACGGCCCGATCGCGTTCATGCGGATGCGGTCGCCCAGCAGCGCCCCGCCGCTCTTGCGCCGGCTCGGGTCGATCGACACGACCGCGACACGCAGGCGGTCGTCCAGGTCGAGGCGAAAGCGCCGGATCAGTTCGTCCGTCAGGCTCGACTTGCCGGCGCCGCCGGTGCCGGTGATCCCCAGCACCGGCACCTTCGCCGTCGCGGCGCGCTCGCGCAGCGCGTCCAGCAGCGCCGCGTCGGCGCGGCCGTTCTCCAGTGCCGTGATCACCTGCGCCAGCGCGCGCCACGCCGCCTCCGAGTGACCCGTGATGGCATCGACACGTGTCGGTGCGTAGCCCGACAGGTCGTGATCGCAGCGCATCAGCATCTCGCCGATCATCCCCTGCAGCCCCATGCGCTGGCCGTCTTCGGGGCTGTAGATGCGCGCCACGCCGTAGTCCTGCAGCTCGCGGATCTCGGGCGGCACGATCACGCCGCCGCCCCCGCCGAACACCTGGATGTGCGCGCCGCCACGTTCGCGCAGCAGGTCGACCATGTACTTGAAGTATTCGACGTGCCCGCCCTGGTAGCTGCTGACCGCGATGCCCTGCACGTCCTCCTGCAGCGCCGCGGTGACGACCTCGTCGACGGAGCGGTTGTGCCCGAGGTGGATCACCTCGGCCCCCATGCCCTGCAGGATGCGGCGCATGATGTTGATCGCCGCGTCGTGGCCGTCGAACAGGCTCGCGGCGGTGACGAAGCGCACTTTGTGCGTCGGACGGTACTGCGCGAGGGCCTTGAACTCCGCGGACAGGTCGGTCATCGGTGGTCTCCAGCGTCGATCCGGGCATCGATTGACGTTTACGTCAACGTCAATGTCAGTGTAGCCCAGCACCTTCGCGCACCGTGGCTCGCCCGGGTGTTCGCCCGCGTGCACGCCTGATACCCTCGCGGGCGCACGGGCGGCGGCGTCGCCGCCGCCCCGAGGCCAGCGCAGGATGCGACCTTGACCTTCATCGCCATCGACATCGGCAACACGCGCCTGAAATGGGCGCAGTACGCGTCGCCGCAGCCAGGTGCCGCGTTGCTGGCCCATGGTGCCGTGTTCCTCGAGACGATCGACGAGCTGGCCGAGGGCGAATGGCGCAAGATCACGCCACCGACCGGCATGCTCGGCTGCAACGTGGCCGGCGACGCGATCCGGCGTCGGGTCGAGGAGCAGCTCGAGCTGTGGGACGTCGCGCCGCGCTGGGTCGTACCGAGCGCCCACGACGCCGGCGTGACCAACGGCTACGACCATCCGGCGCGCCTCGGCGCCGACCGCTGGGTGGCCCTGATCGGGGCCCGCGCGCACCTGCGCGCCCGCGCGCCCGAGGGTGGGTCGCGTCCGGTGCTCGTCGTGATGATCGGCACCGCGGTGACCGTCGACGCGCTGGACATGCGCGGCCACTTCCTCGGCGGCATCATCCTGCCCGGTCACGGCATCATGCTGCGCGCCCTCGAGAGCGGCACCGCCGGGTTGCGCGTGCCCACCGGCGAGGTGCGCCCGTTTCCGTCGAACACGTCGGACGCGCTGACCAGCGGCGGCACCTACGCCATCACCGGCGCGATCGAGAGGATGCACCGCCACCTGGCCGCGCGATGCGGGCAACGGCCGGCGACGCTGATCACCGGCGGCGCCGGCTGGAAGGTCGCGCCGTTCCTCGACGTCGAGCACGAACTCGTCGAGTCGCTGATCTTCGACGGGCTGCTCGCGCTGCAGTCGCACCGCCTCGCGCTGTGACGCTCGGCGCGGCTACAGGATGTAGCGCGACAGATCCTCGTTCTTCGCCAGCGCGCCGAGCTTGGCGTCGACCGCCGCGGCGTCGAGCGTCACGGTGCGACCGCCGAGCATCGGCGCTTCGAAGCTGATCTCGTCGAGCAGGCGCTCGAGCACGGTGGCCAGCCTCCGCGCACCGATGTTCTCGGTGCGCTCGTTGACGTCGAATGCGATCTGCGCGAGCCGCCGGATGCCGTCCGGCGTGATCTCGAGCGTCACGCCCTCGGTCGCGAGCAGCGCCTGGTACTGCTTGACCAGGCTCGCGTGCGTGCTCGACAGGATCGCCTCGAAATCGTCGACCGACAGCGACGCCAGCTCGACGCGGATCGGAAAGCGCCCCTGCAATTCCGGAATGAGGTCGCTCGGCTTGGCCAGGTGGAACGCGCCCGACGCGATGAACAGGACGTGGTCGGTCTTGACCATGCCGTACTTCGTGCTCACCGTCGTGCCCTCGACGAGCGGCAGCAGGTCGCGCTGCACGCCCTGGCGCGAGACGTCGGCGCCTGCGTGCTCGGCGCGCGAGGCGACCTTGTCGATCTCGTCGATGAACACGATCCCGTTGCCCTCGGCGTTGGCCAGCGCGGCGCCGCGGATCTCGTCCTCGTTGACGAGCTTGGCCGCCTCCTCGTCGACGAGCAGGCGCAGCGCCTCGCCGATCTTCAGCTTGCGCGTCTTCTTGCGCGACGCCCCGAGCTGCGAGAACAGGCCCTTGAGCTGCTCGGCCATCTCCTC
Source organism: Rubrivivax sp. (assembly GCA_037443345.1). Taxonomy (GTDB): domain Bacteria; phylum Pseudomonadota; class Gammaproteobacteria; order Burkholderiales; family Burkholderiaceae_C; genus Calidifontimicrobium. The sequence goes on along the minus strand of JBBION010000132.1, from coordinate 2,431 downwards.
CATGCCCTGCGGCCCGAGGATCTCGAGCGAGGGCCTGGCCTCGGCGACGTCGACCTCGACCTCCTTGTCGTCGAGCGCGCCCTCGCGCAGGCGCTTGCGCATCACCTGCCGCGCCGTGTTGTCGGCCGGCGGCGCGTCGGTGCCGAAGCCGACGGCCGAGCGCGGCGGCGGCACCAGGATGTCGAGGATGCGGTCCTCGGCCGCGTCCTCGGCCAGCGCGCGCTTGGCCTTCATCTGGCGCTCGCGCTCCTGCTTGACGGCGACCTCGACGAGGTCGCGCACGATCGTGTCGACGTCCTTGCCGACGTAGCCGACCTCGGTGAACTTGGTCGCCTCGACCTTGACGAACGGCGCGTCGGCCAGGCGGGCCAGCCGGCGCGCGATCTCCGTCTTGCCCACGCCGGTGGGTCCGATCATCAGGATGTTCTTCGGCGTGATCTCGGCGCGCAGCTTCTCGTCGACCTGCTGGCGGCGCCAGCGGTTGCGCAGCGCGATCGCGACCGCGCGCTTGGCCTGCGCCTGCCCGACGATGTGGCGGTCGAGCTCGGAGACGATCTCCTGCGGCGTCATGCCCATGGTGTCACTCGAGGGTCTCGATCGTGTGGTGCTGGTTGGTGTAGATGCACAGGTCGCCCGCGATCTCGAGCGACTTCTTGACGACGTCCGCCGGTGGCAGCTCGGTGTGGCCGATCAGCGCGCGCGCCGCGGCCTGCGCGTAGGCACCGCCCGAGCCGATCGCGATGATGCCGTGCTCGGGCTCGAGCACGTCGCCGGCGCCGGTGATGATCAGCGACGCCTCGCGGTCGGCCACCGCGAGCATCGCCTCGAGCCGGCGCAGCACGCGGTCGGTGCGCCAGTCGCGCGTCAGCTCGATCGCCGCGCGCACCAGGTGCCCCTGGTGCTTCTCGAGCTTGGCCTCGAAGCGCTCGAACAGCGTGAACGCGTCGGCCGTCGCGCCGGCGAAGCCGGCCAGCACGTGGTCGCGGTACAGCTTGCGCACCTTGCGCGCGCTGGCCTTGACGACGATGTGGCCCAGCGTGACCTGGCCGTCGCCGCCCAGCGCGACGCGCGCGCCGCGGCGCACGCTGACGATCGTGGTGCCGTGAAAGGTGTCCATCGGGTCGGTCCTCTGGCCGCTCGCGCGGGTGCCGCGGAGATGGGGCGCGGCCGCCGGGTCAGACGTGGCGCACCCGCACCCGGGCGTGCTCGTTGATGCCCATCGCGCCGAAGAACAGGCCCACCAGGCGGTGGGCGTCGACGAACGACACCTGCCGCCCCTCGCCGCGCTTGGTCAGCACCCAGTTCAGCAGGTCGCCGGCGGCCAGGAAGTCGACGCGGATCAGCCGCGCGCAAGACACCTGCACGACAGTCGCGTCCTCGAGTTCCCCGTCGAGGCGCTGCAGCGTCGCGTCGATGCCGCCGACCAGCTGGCCCGAGAGTTCCACGCGCGCGACCTTCGCTCCCGGCGGCACGCCGTCGGCGTCGTCGTCGAGCGCCGACGAGTCGGCGAACGTCGTCGTGACCTCGCTGAGCTGCGACAGCGGCGGCGAGCCGGTATCGGGCCCGCGCCCCGTGATGCGCAGCTTGCACTTGGCGCGTTCCCACGACGGCGGCGACACCTCGTAGGTGACGCAGTAGTCGATCGCGGTCTCGTCGAACTGGTCAGGGCGGTTCGCCAGCCGCAGGGCTTCGAGCCGCGCGACCCAGAAGGTCGGGTCCGCGTCGCGCTCGCCGGTGGGCGACTGCTCGGCCAGCACGGCGACGAGGCGGTCGCCTGCCTGCCACTGCATCTCCAGCGTCTGCGTGGCCCAGTGCCGCATCAGCTCGGTGAGCTGCGTGGCCGCGTCGGGCTCGACGCGCTGCAGCTGAGACCAGTCGAGCACCCAGGGCAGCGGCATCTGCAGCGTCTGCGAGCGCAGCCGCGCGACGGCGTCGACATCCAGCACGTCCGGGCTGGCCCAGCCGACCCCGCCCGCACCGCCGGCCTCGGCGCCGCGGCGCTTGGCCGGCTTCTGCGCCGCCACCGCGTCGGCCACCATGCGTGGCAGCGAGAACCACTGCGGCGCCGACCAGCCGAAGCGCTGCGCGTACTCGACCGCCAGCGCCTCGAACTTGTCCTGCTGGCCCGTCGCGCGGTACAGGTCGAAGCGTGTCAGCCACGTCTCGACGTGCTGCGCCCGCGGACCGCCGACCGCCGTCAGCGCCTCGATCGAGCGTTCGCACTGGTCGAAGTCCGCGTTGGCGAACGCGATCACGGCCTCGTCGAGTTCGGGGTCGTGCTGCACCTCGCTGAACGCGACCGACGGCGGGGGCGGGGGCGGCGGGCGCGACGGGGCAGCAGCCGGCGTCGGGGCAGCCGGCGCCGGGGCTGCCGCGGTCAGCTCGCCGAAGCCCGACAGCGGCGACAGGCCGGCGCCCATCACGACGGGCG
>JBBION010000131.1:0-8165 GCA_037443345.1 Rubrivivax sp. | reverse complement strand
GCGCCTCCGCCGGCGGCGACACTGGCGCGGGCGCGACGAAGTCGATCTGCAGTGGCGCCGCGACCGCCGTCGGCGCCGGCAGGCTCTGCATCGACGTGAGCAGCCAGGCACCGGTCGCGTGCAGCGCGGCAACGGTCAACGCCGTGACCCAGCGCTCGTGCGGCCCGACATCGGCGCGCGCGCGCTGCCGGGGCGCGGGCGCCGGCCAGGCCGCGGGGGCCTCGCCGGCAACGCAGGCACGCAGGATGGCGGTGGACATGGCGCGACGAGGCGGCGGAGCGCGGGCGTTGTTGACGTGACGTAATGTAATCGCAATACGACTGATTCGCAATTGCGATATGGGTCTGCTGCTCACCACGGCCCTCGGCTCCAGGGCAGCCGTGCCATCCGGCACCGCGTCAGCCCCGAAAAGGACGAGGGCCGCGCACGGTCTCCCGTGCGCGGCCCTCGCGTGGCGCGGGACGGCGTCAGCCGCCGGCCGCCTCGTCGACCGTGCGCTGGGGCAGGCGCGGCGCCGTCTTCACGCTCCACACCATCGTGATCGCCAGCACCGCGACGACGACGCCGAGCGACACCAGCACCGGAATCTTGTAGACGTCGATCAGCAGCATCTTGGTGCCGATGAAGACGAGGATCACCGCCAGACCGTAGCTCAGCAGGTGGAACTTGGCCGCCACCGCGGCGAGCAGGAAGTACATCGCGCGCAGGCCGAGGATCGCGAAGATGTTCGACGTGAGCACGATGAACGGGTCGGTCGTGATCGCGAAGATCGCCGGGATCGAGTCGACGGCGAAGATCACGTCGGTCACGCCGACCAGCGCGACGACCATCAGCAGCGGCGTCGCGATCCTCTTGCCGCGCTCGACGGTGAAGAACTTCTCGCCGTCGAAGCCCTTGCTCACCCGCATGAAGCGCTTGAGCAGCTTGAGCGCCGGGTTGCTCTCGAGGTCGGGCTCCTGCCCCGAGGCCCACCACATCTTGATGCCGGTGACGACCAGGAACGCGCCGAACACGTAGAGGATCCAGTGGAAGTGCGCGATCAGCCACGAGCCCAACAGGATCATCACGGTGCGCAGCACGATCGCCCCGATGATGCCGATCATCAGCACCCGCTTCTGGAACTGCGGCGGCACCGCGAAGTAGGTAAAGATCATCAGGAACACGAAGATGTTGTCGACCGCCAGGCTCTTCTCGATGAGATAGCCGGTCAGGAACTCGATGCTCTTCGTGTTGGCCACGGCCATGCCGTGGTCCTGGTAGATGGCCCACCAGAACAGGCCGTTGAACGCGAAGCTGAGCGCCACCCAGACGATCGACCAGTTCAGCGCCTCCTTCACGCCGACGGCGTGAGCACCCTGCTTCTTCAGCACGACGAAGTCGATGAACAGCGCGACGATGACGGAGACGACGAAGAAGGCCCAGAGCCAGGCCGGCGCGATGGAAGCCATCGACACTCCCGAGAAGTGATGGGTTGGAGATCGCGCCGAAAGGTCTTGCTCGAGGCTTGCGTCTCGTGCGGGCCCGGAAGCGGAAACAGCCTGACGGCTGCGGCTTCGTATTGACGGGCTTCCGCGGCAGGGCGCCATTTCGGCGCGGCTGCCGGCTACTCCCCCTTCGACAAGTCGGAATTGTGCCGGCCCGCCTTGTCCCCGGGCGATCGGGGGTTTTACGGGGCGGCCGCAGACGTGAACGACGTCACTGCACCGGACGCGCGGCGTCCGCGCGGCGGCGCGACCGCCGCCGACCTATCGCCGCTCGACGACGCGGTACATCCGCTGCGCGGCCATCTCGCGCAGCGCCACGTACGACACGCGCAGCGCGTCGCCGTTGGGCACGAGGTGCGTCGCCTCGAACGCGCCGCCGGCGTAACCCATGTAGCCGGTCGGCGCCGGCACGACCTGCAAGCCCGCGCGCTCGAAGACGCCCCGCGCGCGAGGCATGTGGAACGCATGCGTCACGAGCACGACGCGCGACACGCCCGCGTCGCGCAGCAGCGCCGCGGCTTCGCGCGCGTTGCCGGCCGTCGTGCGCGCTCTCTCGTCGAACCAGCGCACGTCGACGTCGAACTCGCGCTCGAGCAGGTCGCGCATCATCGCCGCCTCGCCGGGGCGGCCTTCGGTCGGCGCGGCGCCGGTGATCAGCACCGGCAGCCGCAGTGCCTTCGCGAGGTGCGCGCCGTAGCGCACGCGCTGCAGCGTGAACACGCCCACCGTGTCGCCGCCCCACTCGACGGCACCGCGCGCGACGCCGCCGCCGAGGACCACGATCGCCCCCGCGCCGTTCGACGCCGTGCGCGGGTCCGGCACGGCCGCGCCTTCGAGACGCGTCATCAGCGAGAACGCGACGACCGGCAGGCTCAGCACGAGCAGCCCGAGCAGGCTCGCGGCGGCGAGCGTGACGCCGAACGCACGCCGTCGGCGCACGAGCAGCAACCCGAGCAGCGCCAGCAGCACGAGCGACACCGGCGGCACGACGATGCCGCCGGCGAGGTAGGTCAGGCTGAGCGACTCGTTCATCGGCCCGCACGGTAGCGCAGTTGCGCGGGCCGGGGCATGGAGCCGCGGGGCTCATGCCGCTCGCAGAGCTCGCGGCCCGAATGCCGTCCAAGCCTGCGCAGGCAGGCTTGGATCTGCGGACTCATGCCGCTCGCAGAGCTCGCGGCCTTCGCCCCGTCCATGCCCGCGCAGGCGGGCATGGAGCCGCGGAGCTCAGTCCTCTTCCTTGACGTGCCAGGCGGCCATCAGCTGCTGCTGGACGGCAGGCGGCACGGCCTCGTAGTGGCTGAAGGCGATCGTGTAGCGCCCCTGGCCCGCCGTCATCGCGTTCAGGCGCGACTGGTAGCCGGCGAGCTCCGACAGCGGCGCCTGCCCGCGCACGACCATCGTGCCCGGCACGCCGTTGTGCGTGCCGCTGATCTGCCCGCGCCGCGACGACAGGTCGCCGGTGATGTCGCCCATCGCCGCCTCGGGCGCGGCGATCTCGACGTGCACCACCGGCTCGAGCACGATCGGCCGCGCCTCGCGCACCGCGGCGAGCATCGCCTTGCGTCCGGCGGTGACGAACGCGATCTCCTTGCTGTCGACGCTGTGGTGCTTGCCGTCGTGGACCGTGACCTTGACGTCGACGACCGGATAGCCGGCGATCGCGCCCCCTGCCAGCACCTCGCGCACGCCCTTCTCGACGGCGGGGATGAACTGCCCCGGGATCACGCCGCCCTTGACCTCGTCGGCGAACTGGAAGCCGGCGCCGCGCGGCAAGGGCTCGACGCGCAGGAACACCTCGCCGAACTGTCCGGCGCCTCCGGTCTGCTTCTTGTGCCGGTGGTGGCCCTCGGCCTTGCCGGTGATCGTCTCGCGGTACGCGATGCGCGGCGGTTTGGTCTCGACGTCGAACTTGTAGACCTCGCGCAGCCGCTCGAGCAGCACGCGCAGGTGCAGCTCGCCGAGGCCGTAGACGACGGTCTCGTTGGTGCTGGCCACGTGCTCGACCTTCAGGCACGGATCCTCGTCGACGAGCTTCGTCAGGATCTCCCACATGCGCTGCTCGTCGCCGTGGCGCTTCGGCGTGATCGCGAGCCCGTGCACCGGCGTCGGGAACGCCAGCGGCTTCAGGTGGATGTGGTCGTCCTCGGCGGCGTCGTGCAGCACGGCGTCGAACCCGATCTCGTCGACCTTGGCCACCGCGACGATGTCGCCCGGCAGCGCCTGCCTGACCTCGACGTGGTCCTTGCCCTGCAGCATGAACAGGTGGCCGACCTTGAACGGCTTGCGCCCGTCGCCGACGTAGAGCTGCGAGTTCGGCGTCACCGTGCCCTGCCAGACGCGGAACACGCCCATCTTGCCGACGTACGGGTCCTGCGTGACCTTGAACACGTGCGCGAGCACGTGCCTGGCCGGGTCGGGCTCGGCGTGCATCAGCGTCGCGTCGGCGCCTTCGCCCTCGAGGAAGTCGGGCGGGTTGCTCTCGGTCGGGTTCGGCAGCAGCTTGACGATCACGTCGAGCAGCTCGGCCACGCCGGCGCCGCTCCTCGCGCTGACGAAGCACACCGGAATCAGGTGCCCCTCGCGCAGCGCCTGCTCGAGCGGCGCGTGCAGCTCGCCCGCGTCGACGTCGCCGTCGTTGAGGTAGCGCTCGACGAAGCCGGCGTCGACTTCCACCACCTGCTCGACGAGCGCACGGTGCGCGTCGGCGATGCTGCCGAAGTCGCTCGCGCCCTCGCGGTTGTAGAAGCAGTCGACGACCTTCGTGCCGCCGGCGTCGGGCAGGTTCAGCGGCAGGCACTCCTTGCCGAACGTGGCCTGGATCTGCGCCAGCAGCGCGGGCAGGTCGACGCCCTGCGCGTCGATCTTGTTGACGACGATCAGCCGGTCGAGCTGGCGTTCGGCGGCGTGCTCCATCATGCGCACCGCCGCCGGCTCGATGCCGGTGGCCGCGTTGATCACGACCGCCGCCGTCTCCACCGCCTCGAGCGCCGGCAGCGCCTGGCCGGCGAAGTCGCTCGCCCCCGGGGTGTCGATCAGGTGGACGCGGCAGCCACCGTGGTGCAGGTGCATCACGGCGCTGTTGAGCGAGTGCTGCATCCGGCGCTCGAGCGGGTCGAAGTCGCTGACGGTGCTGCCGCGCTCGAGGCTGCCCGGCGTGCCGATCGCGCCGGCACGGTGCAGCAGCGCCTCGGCGAGCGTCGTCTTGCCCGCCGCCGCCGGCCCGACGAGGGCGAGCGTGCGGATGGCCGCGATGCCGGCGGCGCCGGCGGATTCTGGGGTGGGCATCGGGGGTCTCCTTGCGCGGGCGGCCCGGCGGGCGGGCGCGTTCGAGGCAGCGTGGGACCCAGCGTACGAGATCGCCCCGGGGGGCACAAGCTCGGGCTTTGACGAGGCGCAACGCCCGCGCGCCGCGGCGACACTGGCGCGATGTCCACGGCCCCCGCCGCCCCCGCCCGCCCCGAATCTTCCCCCGCGCCGCGCCACGTGCTGCCCACGCTGGTCGTCGCACAGTTCCTCGGCACCGCGCCGTGGTTCGCGGTCAACGCCGTGATGCCCGAGCTGCAGCGCGAGCTCGGCTGGTCCACGGCGGCGGTGGGCACGCTGACCTCGGCGTACCAGCTCGGCTTCATCGCCGGCACGCTGGTGTTCGCGCTGCTCGCGGTCGCCGACCGCCACTCGGCGCGCCGCGTGTTCCTGCTGTGTTCGCTCGCCAGCGCCGCGTGCACCGTCGGCGCGTGGGCCGTCGTGCGCGACTTCCACGCGCTGCTGGCGCTGCGGCTGGCCAGCGGCTTCTTCCTCGCCGGCATCTACCCGGTGGGCATGAAGCTCGCCGCGCAGTGGTTCCCCGGCGGCCTGGGCAACGCGCTCGGGCTGCTGATCGGCGCGCTGATCGTCGGCTCGGCCAGCGCGCACGCGCTGCGCGGGCTCGGCGCGGCGCTGCCGTGGCCGAGCGTGATGCTCGGCGTCGCCGCGCTGGCCGCTGCCGGCGGCGTGCTGCTGTACCGGCTGCTGCCCGAGCCGCCGTCGGCCCACGCGCCGCACGCCGCGCCGGCGCGGGCCGTGCACTTCGACTGGACCGCGCTCGCCACGCTGTGGACCGACCGCAAGGTGCGCGCGTCGGTGTTCGGCTACTTCGGCCACATGTGGGAGCTGTACACGATGTGGGTGCTGCTGCCGCTGGTGCTGGCCACGCGGCTCGACGGCGCGGCGCTGTCGTTCGCCGCGTTCGGCGTGCTCGGCGTGGCCGGCGGTCTGGGCTGCGTCGGCGGCGGCGTGCTCGCGCGGCGCGTGGGCAGCGCGCCGGTCGCGGCCGCGTGGCTGGCCACGAGCGGCCTGTGCTGCCTGCTCACGCCGTGGCTGATCGACGCGCCGGGCGTGCTGTTCGCGGCCTGGCTCGTGCTGTGGGGCTTCGCCGTCACCGGCGACTCGCCGCAGTTCAGCGCGCTGACCGCCAGCAACGCGCCGCGCCACGCGATGGGCAGCGTGCTGATGCTGACGAACTGTCTCGGCTTCGCGATCTCGATCGTCAGCATCGAGCTGCACGTGCGGCTCGCGACCCAGGTGCCGCTGGCGTCGCTGCTGCCGTGGCTCGCGGTCGGCCCGCTGGTGGGGCTGTGGATGCTGCGCGGGCTGCGGCGCGGCGGCGTGGCCGCACCCTGAGCGCGCGACACGTCCGGTTGCGACCGGCGGCCGCGGCCGGCGCAGGGCCGCGCACAATGCGCGCCATGCCCAAGACCGCCGTCGTGTCCGCCGTGGTCGCCGCCGCCGTCGCGGCCGCGGCGTTCGTCCTCAACCCGTCGGCCGAGCGCCACCGCAGCGAGATCAAGGCCGCCGTCGCCGAGCGCAGCCCGCTGGCCGGCGCGCTCGGCCTCGGCGCGTTGACCGCCTTCACGTCGACCTACCATTCGCTCGGCGTCGCGTCGTACACGACGGTCGACGACCGCACCGTCTCGGTCGGTGCGTTCGGCGTTGTCTACGTGCGGCAGCCGTCGCGCGACGACAAGCCGCGCTGACCGGCCGGCGGCGCGGGTTCGCACCCAGACGAGGAGACCACCGTGGCCGCCACTCACCGCATCCGTCACCGCATTCCCCTGGCGATCGCCGCGCTGGCCGTGGTCCTCGGCGGCGCCGCCGTGCTCGGCGGGCTGCCGGGCAGTGCTGCGCCGGCCCGCGCGCAGGCGCTCGGCCTCGGCGCCCCGCCCGCGTGCCAGTGCTCGACGGCCGCACCGGCGGCCAACCTGCCGATCCAGGTCGTGCACTGCCTGTGCGGCGGCACCTCGTGCGTGATCAGCCTGCACGCGGGCGGCGCGCACCAGATGCAGTGCGTCAAGTGACGGCGCGCGGCGCCCGATGCCCTGGTACGACGACCACGTCCTGCCGCTGCTGATCGACCTCGCCTGCGGCCTGGCGCCGATCCGGCGCCAGCGCCTGCTCGTGATCCCGCAGGCGCGCGGCCGCGTGCTCGAGGTCGGCATCGGGACCGGGCTCAACGTGCCGCTGTACGACCGCACGCGCGTGACGTCGGTGGTCGGCGTCGACCCGGCGCTGCGCATGCACCGCCTCGCGCGCCGGCGCATCGCCGCCGCGGGGCTCGACGTGCAGCTGATGGGCCTGTCGGCCGAGCGGCTGCCGGCGCCCGACGCGAGCTTCGACACCGTCGTCAGCACGTACACGCTGTGCACGATCCCCGACCCGCTCGCCGCGCTGCGCGAGATGCGCCGCGTGCTGGCGCCGGGCGGGCGGCTGCTGTTCGCCGAGCACGGGCGCGCACCCGATGCGCGCGTGCTGCGCTTCCAGCAGCGGCTGACGCCGCTGTGGTGCCGCGTCGCGGGCGGCTGCCACCTCGACCGCGACATCCCGGCGCTGCTGCAAGGCGCCGGTTTCCGCGCCGAGGTGCGCTCGCGCTACCTGCCGGGGCCGCGCTTCGTGTCGTACCACTTCTGGGGCGAGGCCGTGGCCGACGCGTGAGCGCGCGCCGCGCGAGAATCCGCGCCCCATGCCGAGCACCGCCGCTGCCGCCCCCACCTGCCTCGTCACCGCGCTGCCCAACGGCGTGCGCGTGGCCGTGCTGCCGCTGCCGCACCTGGCCACCGCGTGCGCCAGCGTGTTCGTGAAGAGCGGCAGCGCGCACGAGCCGCGGGCGCTCGCCGGCATCGGCCACGTCATCGAGCACATGGCGTTCAAGGGCACGGCCACGCGCGACGCGCACCGCATCAACCTCGACGCCGAGCGCCTCGGCGCCGAGGTGCTCGCGCACACCGACAAGGACCACACCGCGTTCCAGATGCGCGGTCTGGCCGAGCACGCGCTCGACTTCGTGCGCATGCTCGGCGACATCGTGCGCCACCCGACGTTCCCGGCCGACGAGCTCGAGCGCGAGCGCCAGGTGCTGCTGCACGAGTTCGCCGAGGTCGAGGACGACCCGATGGACGCCGCGTACCGGCTGTTCGACCACGCCTGCTTCGGCCTGCACCCGGCCGCGCAGCCGGTGATCGGCACGCGCGCGCACGTGGAGCGCCTCGCGCGCGCCGACCTGCTCGGCTACGTGCAGCGCCAGTACACCGGCGCCAACGTCGTCGTCGGCGTGGCCGGCGCGGTCGATGCCGACGCCGTCGTGCGCGCCGTCGACGCCGCGTTCGGCGACATGCCGGCCGGCGCGGCGCACACGCTGGCGCCGCCCGC
>JBBION010000130.1:2895-8200 GCA_037443345.1 Rubrivivax sp. | reverse complement strand
CGCCGTCGGCGTCGCGCAGCGCGTCGCGCGCCTGACCCAGGCCGTCGAAGGCGTCGGCGCGGTCGGCGCCGGTGCGCGCGAGTTCCTCGAACAGCGGCACCGCGCCGGCCGCGTCGCCGGTCCACAACGTCTGCCACGCGAGCGACGGCAGCACGTCGGCGCGGCGTTGCGGCGCGAACTCGAGCACGCGCCGGTAGCGCGCGGCCGCCTCGGCGTTGCGGTCGGCGAAGCCGCTGACACGCGCGGCCTCGATCCACAGGTCGGCGTCGGCCGGCCGCGCCGCCAGCAGCGCGTCGTACAGCGGCAGCGCCGCGGCGAAGTCGCGCCGCTCGACCGCGGCGCGCGCCGGCGCGAGGGCGTCGGCCGGCTGCGCGTGCACGGCCCACGCCGACGCCACCGCCAGCGCCGCCGCGAGCAGCCGCAGACGCCGGCGCTTCGTCACGACCCCGCCCCCTCGCGCGCGGTGCGCCAGCGCACCGCCTCGCGCTGCGGGCGGCGGAACAGGTAGCTCAGCGACAGCACCGTCGTCACCGACTGGAACATCCAGTAGACGAGCGGGTACCACACGGCATAGGGCACGAAGCGCACGATGTCGGGGTCGTAGCGCCGGTCGACCCAGGCCCCGGTGAACAGCTGCGCGAGGCAGATCGTCGCGATCGTCATGCCCCACAGGTTCGGGATCGGCGAGGCACCCACCGGCGGCAGGCCGAGCGCGTACGACAGCGCCCAGATCGTGCTCAGCACGACGAAGCACGCCGCCCACAGGATCGACAGCGACGACTCGACGAACACCGGCCACAGGCGCCGGTAGCGCCAGTGGCGCATCACGTCGGCGTGCTTGTGCAGCACCTGCATCAGCCCGCGCGCCCAGCGCCGGCGCTGGCGGTACAGCCCGCGCCACGACTGCGGCACCGTCATCCAGCAGATCGCGCGCGGCTCGTAGCGCACGTCGTAGAAGCGCTTCTGCAGCTTCCACGTCAGCTCGATGTCCTCGGTCGGCATCTCGGGGCTGAAGCCGCCGACGTCGACCACCGCGCTGCGCCGCAGCGCCGCGACGACGCCCGACACCGTGACGACGCGGCCCCAGATGCGCTGCGCACGCCGCAGCAGGCTGATGATCGACGAGAACTCCATCGCCTGCAGCCGCGCGAGGAAGGTCTCGGTGTTGCGCACGCGCGGGTTGCCCGTCACGGCCGCCACGCGCGGCGCGTCGAAGTGCGGCACGATGTGGCGCAGCATCTGCACGTCGGGCTCGGCGTCGGCGTCGAGGCACATCAGGATCTCGCCGCGCGCCAGCGGAATGGCGTCGTTGAGCGCCATCGCCTTGCCCTCGTTGACCTGCTTGCGCACCAGGCGCAGCCGCGCGTCGCCCGCCAGCGGCGCGAGCGCGTCGAGCGTGCCGTCGGTCGATCCGTCATCGACGACGATGACCTCGAACCGCGGGTAGTCCATGCGCAGCATCGCGGCCACCGAGCGCGCGATCACGGCGCGCTCGTCGTGCGCCGGCACGAGCACGCTGACCAGCGGCCACTCGCGGCGCGCATCCGCCGCCGCCGGCTCGCGCGGCTCCCAGCGCAGGCGGTACAGCACCGCCGTCGTGATCCACACCAGGCTGGTCACGATCGGGTAGGCGGCGAAGAAGACCAGCGCGATCCAGTACGGCCCCGAGTGCTGGACCGCGAGCAGCACCGACTCAAGCAACGGTGGCCTCCCGCTCGCGGCTCGCCGGCCCGGTGGCGGCGCGGTAGCGCTTGCGCCCGCCGTCGACGTCGATGACGACGGTGCACGCGTCGCGCAGCGCCGTGAAGTCGGCGGCGACCTCGCGCCCGTTGTAGTCGCGCTCGTAGCGCCACGTGACCGCCGGCACGCTGCGCCGCGGCCCGCGGCGCCGGTAGATGCCGACGTTGTGCACGATCCAGGCGACCGTCAGCACCGGTGCGACGACGAGCGTGCCGACGATGAGCCCGCGCAGGTCGGCCGACTCCCAGGGCCGGCCGAGCACCAGGCTCCACAGCCACGCGAAGCCGGCCCAGCCGAGCACGACGAGCACGAGGTGCGCGACGGCATGCAGCGGCGAGCGCAACCCCGCCGGGCGCGTGCGTTCGCGCGGGCTCACGCGGCGAGCGTCGTCGACGCGAGACGGCGGCGCCGCGTCGCGCCGAGCAGCGCGACGGCGGCGCCTGCCAGCGCGAGCGTGCCCGGCTCCGGCACCGAGCCGGCGGGCAGCAGGTGCTCGGTGGGCACCAGCGTCCACCCGTCGCTGCCCGGACGCATCCACCGCAGGTCGACGACGCCGGCCTCGAGGCGGTTCCACATGCCGAGCTCGAAGCCGTACAGGCCGGGCGACAGCTGCAGGTTCTCGTCGAAGCCGTTGCGGTCGCGCGGGTTCAGGAAGTCGCGCCCGATGTCCAGCGCCGCGCCGCCGGCACCGATCAGGCGCAGGAAGAAGCCGTCGTCGTTGAGGACGCTGAAGTTGTAGTCGCCGGCCTCGGCGATGCGGATGAAGCCGGTGAAGTGCGCCGTCCAGTTCTCCTGCGCCGACGCGGGCTGCGCGTCGCCGAAGAACGGCAGCAGCGCCGCCGCACCCCACTGCGCCGAGTGCTCGGCGTTGTAGGGCGCGTTGCCGAAGTTGATCGTCGGTGCGACGCCCGTCCAGCATTGGACGACCCATCCCGTGCAGCCGGAGGTCAGGTGGACCTGCTGCACGGCGTCGAAGTCGGCGCGGCCCCACAGACCGGTGCCCCAAACGAGGCTGCCGATCGCGACGCCGGCGCCGTAGGTCTGGCTGGGTTCGTCCCAGAGCACGGTGCTGCCGCGCCACGTCCCGTCGATCTGCAGGAACGTGGCACTGGCGCCGCTGCCGGTCGCGAAGCTGCCGGCGTGCTGCGGCGCGAGCGCGACCGCGGCGTGCGCGGTCGACGCGAGCGTCACGGCGGCCAGCGCACAGGCCGCCGCCTGCGCACGCCACCCGTCGCGCCACCCCTCGCGCCACCCTCCGCGGCGCGGCGCGACCTGTGAAACCCGACCCGGAAAAGTGAACACGTCAGCCACCAGAAACACTTTGTTGCATCGGCGCGATGATAGGTGGGCGCGTATGGCATGCCGACCCGGTCGCGTGCATGAACGGTACGCACCGTGCACAAGTTGGCGCGCGTCCACCCCCTCGATCCGGGGGCCCCGCGCACGACGGCAGATCGCCTTCGGTGCCGCGCTAGCTAGCGCGCCGTACGCGCCCGCTCGACCGCGTCGACAAACACCTTCGCGACCTCGAAGCCGGTCTGCTGCGCGATCTCCTGGAAGCCGGTCGGGCTCGTGACGTTGATCTCGGTGAGGCAGTCGCCGATCACGTCGAGCCCGGCGAACACGATGCCGCGCTGCGCGAGCACGCGGCCGACGCCGAGCGCGATCTCGCGGTCGCGTTCCGAAATCGGCTGCGCGACGCCCTTGCCGCCGACCGCGAGGTTGCCGCGGATCTCGCTGCCCTGCGGGATGCGCGCGAGGCAGTACGGCACCGGCTCGCCGTCGATCACGATGACGCGCTTGTCGCCGCGCACGATCTCGGCGAGGTACTTCTGCGCCATCACCGTGACGGCGCCGTGGCGGTTCAGCGTCTCGGTGATCGCGCCGAGGTTCAGCCCGTCGGGACCGACGCGGAAGATGCCCATGCCGCCCATGCCGTCGAGCGGCTTGAGGATGACGTCGCGGTGCTCGTCGTGGAACGCGCGGATCGCCTTCGCGTCGCGCGTGACGAGCGTCGGCGCGATGTATCGCGGGAACTCCATCACCGCGAGCTTCTCGGGGTGGTCGCGCAGCGCGCGCGGCTTGTTCAGCACCAAGGCCCCCTCCCGTTCGGCCTGCTCGAGCAGGTGCGTCGCGTAGAAGTACTCGCTGTCGAACGGCGGGTCCTTGCGCATCAGCACGACGTCGGCATCGGCGAGCGCCAGTTCGCGCTCCTGCACGACGTCGAACCACGCCTTCGCGTCGCCGGTGAGCGTGATCGCGCGCGCCCGCCGCGCGACGACGCGCGAGCCGGTGCGCCACACCAGATCGGCCGGCTCGCAGGCCCAGATCACGTGGCCGCGCGCGGCGGCCTCGCGCATCATCGCGAACGTGGTGTCCTTGTAGACCTTGAAGGTCTCGAGCGGGTCGGCGACGAAGAGCAGGTTCACGGTCCGGGTCCGGGGCGCCGTCAGCGGCGGGAGCGGTAGTGTTGCACCGCCAGCGCGACCGCGCCGGCGACGACGCCCCAGAAGGCCGAACCGACACCGGCCGGCGCGATGCCCGACAGCGTGACGAGGAAGGTCAGCGCCGCGGCGTCGCGATGGCGCTCGTCCTTCAGCGCGGCCGCGAGGCCGGCGGCGATCGTGCCCAGCAGCGCGAGCCCGGCGACGGCGACGACGAGTTCGCGCGGGAACGCCGCCAGCAGGCCGACGACGGCGCCGCCGGCCAGGCCGAGCGCGACGTAGAACCCGCCCGCGGCGACCGCGGCCGTGTAGCGCCGCGCCGGGTCCTCGTGCGCTTCGCGGCCCATGCAGATCGCGGCGGTGATCGCGGCCAGGTTGAGCGCATAGCCGCCGAACGGCGCGAGCACGAGCGTGGCCAGGCCGGTCGTCGTGATCACCGGCGACACCGGCACGTCGTAACCCGACGCGCGCTGCGCGGCCACGCCCGGCAGGTTCTGCGACGCCATCGTGACGACGAACAGCGGCAGCGCAACGCTCACCAGCGCCGAGGCACTGAACACCGGCGTCGTCCACACCGGCGCGGCCCATGCCCACTCGACTGCGTCGAGCCGCAGCCGGCCCTGCGCCGCGGCGATCGCGATGCCGACGACCAGCACGCCCGGCACCGCGTAGCGCGGCCACCCACGCCGTCCCACGAGGTACGCCGCCGTCATGCCGAGCACGAGCAGCGGCGCTGCCGGAACCGCCCCGACCGCGTCGAGCGCGAAGCGCGCCAGCACGCCGGCCAGCAGCGCCGACGCGATCGCCACCGGGATGCGGTCCATCACGCGCTCGAAGACCCGTGTCGCGCCGGCGGCCGTGATCAGCAGCGCGCAGACGACGAACGCCCCGACCGCCTCGGGCATCGTGACGCCACCCGTGCCGGCCAGCAGCGCCGCGCCCGGTGTCGACCACGCGGTGAGCACCGGCTGGCGGTAGGCCAGCGACAGGCCGATGCTCGTCAGCCCCATGCCCAGGCCCAGCGCCCAGATCCACGACGTGGTCTGCGCCGCCGTGGCGCCGAGCGCCTGCGCAGCGGCGAACACGATCGCCACGGAGCTGGTGAACCCGACCAGCACGGC
>JBBION010000130.1:0-2795 GCA_037443345.1 Rubrivivax sp. | reverse complement strand
GTCGCCGGGCCGCCCCGACACGACGTGACCCCCTCGGGAGGCGGGCGGGGCGCAGCCCGGCCCTGGGGGCGCTCATATCTGGATCTTCGCCCCCAGCTCGACGACGCGAGTCGGCGGCAGCGACAGGAAGTCGGCCGCGCGCGCGGCGTTGCGGTGCATCGCGGCGAACAGCTTCTCGCGCCACAGCGCCATGCCGCGCGCGAACGTGGGCACCACGATGTCGCGCGACAGGAAGTAGCTGGTGTCCATCTCGTCGAGCGGCACGCCGCGGTCGCGCAGCAGCGCCAGCGCGGCCGGCACGTCGGGGTCGTTCTTGAAGCCGTAGTTCAGCGTGACCTGCCAGCAGTCGTGGCCGAGCGGCTGCATCTGCACGCGCTTGTCGAAGCCGATCCACGGCACCTCGTGGTGGCGCACCGTGACGAACAGGTTGTACTCGTGCAGCACCTTGTTGTGCTTGAGGTTGTGCATCAGCGCGTTGGGCGCGAGCCCCTCCTCGGCGGTGAGGAACACCGCGGTGCCGGGCACGCGCGCCGGCGGGCTGACGAACACGGCGTCGAGGAAGCCGCGCAGGTCGATCGCGTCGTCGCGCAGGCGCTCGGCCATCAGCGTGCGGCCCTGCATCCAGGTCAGCATCAGTGTGAACATGCCCACGCCGATGACGAGCGGGAACCAGCCGCCGGCGAACAGCTTGAGCAGGTTCGACGCGAAGAACGTGATGTCGATGACGAAGAACACGCCGGTGGCGGCGACGCACAGCGGCAGCGGGTACTTCCAGCCGTAGCGCAGCACGAAGAACGTCATCACGGTGGTGATCGTCATGTCGAGCGTGACGGCGATGCCGTAGGCGGCGGCCAGCCTCGAAGAGCTGCCGAAGAACACGACGGCCAGCACGATGAAGACGTACAGGCCCCAATTGACGAAGGGCACGTAGATCTGCCCCGTCTCGCGCACCGAGGTGTGCAGCAGCCGCATGCGCGGCAGCAACCCCATCTGCACCGCCTGCTTGGTGACCGAGAACGCCGCCGTGATCAGCGCCTGCGACGCGATCACGGTCGCCGCCGTGGCCAGGAACACCAGCGGCAGCCGCGCCCACTCGGGCGCGAGTCGATAGAACGGGTTGTCGATCGACCCGGGCTCGGCGAGCAGCAGCGCGCCCTGGCCGAAGTAGTTGACGACCAGTGCCGGCATCACGAGGCCGTACCAAGCCACGCGGATCGGCAGCCGCCCGAAGTGGCCGAGGTCGGCGTACAGCGCCTCGCCGCCGGTGACGGTCAGCACGACCGCACCCAGCGCGACGAAGGCCACGAGCGGCTCGGCGGCGATGAACGCGAGCGCGTGCGCCGGGTTCAGCGCCGCGAGCACCGTCGGGTTCGCCGCCACCTGCGGCGCACCGAGCGCGATCAGCGCGACGAACCACACCAGCGTCACGGGCCCGAAGAAGCGCCCGATGCCGCCGGTGCCGAAGCGCTGCACGGCGAACAGCACCGTCAGCACGACAAGCGTGACGGGCACGACGAACTCGTGCAGCGCCGGCGCCGCGACCTCGAGCCCCTCGACCGCGGACAGCACCGAGATCGCCGGCGTGATGACACCGTCGCCGTAGAACACGGCGGTGCCGAACATGCCCACCACCAGCAGCGCGCGCCGCAGCCGCGGGCGATCGGCCACCGCGCTGGTGGCCAGCGCGAGCATCGCGATCAGCCCGCCCTCGCCGTGGTTGTCGGCGCGCAGGATCAGCAGCACGTACTTGAGCGAGACGATGACCGTCATCGTCCAGAAGATCAGCGACAGCACGCCGAGCACGTGGTCGGGCGTCACCTCGACATGGCCGGCGTGGAACACCTCCTTGAGCGCATACAGCGGGCTGGTGCCGATGTCGCCGTAGACGACGCCGAGCGCGCCCAGCGTCAGGGCGGCGATGGCGCTCGGGGTGCGCGGTGCGCTCGGTGAGCTCAAGACGGTGTCGGACGGTGCGACTCAGGCCGCTCGACGCGCATTGTCGATCGTGCGACGGCGCCGCGACGGCGTCGCCCGGGCCCGGCATCGCGCCGCCGCGCGTGCATCACTCGTAGATCTCGGCCTCAGGGTCGGTGGCCTCGAGCTCGTAGCTGGCGGCCAGCATCGCCAGCCGGCCGATCACGCCGTACATGTAGAAGCGGTTCGGCGCGCTCGCGCCGGGCTTGACGCCGGGGCGCGGCAGGTGGCTCGCCTCGGCGAAGGCCAGCGGCACGAAGGCGGCGCCCGGGGCGTTGAGGTTCTCGTCGACGCCGCGCTCGGCGTGGATGCGGTAGAAGCCGCCCACCACGTAGCGGTCGAGCATGTAGACCACCGGCTCGGCCACCGCGTCGTTGACGCGCTCGTAAGTCGGCACGCCTTCCTGGATGATCACCTCGGTGACCTCCTGGCCCTCCTTGATCACGCTCATCTTGTTGCGCGTGCGGCGGTTGATCTCGTCGAGTTCCTTCGGGTCGCGCACGGTCATGATGCCCATGCCGTAGGTGCCGGCGTCGGCCTTGACGACGACGAACGGCTTCTCGGCGATGCCGTACTCCTTGTACTTGCGGCGGATCTTGGCGATCAGCGCCTCGGCGTGGCCCTTGACGCAGTCGATGCCGGTGCCCTCGGTGAAGTTGACCTTGCCGCACTGCGCGTACATCGGGTTGATCAGCCACGGGTCCATGCCCAGCAGCTTGGCGAACTTCTTTGCCACCTCCTCGTAGCTGCGAAAGTGGTGGCTCTTGCGCCGCACCGCCCAGCCGGCGTGCAGCGGCGGCAGCAGGTACTGCTCGTGCAGG
>JBBION010000129.1:0-8228 GCA_037443345.1 Rubrivivax sp. | reverse complement strand
CGGTCAACCAGATCAACCTCACCCGCCGCGTGCGCAGCGAGGAGCCGCGCAACGAGGAGGAGCACGACGAGGAGGTCAAGCGCTTCGCGCGCGCCGTGCTGCTGGCCGGTGCCCCGCTGCCCGACGCGGAGGACTCGCGCTACCGCGCGAGGATCTACCGCGGCATGTCGCTGACGGTCTGACCCCACGCGCCGGGCCGGCCCTTGGACCACCCCCTCCCGTCACGGCCTGCGCCCCGGCCCGGCCGGGGCGGCTCTCGGCCGCTGCCGGGCTCAGGCGAGCTCGGCGGTGGCCGCCAGCGCGGCCTGGCCGTCGCAGCGCTGCGCCTCGAGCCGCACGGCGTCGCCGTCGGCGGTGCCGACGAGGCGAAACGGCGCCAGGTCGAACAGCGGCGCCTGGCCGCGGAACGAGAAGGTCGCGAGCGGCCGGCCGCTTTCGCGCTGCGCGAGGTCGGCGAGCAGCATCGCCGTCAGCGGCCCGTGCACGACGAGGCCGGGGTAGCCCTCGACGTCGCGCGCGTAGTCGCGGTCGTAGTGGATGCGGTGAGCGTTGAACGTCAGCGCCGAGAAGCGGAACAGCAGCCGCGGGTCGGGCGCGACGACCCGCGACCAGGCGCCTTCGGGCAACCCGGCCCACGCGACCACGGCCGGTGCCGGCACCGCGGCGCCGGGCTCGCGGTAGACGATCTGCTGCTCCTCCTCGAGGCACAGCGCGCCGTCCTGCTCGAAGCGCAGCGCGACGGTCACGAAGGCCAGCGACCCGCTGCGCCCGCTCTTCATCGCCACGTCGGCGATGCGCGCGTGGCGACGTGCCGGCCGCCCGAGCACGAGCGGGCGGTGGAAGCGCAACGTCGAGCCGGCGAACATGCGCCGCGGGTACGGGATCGGCGGCAGGAAGCCGCCGCGCTTCGGGTGCCCGTCGTCGTCGAGCTGCGACTGCGGCGCACGCGGCAGGAAGTAGAACCAGTGCCACAGCGGCGGCAGCGGCGCACCGTCGTCGAGCTGCGCGGCGACGTCGTCGAACATCGCCGCCGCGGCGCGCGCCTGCGTGACGGCCAGCGGGTCGTCGGTGGTTTCCGTGCGGCCGATCCAGGCGCCGAAGTCCGTCGCGGGCTGCCCCGGGTTGGCGTCGCTGCTCATCGTCACGTCCCCTCGTCGTGTCGGCGTCGCCGCATTGTCGAGCAAAGACCCTGCCGCCGCGCTGCGTGCGCCACGGCCGCCCGACGTCGCCCGGCCGGCGCCGACCCTGCATGCATTCCCGGGAGGTAAGCCGTGCCCCACGCATCCACCGCCCCCGCCGCCGCGACCGACACGGCCGACGCCCCGCGCAAGCTGCCGCTCGAGGGCCTGCGCGTCATCGACGTCGGCAACTTCCTCGCCGGCCCGTACGCCGCGTCGATCCTCGGCGAGTTCGGCGCCGAGGTGATCAAGGTCGAGCACCCCGACGGCGGCGACCCGATGCGCCGCTTCGGCACCGCGACCAAGCGCGACAACGCCACGCTCGCGTGGCTCAGCGAGGCACGCAACCGCAAGTCGGTGACGATCGACCTGCTCAAGCCCGAGGGCGTCGAGCTGTTCAAGCGGCTCGTCGCCAAGTCCGACGTGCTGGTCGAGAACTTCCGCCCGGGCACGATGGAATCGTGGGGCCTGGGCTGGCCGCAGGTGCACGAGGCCAACCCCGGCATCGTGATGCTGCGCGTCTCGGGCTACGGCCAGACCGGGCCCTACCGCCGCCGCGCGGGCTTCGCGCACATCGCGCAGGCCTTCGGCGGGCTGAACTACCTGGCCGGCTTTCCCGGCGAGACACCGGTGCTGCCCGGCACGGTGCCGATCGGTGACTACATCGCCAGCCTGTTCGGCACGATCGGCGTGATGGTCGCGCTGCGCCACAAGGAAGCCACCGGCAAGGGCCAGCTGGTCGACGTCGGCATCTACGAAGCCGTGTTCCGCGTGCTCGAGGAGATCGCCCCGGCCTACGCGATGTTCGGCAAGATCCGCGAGCGCGAAGGCGCGGGCAGTTTCGTCGCCGTGCCGCACGGGCACTTCCGCACCCAGGACAACCGCTGGATCGCGATCGCCTGCACCACCGACAAGATGTTCGAGCGCCTGTCGGTCGCGATGGGCCGGCCCGAGTTGTCGAGCAAGGAGATGTACGGCGACCAGCGCAAGCGGCTGGCGGCGCGCGAGATCGTCAACCAGCACGTCATCGACTGGGTCGGCTCGCTGCCGCGCCACGAGGTCCTCAACCGCTGCCTGTACGAGGAAGTGCCGGTGGGCGAGGTCAACAGCATCGCCGACATCTTCAACGACCCGCACTTCGCCGCGCGCGGCAACCTCGTGCGCTGGCGCGAGGAGAACCTGGGCGAGGTCGTCGTACCCGGCGTCGTGCCGACGCTGTCGGCGACGCCGGGACGCATCGCCAACCTCGGCCCGCGGCTGGGCAATGCCAACGACGAGGTGCTGCGCACGCTGCTCGGCCTGGCCGCCGAGGAGATCGCGATGCTGCGCGAACGCAACGTCGTCTAGCGATGGACCACCCCCGCAGCGCCTTCGGCGCCTCCCCCTCGAGGGGGCGCCGCCCGCGGACCGGCCAAGCCGGATCCGCGGCGGCTGCTTGACCGCGTGCGGTCAAGCAGCCTCCGGACCCGCTTCGGCACCAGGGAGATCGAGATGAGCGAGAACCAACCGACCGCCCCGCCGTTCGACACCCGCAAGGGGCCGCTGGCGGGCATCCGCGTCATCGACGCCGCCACCGTGATCGCGGCGCCGTTCTGCGCGACGCTGCTCGGCGAGGCCGGCGCCGACGTGCTCAAGGTCGAGCACCCCGACGGCGGCGACGCGCTGCGCCGCTTCGGCACGCCCACCGCGTGCGGCGACACGCTGACCTGGCTCAGCGAGGGCCGAAACAAGCGCTCGGTGACGCTGGACCTGCGCAGCAAGGAGGGCGCGCAGATCTTCAAGGACCTGATCCGCCAGACCGACGTGCTGTGCGAGAACTTCCGCACCGGCACGCTCGAGAAGTGGGGCCTGGGCTGGGACGTGCTGCACGACATCAACCCGCGCCTGGTGATGCTGCGCGTCACCGGCTACGGCCAGACCGGCCCGTACAGCGACCGCCCCGGCTTCGCGCGCGTCGCGCACGCCGTCGGCGGCCTGGCCTACCTCACCGGCATGCCGCGCGGCACGCCAATGACGCCGGGTTCGACGACGCTGGCCGACTACATGACGGGCCTGTACGGCTGCATCGGCGTGCTGATCGCGCTGCGCCACCGCGACCTCACCGGCGAGGGCCAGTACGTCGACGCCGCGCTGTACGAGAGCGTGTTCCGCTGCACCGAGGAGCTCGCCTCCGCCTACGGCATGTACGGCATCGTGCGCGAGCGCCAGGGCTCGTCGCACAACGACTATGCGGTGCCGCACGGCCACTTCTCGACGCGTGACGGCAAGTGGGTCGCGATCTCGTGCGCCACCGACCTGCTGTTCGCGCGGCTGGCGCAGGCGATGAAGCGCCCCGAGCTCGCGCTGCCCGAGAACTACGGCACGCAGGCCACGAGGCTGGCGCACAAGCTCGAGGTCAACGAGATCGTGCGCGACTGGTGCGGCTCGCTCACGCGCGAGGAAGTGCTGCAGCGCTGTTACGCGACCGACACGCCGGCCGGGCCGCTGAACAACATCGCCGACATCTTCGGCGACCGCCATTTCCACATCCGGCAGAACATCGTCGCCGTCGACGAGCCCGACCTCAACGAGGTGCTGATGATGCCGGCGCCGGTGCCCAAGATGTCCGAGACGCCGGGCACGATCCGCAGCCTTGGCCCGCGCCTGGGCGAGCACACCGACGAGGTGCTGGCCGAAGTGCTCGGCTTCGACGCCGGCAGGCTCGCCGACCTGCGCGCGAGGAAGGTGATCTGATGACCGGCATCCTGCAGGGGCTGCGCGTCGTCGAGGGCTCGGCCTTCGTCGCCGCGCCGCTGGGCGGCATGACGCTGGCGCAGCTCGGCGCCGACGTGATCCGCTTCGACCCGATCGGCGGCGGCCTCGACCACAAGCGCTGGCCGCTGACCCCCGACGGCCGCGCGAGCCTGTTCTGGGCCGGCATGAACAAGGGCAAGCGCTCGATCGCGGTCGACATCCGCTCGCCGCGCGGGCAGGAGCTGCTCACGGCGCTGATCTGCCAGAGCGGGCCGGAGGCGGGCCTGTTCAGCACCAACTTCCCAGCGCGCGGCTGGCTGGCCTACGACCAGCTCGCCGCCAAGCGTGCGGACCTGATCATGCTCAACCTCACCGGCCGGCGCGACGGCGGCTCGGAGGTCGACTACACCGTCAATCCGCAGATCGGCTTTCCGTACCTCACGGGCCCGGTGGACGCGGCCGAGCCGGTCAACCACGTCTTCCCGGCGTGGGACGTCACGGCCGGGCACCTGCTCGCGGTCGCGATGCTCGCCGCGCTGCGCCACCGCGACCGCACCGGCGAAGGCCAGCTCGTCACGCTGGCGCTGAAGGACGTGGCGCTGGCGATGGTCGCGAACCTCGGCATGGTCGCGGAGGTGCAGGTCACGGGCATCGACCGCCCGCGCTACGGCAACTACCTCTACGGCGCGTTCGGCCGCGACTTCGCGACGAAGGACGGCGAGCGCGCGATGGTCGTCGGCCTCACCGACCTGCAGTGGGAGACGCTCGCCAAGGCCACCGGCCTGGGCGAGGCGTTCGCCGCGCTCGGCACACGACTCGGTCTCGACATGACCGACGAAGGCCACCGCTTCCGCGCCCGCGAGGCCATCGCCGCGCTGCTCGAGCCCTGGTTCGCGCAGCGCACGCTGGCCGAGGTCCAGGCGGCATTCGACGCGCACCGCGTCACCTGGGGCCCGTACCGCACGGTGCGCCAGGCACTCGACCTCGACGCCGACTTCTCGCCCGCCAACCCCATGTTCGGCCCCGTCGACCAGCCCGGCATCGGCACCTACCTCGTGCCGGGCACGCCGCTGCACTTCGGCCGCGGCGAGCGCGTGCCGCCGCTGCGTGCACCAATGCTCGGCGAGCACACCGACGAGATCCTGCTCGACGTGCTGAAGCTGCCCTCCGACGAAGTCGGGCGACTGCACGACGCCGGCGTCGTCGCCGGCCCCACCGCCTGACCCCCTCATCCAAGACCCCGGAGACACGCCATGAAACTGCCGACCCACTTCTACAAGCCGCTGGCCATCGGCGCGCCGGCCCCGCTGCGCGAGCTGCCGCTGCGCCCCGAGCGCGTCGTGCACTTCTTCCCGCCGCACCTCGAGAAGATCCGCGCCCGCCTGCCCGAGACCGCGAAGCAGGTCGACGTGCTGTGCGGCAACCTCGAGGACGCCATTCCCATCGAGAGCAAGGAAGCCGCGCGCCAGGGCTTCATCGACGGCGTCAACGCCTTCGACGCCGCGGCGCTGGGCACCGCGATCTGGGTGCGCGTGAACTGCCTGAACAGCCCGTGGATCCTCGACGACCTCGAGCAGATCGTGCGCCACGCCGGCAACCGGCTCGACGTCGTGATGATCCCCAAGGTCGAGGGCCCGTGGGACATCCACTTCGTCGACCAGTACCTCGCGCTGCTCGAAGCCAGGTACGGCGTGACCAAGCCGATCCTGATCCACGCGCTGCTCGAGACGGCGCAGGGCGTGATGAACGTGGAGGCCATCGCCGGCGCCAGCCCGCGCATGCACGGCATGAGCCTGGGCCCGGCCGACCTCGCCGCCTCGCGCGGCATGAAGACCACGCGCGTCGGCGGCGGCCACCCGTTCTACGGCGTGCTCGCCGACCCGCCCGAGGGCGGCGGCGAGCGCGCCTTCGCGCAGCAGGACCTGTGGCACTACACGCTGGCCAAGATGGTCGACGCCTGCGTCGCGCACGGCATCCGCGCCTTCTACGGCCCGTTCGGCGACCTCAAGGACGAGGCCGGCTGCGAGGCGCAGTTCCGCAACGCATTCATCATGGGCTGCACCGGCGCGTGGTCACTGGCGCCGAACCAGATCGCGATCGCTCGCCGCGTGTTCAGCCCCGACGTCACGGAAGTGCTGTTCGCCAAGCGCATTCTCGAGGCGATGCCCGACGGCAGCGGCGTCGCGATGATCGACGGCAAGATGCAGGACGACGCCACGTGGAAGCAGGCCAAGGTGATCGTCGACCTCGCGAAGCTCGTCGCGCGCAAGGACCCCGAACTGGCCACCGCCTACGGGCTGTGACCCCCCGAAGCGACCTTCGGTCGCCTCCCCGCAGGGGGCGCCGCCAGCGGACCGGCAAAGCCGGATCCGCGGCGGCCGCTTGAAGCGTCGCGACTTTGTCCCGGACGCGTGAAGAACTGAAGCGAGAACCACCGCGATGAGCACCAAGACCCAGGCCGGCAACTTCTTCGAGGACTTCCGCGTCGGCCAGCACCTGCCGCACGCCACGCCGCGCACCGTCACCGACGGCGAGGTGGCGCTGTACACGGCGCTGTTCGGCCCGCGCTTCGCGCTGAACTCGTCGACGCCGTTCGCGCAGGCCATGGGCCTTCCGCGCGCGCCGGTCGACAGCCTGCTCGCGTTCCACCTCGTGTTCGGCAAGACGGTGCCCGACATCTCGCTCAACGCCATCGCCAACCTCGGCTACGCCGGCGGGCGCTTCGGCGTGCCGCTGTACCCGGGCGACACCGTGACGACCGACTCGACCGTGCTGGGTATCAAGGCCAACAAGGACGGCAAGACCGGCGTCGTCTACGTGCGCTCGACGGGCGTGAACCAGCACGGCGCGATGGTCGTCGACTACTTCCGCTGGGTCATGGTGCGCAAGCGCGACGCCGCCTCGCCGAACCCCGAGACCGTCGTGCCCGACCTGCCGGCGTCGGTGGCCGCGGCCGACCTGATCGTGCCCTACCGCGTCGACGCCGCGCGCTACGACGCCGTGCGCGCCGGCAGCCCGCACCTGTGGGACGACTACGAGGCCGGCGAGCGCATCGACCACGTCGACGGCATGACGATCGAGGAGTCCGACCACATGATGGCCGCGCGCCTGTTCCAGAACACGGCGCGCGTGCACTTCAACCAGCACGTCGAGAAGGACGGGCGCTTCGGCCGCCGCATCATCTACGGCGGGCACGTCATCAGCCTGGCGCGCGCCCTGTCGTTCAACGGCCTGGCCAACGCGCAGACGATCGCCGCGATCCACGGCGGGCGTCACGTCAACCCGACCTTCGCCGGCGACACCATCTACGCCTGGAGCGAAGTGCTCGAACGCCAGGCCCTGCCCGGGCGCGACGACGTCGGCGCGCTGCGCCTGCGCACCGTCGCCGCGAAGGACCGGCCGTGTGCCGACTTCCCGTACCAGGACGGCGCCGGCAACTACGACCCCGCCGTCGTGCTCGATTTCGACTACACGGTGCTGATCCCGCGCCGCGCACGCTGACGCCGCCCTCGCAGGCCCCGGGCGACAGGTTGCATGGGCCCGGGTTCGACGCGCCGAGGCCGAGTGGCTGGCCCGGCCGATCGCGGACGCCCCACAACGTCCGCATCGCCTACGTGCCGACGTTGGCGCGGCAAAGCGGCGCGCGCCAACGCGCATCGTGAACTGACTCGCGGCGGATGTCCGAGCGCAGCGACCGCAGGGAGCGCAGCGAGTTCGGCCGCGCGACCCCGGGCCGAGCAGCGCAGCGCAGTCGGCCCGCCGGGCCGACCGCCCCAGCGTGAGCCCGCAGCGGGGGCCGCCGGCCGCGACGCCGCCACCCTTGCAGGCAGACGCAAGCCGCAGCAGTTGTTCGGGGACGTGTGCCACGCGTCGCGACCCGACGCCCGCCCCCTCACCGCCAGAGCGGCAGCGCGTCGATGCGCGCCTCGATCTCGGCGCGCAGGCGGGCGCTGCCGGCGCCGTCGGGCCCGCCGTAGCGCGACGCGAACTCGGCCTGCGTCAGGAACTCGGGCAGGTCGTCGGCGCGCGGCATCACGGCGGCCTCGTCGTTCAATGCCACCACGCGCGCCTGCCAGCGGCGGGGGTCGCGCACGGCCCCCTCGCCGAAGCGCGTGCCGGCGCGGTCGGCCGCCAGGTCGGCGAAGCTGAAGCCGCTGTCGCCGCCGCGCGCATCGTCGAGTTCCTTCCACAAGCCCACGGCCTCGGCCAGCGGCGTGCCGGCCTCGGCGGCGACGACGGCCGAGACGAGGAAGTGCAGCGCCCAGTCGTGCCGGCCGCGCAGCGTGACGGTCAGTGGCTGCGGCGCCGGCCACGCCG
>JBBION010000128.1:0-8244 GCA_037443345.1 Rubrivivax sp. | reverse complement strand
CCACGCGACCCACGCCACCGCCAGCAGTTGCAGCGGCACGCTGCGTGCCGCGTTGCGCAACGTCAGCCGAAGCAGCTCGTTCTGGACTGCCGCGTCGGTGGACGGCTCATCGGCCATGCGGAAGGCGCGGGCTGCGCCGGCATTGGATACAAGGGCGCAGTCTAGCGCCGCAACTCCG
Source organism: Rubrivivax sp. (assembly GCA_037443345.1). GTDB lineage: Bacteria > Pseudomonadota > Gammaproteobacteria > Burkholderiales > Burkholderiaceae_C > Calidifontimicrobium. The sequence continues at coordinate 8,066 of JBBION010000128.1, read as the reverse complement.
AAGCCGCGACCCTCGCGTCAGGAGATCATGTACGCCGCCGCCCCGGTGGCGACCAGCGTGCCCTGCTCGTTGACGAGGCGCATCAGCGTGGAGCCCACGCGCCCGCCCAGCCGCGTGACCTCGGCGGTGGCGACGAAGTGCTGGCCGATGCCCGGGCGCAGGTAGTCGATGCGCAGGTCGATCGTGCCCATGCGCGAGAAGCGGTGCATGACCTGCTCGGTCGTCTCGTCGTGGTGCTTCTCGCCGATCGCCACCATCAGCGCGAAGCCACCGGTCGCGTCGAGTGTGGCCGAGATCACGCCGCCGTGCAGCCGGCCGTACAGGTAGTGGCCGACGAGTTCCGGGCGCATGTCGAACGCCAGCTGCACCTGCGGCAGGAGCTGCGTCACGCGCAGCCCGAGCACCTGGTTGAAGCTGATGCGCCGTTCGAACAGCTCGGTCAGCGCTGCGTCGAGCCGTGCCTGCTCGTCGGCGCTGCGGCGCGGGCCGATCGCGTGCGTCATGCCGGGGCTCCTTCGTTCAGGCCGAGCAGGCGGCGCGCCTCGGCGGGGCTGGCCACCTCGCGCCCGGCGCGCCGCGCGCACGCGGCGAGCGCCTCGACGAGTGTGCCGTTGCCGCTCGCGCGCTCGCCGCCGGGCAGGTAGAACGTGTCCTCGAGCCCGGTGCGCAGCATGCCGCCGAGCTCGGCCGTCTTCTGGTGCACCGGCCACACCTCGGCGCGGCCGATCAGCGTCGTCTGCCACACCGCGTCGGCGGGCGCGTAACCCGGCAGAAGCGCCAGCAGCGCAGCGTCGCACGGCATGCCGCTGGCCACGCCCATCACGAAGTTCACTTCCGGCACGCCGCCGAACATGCCGGCGCGGCGGTACATCTCGACGCTGCGCACGATGCCGACGTCGAAGCACTCGAACTCGGGGTGCGTGCCGCACTCGGCCATCACGTCGAGCATCTGCTGCACCTTGGCCACCGGGTTGTCGAACACCATCGGCGGCCAGGCCCAGGTGCCGTCGGCCTTGAGCTTGAGGTAGTTCAGGGTGCCGGCGTTGCACGCGGCGATCTCGGGGCGCACGCGGCGTATGCACGCCGCCGGGCCCGAGATGTCCTTGCCGACGACGCCGGTCGTCAGGTTGATGATCACGCCGGGGCAGGCGGCGCGGATCGCGTCGCACACGGCCTGCGCGACGTCGGGGTCCCAGCTCGGCAGGTGGCCCTGGCCCGGCTCCTGGCGTCGCAGGTGCACGTGCATGACGCTGGCGCCGGCGTTGTACGCGTCGCGCGCCTCGGCGGCCATCTGCTCGGGCGTGACCGGCACCGGGTGCTGCCGCGGGTCGGTGAGCACGCCGGTGAGCGCGCAGGTGAGGATGGCCTTGTCCATCGGGTCGTTCAGCCTTCGACGTCGAGTTCGACCAGCAGCGCGCCGGCGCTCACCGCGTCGCGCACCACCACGTGGATCGCGGCGACGATGCCGTCGGCGCCGGCGTGCTGCCACATCTCCATTTTCATCGCCTCGACGCACACCAACGGCTGGCCAGCGCGCACGCGCTCGCCCGGCCGCACCGCGACGTGCACGACGACGCCGGCCACCGGTGCGCGCACGCGCCGCGGGTCGGCGCCGGCGTCGGCGGCGGCCAGCGGCGACGGTTCGTCGAACACGTGCTGGCGCTCGCCGAGCGCCAGGTGCAGCCGCGCGCCCTCGACGACGGCGGTGGCACGCCGCCAGTGGCCGTGCACCGCGTAGCGCAGCGCGTGGTCATCGTGCTCGACCGCGTCGAAGCGGGTGACGTGGTCGCCGACGCGCACCTCGACGCCGTGGCCGTGCGGGTACACGCGCAGCGTGCGCTGCTCGCCGGCGTGCGAGAGGACCAGGTCGTACGCGGCGACGCCGGCGCTGCGGTGCGCCGGCCTTTCGCGCCGCGCGAACACGGCGGCGGCGATCGCCCACGCGTCGTCGTCGGGGGCAGGGCGCTGCAGGATCGGCGCGCCGGCCTGCGCCCACTCGTCGAGCCGCGTCGTCGTCATGCGCGCCTGCACGACGTCGGGGTGGCGCAGCAGGTCGGACAGCAGGCCGGCGTTGGTCGCGACGCCGAGCAGCGGCGTGTGCTCGAGCGCGGCGGCGAGGCGGCGCAGCGCGTCGGCGCGGTCGTGGCCGTGTGCGATCAGCTTGGCGACCATCGCGTCGTAGTACGGCGCGACCTCGCCGCCTTCGGCGATGCCGTCGTCCACCCGGATCTCGCCGCGCGCGTCGTCGTGCGGGCGCCAGTGCACGATGCGTCCGGTCTGCGGCACGAAGCCGGCGTACGGGTCCTCGGCGTACAGGCGCGCCTCGATCGCGTGGCCCGAGAAGCGCAGGTCGTCCTGCGCGAGCGGCAGCGGCTCGCCGGCGGCGACGCGCAGCTGCCACTCGACGAGGTCGATGCCCGTGACGGCCTCCGTCACCGCGTGCTCGACCTGCAGCCGCGTGTTCATCTCGAGGAAGTGATGGCGGCCGTCGCGGTCGACGACGAACTCGACGGTGCCCGCGCCGACGTAGCCCACCGCGCGCGCGGCGGCCACGGCGTCGCGGCCCATCGCCGCTCGCATCGCGGCGTCCACGACGGGCGAGGGCGCTTCCTCGATCACCTTCTGCCGGCGCCGCTGCACCGTGCAGTCGCGCTCGCCGAGGTGGATCACGTGACCGTGCCGGTCGGCGAAGACCTGGATCTCGACGTGGCGCGCGTCGTCGATCAGCCGCTCGAGCATCAGCCGGCCGTCGCCGAACGCGCTCGCCGCCTCGCGCCGCGCGCCGTCGAGCGCGGCCTGCAGATCCTCCAGGCGGCGCACGAGCCGCATCCCGCGCCCGCCGCCGCCGGCGACGGCCTTCACGAGCAGCGGCACGCCGAGCCGCTGCGCCTCAGTGGCGAAGCGCGCGTCGCTCTGGTCGTCGCCGAGGTAACCCGGCGCGCACGGCACGCCGGCGCCGAGCATGCGCTTCTTCGCGCCGGCCTTGTCGCCCATCGCGTCGATCGCCTCGGGCGGCGGGCCGATGAAGACGAGGCCGGCGGCGACGCACGCACGCGCGAAGTCGGCGCGCTCCGACAAGAAGCCGTAGCCGGGGTGCACCGCGTCGGCGCCGGTGCGCCGCGCGGCGTCGAGCAGCGCGTCGATCGCGAGGTACGACTGCGCCGCGGGTGCCGGGCCGAGGCGCAGCGCCTCGTCGGCCAGGCGCACGTGCGGCGCGTCGCGGTCGGCGTCGCTGTAGACCGCGACGGTGCGGTAGCCGAGCCGGTGCGCGGTGCGGATGACGCGGCAGGCGATCTCGCCGCGGTTCGCGATCAGGATCTTCGAGAACACGTCAGTTCCGCGGCGCGATCGCCGCACGCTGCGCGTGCCCGGCGATGTGGCTGCGGCCCGCGTCGGCGCGGCCGACACGAGCCTTCGCCGCCCCCGGTGGCAGGCACCGGGGGTCGCCGCGGTTCGCGATCAGGATCTTCGAGAAGCTCACGGCGTGGCGGCCACGACGCGTCAGGGCGCCCACGTCGGCTTGCGCTTGCCGAGGAACGCGGCCGTGCCCTCGACGCCTTCCGCCCCGTTGGCGGCGCGCGAGAACACCTCGGCCGCCTCGCGCACGAGGTCCACCGGCGGCGTGAAGCGCGCGCGCGCGAGCAGCGCCTTCGTGGCCGAGATCGCCCCGGGCGCGCAGCGCAGGATCTCGCCCAGCACGCGTTGCAGCGCGGTGTCGAGTGCGTCGGGCGCGTGTACCTCGTGCACCAGCCGCAGCGCCAGTGCCTGCCGTGCGTCGAGCGCACCGCCGGTGACGGCCAGCCGCTTGGTCTCTGCGTAGCCGATGCGCTCGACGAGGAAAGGGCCGATCTGCGCCGGCACGACGCCGAGCGACGTCTCGGGCAGCCGGAACACGGCGGTGTCGCTGGCAATCGCCACGTCGACGACGCACGCGAGCCCGATGCCGCCGCCCATCAAGGTGCCCTCGAGCACGGCGACCGTGGCCAGCCCCGTGTCGGCGTAGGCAACGCACAGCTCGCCGAACTTCGCGTTGACCTCGGCCATCGGGTCGGCCGCCGGCTCGAGCGCGCGCTTGTCGTCGTCGGCGCGCGAGGCGCGCTCGCGCGCGGCGGCCATGTCCTTCAGGTCGGCGCCGGCGCAGAAGTGGCCGCCGGCGCCGCGCAGCACGAGCACGCGCACGTCGCCGGCCGCCTTCGCGTCGGCGAGCACGGCGCGCAGCTCGCGCACCATCGCCATCGTCATCGCGTTGCGCGCCTGCGGACGGTTCAGCGTGACGTGCCACACCGGGCCGTCGGCGCGCACGGCGAGCGTCTCGTGGGCGGTCGTGTTCATGCCTTCCCCGGCAGCGTGCCTTCGAGCTTGCAGATGATGCCCAGCATCACCTCGTCGGCGCCGCCGCCGATCGACACGAGCCGGCTGTCGCGGTAGGCCTGCGAGATCGGATTGTCCCAGGTGAAGCCCATGCCGCCCCAGTACTGCAGGCAGGTGTCGGCGACCTCGCGGCTCAGGCGCCCGCACTTGAGCTTGGCCATCGACGCGAGCTTGGTCACGTCCTTGCCGCCGACGTACATCTCGACGGCGCGGTAGGTCAGCGCGCGCAGCGCCTCGACCTCGGTGCGCAGCTCGGCCAGGCGGAAGTGGATCACCTGGTTGTCGAGCAGGCTCTTGCCGAAGGCCTTGCGCTCGCGCGTGTAGGCGATCGTCAGGTCGATCAGCCGGTCCATGCTGCGCAGCGTGCTCGCCGCGCCCCACAGGCGCTCCTCCTGGAACTGCAGCATCTGGAACGTGAAGCCCAGCCCCTCCTGGCCGATCAGGTGGCGCTGCGGCACGCGCACGTTGTCGAAGAACAGCAGCGCGGTGTCGGAGCTGTTCATGCCGATCTTCTTGATCTTCTGCTTCGTGATGCCCGGCGCGTCCATCGGCACCACGATCAGGCTCTTGTTCTTGTGCGCCGGGCCCTCGCTCGTGTTGGCGAGCAGGCAGCACCAGTCGGCCTTCAGGCCGTTGGTGATCCACATCTTGCTGCCGTCGATCACGTAGTCGCCGCCGTTCTTGCGCGCGGTGGTCTTGATCGCGGCAACGTCACTGCCGCCGCCCGGCTCGCTGACGCCGAGGCAGGCCACGTAGTCGCCGGCGATCGCCGGCGCGAGGAACTCGCGCCGCAGTTCGTCGCTGCCGAATCGCGCGAGCGCCGGCGTGGCCATGTCGGTCTGCACGCCGATGGCCATCGGCACGCCGCCGCAGTGGCAGGCACCCAGCGCCTCGGCCATCACGAGCGAGTAGCTGAAGTCGAGGCCGGCGCCGCCGTACTCCTCCGGGTACTTCAGGCCCAGCAGGCCGAGGGCGCCCAGCTTCTTGAACACCTCGTGGCTCGGGAACTCCTCGGCCGCCTCCCAATCGGTGACGTTGGGGTTGATCTCCTTCTCGACGAAGCGCGTGACGGTGTCGTCGATCTGGCGGTGTTCGGCGGTGAACTGCATCGCGGTCGTCTCCTCGTCTACATCCGGGCCACGCCGAAAGCGTTGGGCCGCAGCACGCGGCGCCCGGCCTCGGCGGCGATCGCCAGGCACAGGCCGAGCACGCGGCGCGTGTCGCGCGGGTCGATGATGCCGTCGTCCCACAGCCGCGCGGTGCCGAACAGTGCCGTCGACTCGTGGTCCAGCCGCTTCTTCAGCTGCTCGCTCATCGCGGCCAGCGCCGCGTCGTCGGCCGGCAGCCCCAGGCGCTCGAGCTTGGCGCGGTTGACGATGTCCATCACCATCGCCGCCTGCGCGCCGCCCATCACGGCCGTGCGCGCGCTGGGCCACGCGAAGATGAAGCGCGGGTCGAAGCCGCGCCCGCACATGCCGTAGTTGCCGGCGCCGTACGAGCCGCCGAGCACGACGGTGAACTTCGGCACGCGCACGTTGGCCACCGCCTGGATCATCTTGCTGCCGTGCTTGATCGCGCCTTTGCGCTCGGCCTCGGAGCCGACCATGTAGCCGGTCGTGTTCTGCAGGAACACCAGCGGCGTGCCCGACTGGTCGCACAGCTGCATGAACTGCGCGGCCTTGACCGAGCCCTCGGGCTGGATGGGCCCCTGGTTGCCGATCAGGCCGACGAGGTGGCCATGGATGCGCGCGTGGCCGCACACCGTGTCGGTGCCGTAGGCGGCCTTGAACTCGAGGAAGTCGGAGCCGTCGAGGACGCGCGCGATCACCTCGCGGCAGTCGTAGGGCACGCGATCGTCGGCCGGCACGACGCCCAGCAACTCTTCGGCGGGGTACCGCGGCTCGTCGGCCGTCAGCGGCGGCGACACCGTGTCCCACGCGAGCTTGTCGAGCACGTCGCGCGCGATCGCGATGGCGTGCGCGTCGTTCTCGGCCAGGTACTCGCCGAGCCCCGTGACCTCGGCGTGCAGCGTCGCGCCGCCGAGCGTCTCCTCGTCGGCGTCCTCGCCGATGGCGGCCTTGACCAGCGGCGGGCCGGCCAGGTAGATGCTGCTGCGCCCGCGCACGAGCACGACGTAGTCCGACAGCCCCGGCAGGTACGCGCCGCCGGCGGTCGAGGCCCCGTGCACGACGGCCACCTGCGGGATACCCGCCGCTGACAGCCGCGCCTGGTTCGCGAAGCTGCGCCCGCCGTCGACGAAGATCTCGGCCTGGTACATCAGGTTCGCGCCGCCCGACTCGACCAGGTGCACCAGCGGCAGCTTGTTCTCGGCGGCGATCTGCTGCGCGCGCAGCGCCTTCTTCAGCCCCATCGGCGCGACGGTGCCGCCCTTGATGCCGCTGTCGCTCGCGGAGACGACGACGCGCTTGCCGGCCACGGTGCCGATGCCGACGATCGCGCCGCCGCCGAGCACGCTCTTCTTGCCGTCGTCGTCGTACATGCCCAGGCCGGCCAGCGCGCTGAGCTCGAGGAAGTCGCTGCCGCGGTCCAGGAGCCGCGCGACGCGCTCGCGCGGCAGCAGCTGGCCGCGCTGCTCGAAGCGCTCGCGCTTGCTGGCCGACTCGGCGACGACCTGGGCCTCGAGCGCGCGCACGTGGTCGAGGCGCTCGCGCATGCGCTCGGCGTTGGCGCGAAAGCCCGCGCTCTTCGGGTCGATGCGAGTCGCGAGGGCCGGCATGACCTCAGACGGTCCCGACTCGACGCCCGTACGCCTGGCCCGACCAAGCGGCCGCCGCGGATCCGGCTTCGCCGGTCCGCTGGCGGCGCCCCCCTGGGGGGGAGGCGCCGAAGGCGCTTCGGGGGGGCTTCACTTCAGCACCTCGGGCGTGACGGCGCGGTGGAAGCCGTCGAACGGCGTCGAGCGCGCCGCCGCCGGCAGCGGGAAGATCTCGCTGCCCAGCGGCGCGCCGCCGTCGATCGGCAGCGTCACGCCCGTGATGAACGCCGCGGCCGGCGACAGCAGGAACACGATCGCCGCGCTGACCTCGGCCTCGACACCCATGCGCCGCATCGGCACGTGCTCCTTCAGCCTCGGGATGATGGCCTTCATCGCGCCGCCGTAGGTGTCCATGCCGCTGGAGGCGATCCAGCCCGGCGCCACCGCGTTGACGCGCACGCCGGCGTGCGCCCACTCGTAGGCCGTGGTCATCGTCAGGTTGCTCATGCCGGCGCGCGCGGCGCCGCTGTGGCCCATGCCGGGCATGCCGTTGCGGAAGTCGGCCGTCATGTTGACGATCGCGCCGCCGGTCTTCTCCATGCTCTGCACGAAGACCTCGCGCATCATCAGGAAGCCGCCGGTGAGGTTGTTGGCAACGACGGCGTCGAAGCCCTTCTTGCTGATCGCGGCCAGCGGCGCCGGGAACTGGCCGCCGGCGTTGTTGACCAGCCCGCTGACGGGCCCGTGCTCGGCGACGATGCGCTCGACGCCGGCCTTGACGGCGTCCTCGTCGCGGATGTCGAACGCGATCGTGTGGCAGCGCCCGCCGTCGGCGGCGATCTCGGCCGCGACGCGCTCGAGCTTGTCGGCCGAGCGGCCGCCGACGACGACGGTCGCGCCGAGCGACGCCAGCTCGTGAGCGACGCAGCGGCCGATGCCGCTGCCGCCGCCGGTGACCCAGTGCAGCTGGCCGGCGAAC
>JBBION010000127.1:0-8252 GCA_037443345.1 Rubrivivax sp. | reverse complement strand
CCCAGCGCCCGGCCGACGGCGCGGCCGCCGGCGCCAGGCGCAGCGCCTGCTGCCGCTGCACGACGCCGCCGGCGGCGAGGAAGGCGTGCGCCTTGTAGAGCGAATGCGCGACCAGGTGCAACAGTGCCATCGCCGGCAGGCCGAGCGCGACTTGCAGCAGCATGAAGCCCATTTGCGCGACGGTGGACCACGCGAGCGCGACCTTGATGCTGATGCGCGTGCCCATCACGAACGTGGCGACGACCACCGTGATCGTCGCCACCGCGGCGAGCAGCACGAGGGCCAGCGGGGCGTCGGCGAGCATCGGCGCGAAGCGGATCAGCACGAAGCCGCCGAGGTTGACGACGCCCGCGTGCAGCAGCGCCGACACCGGGGTCGGCGCCTCCATCACCTGGATCAGCCAGCCGTGCAGCGGCAGCTGCGCGCACTTGAGCAGTGCCGTGACGACGAGCAGCGCGAGGCCGGCCTGCGCGAGCGGCGGCACGCCCTGCGTGGCGGCGAGCGCGAGCATCGCGTCGAGCGACAGCGTGCCGTACGCGCTGGCCAGCAGCGCGACCGCGCCGAGCAGCGCGGCGTCGGCCGCACGCGACGCGAGGAACTTCTTGTGCGCCGCCATCCGTGCCGCAGGGCGCTCGACGTAGAAGCGCAGCAGCCGGTGCAGCGTCATGCTGGTGCCTGTCCACGCCGCCGCGAGCAGCAGCAGGTGGTCGGCGGCGAGCACGAGCGACACGGCCGCGAGCGTCAGCGCCAGCAGCCGCAGGTAGCGGCGCTCGTTCGCCTCGCCCTGCAGGTAGCGGTGCGAGTAGCGCACGATGACCCAGCCGATGAAGCCCACCAGCAGCGCGACGACGGCGCCGGGCACGTCGAGCCTCAGGCCGAAGCCCGCGAGTGGCCCGCCGGTGAGCACGGCGGCGAGCGCGGCCGCGCCGGCCAGCGTCGCGCCGAGCGCGGCGGCTTCGGCGCGCCGCCACGCGGCGTCGCGCGCGCCGGTGCCGGCGAGGGACGCTGCCACGGCGTACAGCAGCGCGGGCAGGGCGGGAAGGAGAAGGGCAGGCGTGTTCATGGCCGCGATGGTGGCGACTGGACGATCATCTGTAAAATTCAATGTTCAGTACGAATCGTTCTGCATTTCAGAAAATGGCGCGGCTCAACTACCACCACCTGCACGGCTTCTGGGCCGTCGCGAAGGAAGGGCATCTGACGCGCGCGGCACAGCGGCTGCACGTGTCGCCGTCGGCACTGTCGACGCAGATCCAGCAGCTCGAGGACGCGCTCGGCCAGCCGCTGTTCGAGCGTCAGGCGCGCACGCTGAGGCTGACCGAGGCGGGCCGCGTCGCGATGGGCTATGCCGAGTCGATCTTCACGGCGGGCAACGAACTGGTGTCGGTGCTGCGCGAAGGGCGGGGGCCCGGCCGGAAGGTGCTGCGCGTCGGCGCGGTGGCCACGCTGTCGCGCAACTTCCAGGAGAACTTCCTGCGCCCGCTGATCGCGCGCGACGACGTCGAGCTGCTGCTGCAGTCCGGCAGCCTCGACGACCTGCTCGGCCGCCTGCAGGTGCACACGCTCGACCTCGTGCTGGCCAACCAGGCGGTCGAGGGCACCGGCGACGCGGCCTGGCGCTGCCGGCGCATCGCGCGCCAGGCGGTGAGCCTCGTCGGCCCGCCCGGCGGCGGCGCCTTCGCGTTTCCCGACGACCTCGCGACGCGGCCGCTCGTGCTGCCCAGCCGCGCGCACGGCATCCGCGCCGGCTTCGACCTGTGGTGCGAGCAGCGCGGCCTGCGCCCGCAGGTGCGCGCCGAGGTCGACGACATGGCGATGCTGCGCCTGCTCGCGCGCGACGCCGGCGCGCTGGCGCTGCTGCCCACCGTCGTCGTGCAGGACGAGTTGCGCAGCGGCGCGCTGCGCGAGCTGGCCGTCGTGCCCGGACTGCACGAGCAGTTCTACGCGATCACCGTCAAGCGCCACTTCACGCCGCCGCTGCTGAAGTCGCTGCTCGCGCAGGGCGAGGCCGAGGTGCTCGCGGGCCCGGCGGGCACGGCACGCTGAGCGAGAATCCGCGGCTTCGCCCGCAGGCCGCCGCCTCCGATGCCCGATCTCTTCGACACCGCCCCGTCCACCGAACGCGCCGAGCCGTCGGACGCGATCACGCTCGCGCAGTACGCCGAGCAGGCCTATCTCGAATACGCGCTGTCGGTCGTCAAGGGCCGCGCGCTGCCCGACGTGTGCGACGGCCAGAAGCCGGTGCAGCGACGCATCCTGTACGCGATGCAGCGCATGGGGCTGGCGTTCTCGGGGGCTTCCGGGGCCAAGCCCGTCAAGAGCGCGCGCGTGGTGGGCGACGTGCTCGGCAAGTTCCACCCGCACGGCGACACCGCGGCCTACGACGCGCTGGTGCGCATGGCGCAGGGCTTCAGCCAGCGCTATCCGCTGATCGACGGCCAGGGCAACTTCGGCAGCCGCGACGGCGACGGCGCCGCGGCGATGCGCTACACCGAGGCGCGTCTGGCGCCCATCGCGCGCCTGCTGCTCGACGAGATCGACGAAGGCACGGTCGACTTCGTGCCGAACTACGACGGCTCGACCGACGAGCCGCGCCTGTTGCCGGCGCGGCTGCCCTTCGTGCTGCTCAACGGCGCGAGCGGCATCGCCGTGGGCCTGGCCACCGAGGTGCCGAGCCACAACCTGCGCGAAGTGGCCGCCGCCGCAGTGGCGTTGATCCGCGACGAGAAGCTCGCCGACGACGACCTCTTCGCGCTGTTGCCCGGCCCCGACTTCCCCGGCGGCGCGCAGGTCATCAGCACGGCGGCCGAGATCCGCGACGCATACACGAGCGGGCGCGGCAGCCTGAAGGTGCGCGCGCGCTGGACGACGGAGGACCTGGCGCGCGGGCAGTGGCAGCTCGTCGTCACCGAGCTGCCGCCGGGCACGAGCGCGGCGAAGGTGCTCGAGGAGATCGAGGAGCTGACGAACCCCAAGGTCAAGGCCGGCAAGAAGGCCCTGAGCGCCGAGCAGGTGCAGCTCAAGCAGACCGTGCTCGCGGTGCTCGACGCGGTGCGCGACGAGTCGAGCAAGGACGCGCCGGTGCGCCTGGTGTTCGAACCGAAGAGCCGCACGGTCGAGCCGCAGGAGCTCGTCAACACCTTGCTCGCGCACACCAGCCTCGAGACGAGCGCGCCGGTGAACCTGACGATGGTCGGCGCCGACGGCCGCCCGACGCAGAAGGGCCTGCGCCAGGTGCTCACGGAGTGGATCGGCTTCCGCCGCGCGACGGTGGAGCGGCGCACGCGCCACAGGCTGGCGAAGGTGCTCGACCGCATCCACGTGCTCGAAGGCCGGCAGCTCGTGCTGCTGAACATCGACGAGGTGATCCGCATCATCCGCAACACCGACGAGCCGAAGCCTGCGCTGGTCGAGCGCTTCCGACTCAGCGACCGCCAGGCCGAGGACATCCTCGAGATCCGCCTGCGCCAGCTGGCGCGGCTCGAGGCGATCAAGATCGAGCAGGAGCTCAAGGACCTGCGCGACGAGCAGAAGAAGCTCGACGAGATCCTCGGCAGCGCGGCGGCGCTGAAGCGCACCCTGATCCGCGAGATCGAGGCCGACGCGAAGCAGTTCGGCGACGAGCGGCGCACGCTGATCCAGGCCGACAGGCGCGCGGTCGCCGAGGTGAAGGTGATCGACGAGCCGGTGACGGTCGTCGTCAGCCGCAAGGGCTGGGTGCGGGCGCTCAAGGGCCACGAGGTTGACGCGGCGACCCTCGCGTTCAAGGCCGGCGACGCGCTGTACGGCACGTTCGCGTGTCGCAGCGTCGACACGCTCGTCGTGCTGGGCAGCAACGGGCGCGCGTACAGTGTGCCGGTCGCGAGCCTGCCAGGCGGGCGCGGCGACGGGCAGCCGGTCACCACGCTGGTCGACCTCGAGGCCGGCACACAGCCGGCGCACTTCGTCGCCGGCGCCGCCGACACGACGCTGCTGCTGGCCGGCAGCGGCGGCTATGGGCTGCTCGCGCGCGCGGCCGACCTGCACGCACGCCAGCGCGGCGGCAAGGCCTTCCTCGCCGTCGAGGCGGGCGAGGTCGTGCTGGCGCCGGCCGCGGTCGCCGCCGGTCACGGCAAGGTCGCCTGCCTCGCCGCCGACGGGCGGCTGCTCGTGTTCGGGCTCGACGAGCTGAAGCTGCAGCCCAACGGCGGGCGCGGCCTGACGCTGATGGACGTCGACGCGAAGACACCGCTGCTGTCGGTGGCCACCTTTGCCGGCGCGCTGGCCGTGCACGGCAGCGGCCGTGGCGGCAAGGTCAGGGACGAGGTGCTGCGCCTGTCGGCGCTGGCCGCCTACGAGGGCCGGCGCGCGCGCAAGGGGCGCAAGGTCGAGGGCTTCGTCAAGGTCGCGCGCGTCGCCCCGGGCTGAGTCGCGACGTGCGCGTCAGCGCCGGCGCAGCAGCGCGACGGCGCCCGCGGCGACGACGACGAACAGCGCGAGGCTGTAGAACTCGTAGGGCAGGCCCCACAGGTCGACGGCGGCGTCGATGCAGCTCGCGCGTGCCTGGAACACGTCGGGCAGCCAGCCGTCGAGCCCGGTGGCGGCGATGAAGCGCTCGGGGAACGTGAACGAGCACGACTCAGTCTTCGCCGCGACCCGGTTCTGGTACAGCGCGGCGGCCACGCCCGACAGCGCCAGCGCCAGCGTCAGCGTCGCGGCGACGACACGCCCCGCGGCGCCGCGCCACAGCAGCCCGAGGACGCACGCCGCCGCGATCGCGACGAAGATCAGCCGCTGCAGCACGCACCACGGGCACGGCTGCATGTCGTAGACGTGCTGGCTGACCAGCGCCGCGGCGACGGCGCCGAGGCCCAGCAGCGCGCCGGCCGCGAACGTGCGCGTCGCGGCGCTCACCGCACCTGCGCGATCAGCTCGATCTCGACGCAAGCGCCGAGCGGCAGCTGCGCCACGCCGAAGGCGCTGCGCGCGTGCGCGCCGGCGTCGCCGAACACCTGGCCGAGCAGTTCGGAGCAGCCGTTGGTCACCAGGTGGTGCTCGGTGTAGGTGGCGGTGCTGTTGACGAGGCTGAGCACCTTGACGACGCGCACGACGCGGTCGAGGTCGCCGCCGACCGCGGCGGCCAGCGTGCCCATCAGGTCGATCGCCACTGCGCGCGCGGCGGCCTTGCCTTCGTCGGTCGTCATCGTCAGCCCGAGCTGGCCGACCCAGGGCCTGCCGTCCTTCTTCGCGATGTGGCCCGACAGGAACACGAGGTCGCCGCTGCGCACGAAAGGCACGTAGGCGGCGGCCGGCACCGCCACCGGCGGCAGCGTGATGCCCAGCGACTGCAGGCGGGCAGGGACGGACATGGCGGGGCTCTCTCGGCAGATCTGCGGGGGTGCGCATCGTACACGCCGCGTCGGCCGGCTGTCCCGGACGTGCGCCGCACGCCAAGCCCGCCGAGCCCGCCGCCCCCGCCTGCGACCCCACCCGTCGCCGCCTGTGGCCAACTCCGCGCTGGCCGGTAGCCGCCCGGTCCCACTTCCGATGGATGGGTGTGCAGCCCCGCCGGCGTCTAGGGTGTGCGCATGGGGGAGCATGTCGTCGTCGGAAGCCGTCTTGCCGGCCTGGCGCTGGCCTGGCTCGGCGGTACGGCCGTGCAGCTGACGCGCGCCGACGTGGGGCCCGTCGGGTGGGCGCTGCTGCTCGGCGGGGGCTGCCTCGCGTTGGCGGTCGTCGTTCGCCAGTCCCTCGGTGCCTGCCTGGTGCTGGTGGCTGCCGCGGCCTTCTGGCTCACCGAGGCCCGCGCCGGCTGGCGCCTCGCGGACCAGCTGCCGCCCGAGCTCGACGGCGTCGACGTCGAACTCGTCGGCACCGTCGCGACCCTGCCGCGACAGGTCAGCGCCGGCGTGCGCTTCACGTTCGAGGTGGACGAGGCGCGCTGGCGCGGCGAGCCGGTGGCTGTGCCGCGGCGCGTCTCGCTCGGCTGGTACCAGGGGCTGCACGACGCCGCGCTGCTGGCCGGCCCGCCGGTGGAGGTGCAGGCCGGCCAGCGCTGGCGCCTGACCGCGCGGCTGCGCCCGCCGCACGGTCACCGCAACCCGCACGGCTTCGACCACGAGCTGTGGCTGTTCGAGCGTGGCATCCGGGCCAGCGGCTACGTGCGCACCGCCGCAGGCAGTGCGCCGCCGCGGCTGCTCGCCGTCGACGTGGCGCACCCGGTCGAGCGCGCACGCCAGCGCGTGCGCGACGCGATCGCGGTGCGCGTCGCCGATCCGGGCGCTGCTGGCGTGCTGGCCGGGCTGGCGATTGGCGACCAGAGCGCGATCGAGCGCAGCGACTGGGACCTCTTCCGCGCGTCGGGGACCGCGCATCTGGTCGCAATCAGTGGCCTGCACGTCACGATGTTCGCGTGGGGCGCCGGCGCGCTGGTCGGCTGGGCGTGGCGTCGCAGCACGCGGCTGCCGCTGTGGCTGCCCGCGCCGACCACCGCGCGCTGGGGCGGTGTGCTGGCTGCGGCGGCGTATGCCGTGTTCGCCGGCTGGGGCGTGCCGGCGCAGCGCACGGTGTGGATGCTCGTCGCGGCCGCCGCCGTCACGAGTTTCGGGCTGCACTGGCCGTGGCCGCTCGTGCTGCTGGCGGCGGCGGTGGCGGTCGGCGTCGCCGACCCGTGGGCGCTGCTGCAGCCGGGCTTCTGGCTGTCGTTCGTCGCGGTCGCCTTGCTGATGGGCTCCGAGCCGGCGCGCGCGCCGGCCGCGGCGACGGCTGCGTGCGGCTGGGCCGTGCGTGCCACGAGCGCCTTGCGCGGCGCGGTGCGCACGCAGGCGATCGCCACCGTCGGGCTCGCGCCGCTGACGCTGGTGCTGTTCCAGCAGGTGTCGCTGGTCGGCTTCGTCGCCAACCTGGTGGCGATTCCGCTCGTGACGCTGGTCGTCACGCCGCTCGCGCTGGCGGGCATCGTCGTGCCGCCGCTGTGGGACGCGGCGGCGGCGGCCGTGGCCGCGTGGACGGCGCTGCTGGCCGTGCTGACCGCGTGGCCGTGGGCGGTGTGGACGGCGCCCGTCGCGCCGTGGTGGGTGCAGGCCGGCGGGTTGCTCGCGGCGTGGCTCGCGGTGGCGCCGCTGCCGGGGCGGCTGCGCTTGCTCGCGCTGCCGCTGGCGCTGCCGCTGCTGTGGCCTGCAGTCGAGCGGCCGCCACGAGGCGCCTTCGACCTCCTCGCCGCCGACGTCGGCCAGGGCAGCGCGGTGCTCGTCGTCACGCGCCACCACGCGCTGCTGTACGACGCCGGGCCGCAGTACAGCCGCGACAGCGACGCCGGCCAGCGCGTGCTGGTGCCGCTGCTGCACGCGCTGGGCGTGCGCCGCCTCGACGCGCTGGTGCTCAGCCACCGTGACAGCGACCACGTCGGCGGTGCCGCGGCCGTGATGGCGGCGCTGCCGGTGGCGCGCATCGACAGCTCGCTGCCCGCGGACCACCCGCTGCGCGCGCGCGCGGTGCCGCACCGCCGCTGCGAGGCCGGTCAGCGCTGGCACTGGGACGGCGTCGCGTTCGAGGTGCTGCACCCCGCGCCCGAAGACCACGGGCGCTCGCTGCGGCCCAACGCGCTGAGCTGCGTCCTGCGCGTCGTCGACGCCGGCGGGCGCAGCGTGCTGCTGGCCGGCGACATCGAGGCGGCGCAGGAGGCGGCGCTGGTTCGGCGCCAAGGCGACGCGCTGCGCAGCGACGTGCTGCTCGTGCCGCACCACGGCAGCCGCACGTCGTCGAGCGCGGCCTTCCTCGATGCCGTCGCGCCGCGCGTGGCGATCGTGCAGGCGGGTTTCCGCAACCGGTTCGGCCACCCGGCGCCCGAGGTGCTCGAGCGCCACGAGGCGCGGGGCATCGACGTCGTGCGCAGCGACCGCTGCGGCGCTTGGCGCTGGCGCGCCCGCGCCGCCGACGCGCCGACCTGTGAGCGCGAGCGCGCGCGGCGATACTGGCATCACCGCTTCTGACAGGCACGGCGGGCGTTGCACTGCGCCGGTGCGTCGTGCACCGCACCGAACCGGTGCTCGTGGCCTGGAAGTTGCAAGCCGCCGGCGCAGGCACAGGGAGAGGATTCGTGGCCATCCACGTCGCACTGAATCACGTCACGCACTACCGCTACGACCGCCGCGTCGGCCTGTCGCCGCAGGTCGTGCGGCTGCGCCCGGCGCCGCACAGCCGCACGCCGGTGCTGAGCTACTCGATGCGCGTCGAGCCGGCCGGGCACTTCGTCAACTGGCAGCAGGACCCGT
>JBBION010000126.1:0-8301 GCA_037443345.1 Rubrivivax sp. | reverse complement strand
GGCGCCGCGCGCGCGGCGCGCATCGCGCTGCTCGACCGCGAGCACACCGCCGAGCTCGCGCAGATCGTGCTGCGCGACCTCGCCCTGTCGTTCGAGCTGCTGCGCGTGGTCAACACGGCGCAGGTGCGCGGCACGCAGGTCTCGGGCAACGGTCCGGTGCTCACCGTGCGCCGCGCGATCGCGATGGTCGGCCTCGAAGGCGTGCGCCGTGCCGCCAACGGCCTGCGCGCGTGGCCCGGCCCGCTGTCGGAAGGCGGCGCGCGCGAGCTGGCCGCACTGATCGAGCGCAGCCGCCGCGCCGGGCGCCTCGCGCAGGCGCTGCGCCCGGCGGGCTACGACGCCGAGGTCGTGTTCCTCGTCACGCTGCTGCAGAACCTGGGCCGCCTCGTCGTGCAGTACCACTTCCCCGACGAGGCGCTGCAGATCCGCCGCCTGATGCAGCCGCTGCCGGCCGACACCCCCGAGGGCCGCGGCGAGCCCGGCATGAGCGAGCAGCAGGCCGCCTACGCGGTGCTCGGCTGCGACATCGAGGGCCTGGCCGCCGTCGTCGCGCGCCACTGGGGCATGGACGACGCGGTGCTGCACATGATGCGGCGGCTGCCGACCACCGTGCCGGTGCGCCAGCCCGACCACGACGACGACGTGCTGCGCGCCGTGGCCAGCGCCGCGCACGAGGCGATCGACGCGCTGGCGCTGCCGCCGCGCGAGCAGCTGGCCACGCTCGAGCGCGTGGTGCAGCGCTACGCGCGGCTGCTCGGGGTCAACCTGCGCGACCTGCAAGCCGCGCTGCAGGCCTCGCTGTACGACAGCGACTTCGCCGACGACCTCGACGACGACGACGATCCGCGCGGCGACGACGATCCGGCCACCTGGTCTGCCGCGACGGGGGCTTCGGCGTGAGCGCCGTGCTGCCGGCGGCGCAGTCGCCCGGGCGCACCGTGCTCGGGCGCTTCGTGCTCGAGCGCAAGCTCGGCGAGGGCGCGCAGGCCTCGGTCTGGCTCGGGCGCGACACGCGCCTCGAGCGCGAGGTGGCGCTCAAGCTGCTCGCCCCCGACGCCGACGCCGGCGCCGTCAGCCAGTGGCTGCACGAGGCGCGCGCGGTGAGCCAGCTGACGCACCCGCACATCGTGCCGGTGTTCGAGGCCGACGAGCACGACGGCCAGAGCTACCTCGTGTTCGAGTACGTCGCGGGGCCGACGCTGTCGCAGCGGCTTCGCAGCGGCGGCGCGATCGCGCCGCGCGACGCCGTGACGATGATGCTCGGCGTGCTCGACGCGCTGCGCACCGCGCACGCGCGCGGCATCGTGCACCGCGACCTGAAGCCGTCGAACATCCTGCTCGACGCCGACGGGCGCGCGCGGGTGATGGACTTCGGCATCGCCGCGCGCATCGCCGACCCGCACGACCGGCGCATCTTCGGCACGCCGGGCTACATGTCGCCCGAGGCCGCGCGCGGCAAGCCGCCGACGCCGGCGATGGACGTGTTCGGCGCCGGCGTCGTGCTCGCCGAGATGCTGACGGGCACGCCGCTGCTGCGCGAGCGCGACCCGATGCGCGCGATCGAGCGCGTGGCCACCGAGCAGCTCGAGCTGCCCGAGCGGCTCGGCGACCCGCCCGACGACGCGCTGCGCGCCATCGTGCGCCGCGCCATCGCGCGCGACGCGGCGCAGCGCTTCGCCGACGTCGGCGAGATGCACCAGGCGCTCGCGCAGTGGCTGCAGCCCAAGGTCGAGGCCGCCGTCGACCCCGAGGCCAGCGGCACGCTCGAGTTCCTGCTGCGCCGCATGCGGCTGAAGAGCGACTTCCCGGCGCTGTCGGACTCGGTGGCGCGCATCCAGCGGCTGACGCGCTCCGAGAACGAGAACCTGAACCACCTCGCCAGCGAGATCCTGCAGGACGTCGCGCTGACGAACAAGCTGCTGCGCATGGTCAACTCGGCGCACTTCTTCACCGCCGGGCCGGTGACCACGGTCTCGCGCGCGGTGGCGCTGGTGGGCTTCGCCGGCGTGCGCAACATGGCGCTGGCGCTGGTGCTGCTCGAGCACATGCACGACAAGGGCCACGCGCGCCAGCTCAAGGAGGAGTTCCTGCGCGCGCTGATGGCCGGCACGCTGGCCGGCGAGCTGGTGCCGGCGGTGCGCGACGGCGAGGAGGCCTTCCTCAGCGCGATGTTCCAGAACCTGGGCCGCCTGCTGACCGAGTTCTACCTGCGCGAGGAGGCGCAGCAGATCCGCGCGCTGATGCGCCCGCCGGCCGGCACGCTCGAGGCCGCCGCGCCGCCCGACCAGGACAGCGCCGCGGTGCGCGTGCTGGGCATCAGCTTCGAGGACCTCGGACTCGGCGTGGCCAGGAGCTGGGGCCTGCCCGACACGCTGCGCCAGTCGATGCGCCGCGCCGGCGGCGAGACGCCGGCGCGCGCCGCCGAGCGCGGCCCCGAGCGCATGCGCTGGCTCGGCCAGGCCGCGAACGAGGTCGCCGACGCGCTGCTGCAAAGCGACGACGCGGGCGCGAAGATCGCCGACATCGAGCAGCGCTATGCGCGCGCACTCGGCTTCAAGCCGGGCGAGCTCAAGCGCGCGGCCGAGCAGTCGCAGCAGCGGCTGTCGTCGCTCGTCGAGGCGATGAACATCCGCGTCGGGCCCGCCGACCGCGCCCAGCGCCTGCTCGCGCCTCCGGCACCGGCGCCCGACGACTCGCTCGCGCCACACCAACTGCAGCCCGCCGCCGCGGCACCGCCTGCCGCAGCCGCCACGGCGGACCTGGGCCTCGGCGAGCCGGCGGCCGACGTGCTCGCCGCCGGCATCCAGGACATCACGAACCACATGGTGTCGGACCAGTTCCGCCTCAACGAAGTGCTGCGCATGGTCCTCGAGACGATGCTGCGCGCCTTGCGCGTGCGCCGCGTCGTGTTCGCGCTGCGCGACGCGAAGACCAACACGCTGGTCGGCCGCTTCGGCCTCGGCGATGGCGCCGACGCGGCCAGCGCCGCGCTGCGCGTGCCGCTGCAGGTCGCGCCCGGCGCGTCGGCGGACCTGTTCACCGCCGTGTGCCTGAAGGGCGTCGACACGCTGATCGCCGACGCCGGCGTGGCCAACATCGCGTCGCGCCTGCCGCCGTGGTTTCGCGAACGCGTCGGCGCGCCGACCTTCCTGCTGCTGCCGCTGACGCTGAAGAACGCGCCGTTCGGCCTGCTCTACGCCGACCAGGCCGCGGCGGGCGGCATCGCGCTCGCCGAGAAGGAACTGAGCCTGCTGCGCACGCTGCGCAACCAGGCGGTGATGGCGTTCCGGCAGGCGGGGGCCTGAACCCGCGCCCGTGAGGCGCAGCGTGCGCGCGGAGTGGGGAAGGGTGACGAGCCTTGCCCTCGGCACTGGTCGCAACGGTTAGGGCTGCTTGGTTCCCCACCTGACCCGGTTGGCCGCGCTTCCATGCGAGGAGGCCCGTCACGCGCGATTGTAGGTGACGGGTGACACCGGGCCTCGGCGGTCACGGCCAGCGGTGCACCGGCTCGCCGTCGCGCTGGCGCGCGGCATACGACCGCGTCAGGGCCGCGACGTCGCCGCCGTCGCGGTCGAGCTGGCGCAGCTGCCACACGGCGCCGGTCTGGCCGCTGGCGGCGCGCGCCTCGACGATCTGCATCCAGCCGTCGGCGACGCTCCCGTCGACGCCGAGCCGCGCGAGCCCCGCACGTGCGCGCGCGACGACGCCGCCGAGCAGCAATGCGTCGACGCGGGCCGTGCGGCCGTCGAGCCACTGCACCTGCGCCTGCAGGCCGTCGCGCGCGGCGGCGTGGAAGTTGCGCCGCGCGACCTCGAACGGCAGCCGCGACTCGGGCGGTGTCTCGTCGGCGGCGAGGTCGGCCACCAGCCCGATCGCGAACGCGAGGTCGGCCATCATGTCGCCGACGGTGGGCCCAGCGGCCATCGGGCGGTGCTCGACGCGCAGGTGCGGCGTGCCGTCGTCGTCGAAGCCCACCAGCGGGCGGTTCCAGCGCCAGATCGTGCCGTTGTGCAGCCGCAGGTGGGGCAGGCGCTGCGGCGGCTCGGGCAGCTCGAGCGGCAGCAGCGGCTCGAAGCGCTCGGCGTTCTCGCGGAAGCACTCGACGAGCGAGAAGCCGGCGTAGCCGGTGCCGAAGCCCACGCGCGCGACGGCGTCGTGAGCGTCGGGCCGCGTGCCGATGCCCAGCGCCTGCTCGAACAGCGGGATGCGCGTCTCGTGCCACAGCCGCTGGCCGAACAGCAGCGGCGAGTTGGCGGCCAGCGCGACGGTGAACGCGCTGGCCACGTGCGCCGCGTTGAAGGCGCGCACGGCCTGCGCGGCGGGCAGCTGCAGGTGGACCTGGAACGACGTCGCGGCGGCCTCGAGCATCACGTCGTCGTGCACGCTCGCGACGCGCGCGCCGCCGGGGCCGTCGATGGCCAGGCGCTGTGCGCGCCCGTGACGCTGACGCCGCACCTGTTCGTCGAGCGCGCGGTAGCGCGCGCGGTCCGACTGGTTGGCGGGCGTGAGGTCGGCGTCGACGAGCGTGGGCAGGATGCCGATGCTGAGCGCCTGCAGCCCCATCGACGCGGCCGTGTCCTGGCATCGGCGCCAGGTGCGCGCGAGGCTGTCGCCGAGGCGCACGAGGCCGTCGCCGGCGGTCGGCTGCGGCGGCACGTTGAGCTCGACGTTGAAGCGGCCGAGCTCGGTGACGACGTCGCCGTCGCCGAGGCGCTCGAGGAACTCGTCGTTGCGTGCGGCGGGGCGGCCGCGGGCATCGACGAGCCAGGCCTCGAGCTCGAGGCCCGCCATCGGCGCGTGGCGCGACAGCGTGCCGGCCTCGACGAGGTCGTGCAGCGCGTCGGTCTCGGCGCGCAGCCTTCGCGCGAAGCGCTCGAAGTCCTGGCGGTCGAAGCGCGTGCGCGCGATGTCCTGCCCCATGCGCGCCGATTGAAGCGAGGCGGCGGCTGGCGCTGCTTGCGCCACGTCAAGCCGAGGCGTCGCGCGCCGGCTCGGCGCTCGTGCACCGGCGGGCGGCGGCGCCGAACTGGGCTAGAGTCGCCGCTCGGCGACCCCGGGAGCAGGTCCGACGATGGCGGCAGCGCCCCGCGCGTGCAGGGTTCGGGCCTTGGGCCTGGCGGTCGTGCTCGTGCTGCTCGCGCCGACCGCCGGCACGGCGCAGGACGTGCAGGCGCTGCGCGCGCGCCACGCTGAGCTGAAGGACAATCTGGCGCACAGCGCGTTCCACCGCCCGCTGGCACTGCATTCGCACGATTCGGCGCGCGCGTCGCAGGGTGACGTGTCGGCCGTCCTCGCGCAGCCGTTCGCCGTCGTGCGCGCGGTGCTGCCGACGGCGGCGGCGTGGTGCGACGTGCCGATGCTGCACCAGAACGTCAAGGCCTGCTGGGTGGGCGGCGCGCCGGGGCGCCCCGCGGTGAGCATGGCGATCGGGCGCAAGTTCGACCAGCCGGCCGCCGAGGCCTACCAGGTCGACTTCGCGTTCCGCCCGCTGACGACCGGTGACGACTACCTGCGCGTGCAGCTGAGCGCCGACCGCGGCCCGCTGGGCACCCGCGAGATGCGCATCGACTTCGAGGCCGCGCTGGCCGGCGAGCGCGCGACGTTCGTGCACATGAGCTACTCGTACCGCCACGGCGCGCTCGCGCGCGCGGCGATGGCGGTGTACCTGTCGACGCTCGCGCGCGACAAGGTCGGCTTCGGCGTCGTCGGCCGGCGCGCCGACGGCCGGCCGGTCTACGTCGGCGGGCTGCGCGGCGTCGTCGAGCGCAACGCGATGCGCTACCACTACGCGGTCGAGGCCGTGCTCGGCACGAGCTCGCTGCCGCCGGCGCAGCAGCCCGAGCAGCGGCTGCGCGCGTGGTGGGCGCTGGTCGCGCAGCACCCGCGACAGCTCAGGGAGAT
This sequence comes from Rubrivivax sp., assembly GCA_037443345.1. Lineage (GTDB taxonomy): Bacteria > Pseudomonadota > Gammaproteobacteria > Burkholderiales > Burkholderiaceae_C > Calidifontimicrobium. Next base: position 2,400 of record JBBION010000126.1, on the reverse strand, counting down.
GGAGCGCGACGAGTACCTGGCGATGAAGCGGCGCGAGCTGGCGCGGCTGCAGGCGCCCGAGCGCTGACGGGGCGCGCTCAGCGCAGCTGCAGCTCGTCGGCGCCGAAGCGCACGCCCAGCGGCTCGATCAGCACCTGCTTCGGTCCGGCCTCGACGCGGCCGGCGATCCACGCCTCGATGCCCAGCGAGCGCGACACGTCGACGACGCGCGCCGCGTCGTCGGCCGCCACGTACAGCGCGAAGCCGGCGCCCATGTTGAACGTGCCATAGGCCTCGCGGTCGTCGAGTTGCGCGTGCTGCTGCACGAAGCGCAGCACCGGCGGCACGTCGGGCACGGCGTGCAGGCGGTACGTGAACGGGGCCGGGTGGCGCATCAGCTTGCGCCAGCCGTGGCCGGTGACGTTGGCCGCGTAGTGCACCGCGACGCCGGCCTCCGCGAGCGCCTCGGTGACCGGCGAGTACAGCGTCGTCGGCGCGAGCAGCGCCTCGCCGTAGTTCAGCGTCGACGTCACCGGCGTCAGGTAGCCCTGCGGCAGCCGCTCGACGAGCTTGCGCGCCAGCGTCAGCCCGTTGGCGTGGATGCCGCTCGAGGCCAGCAGCACGATCGCGTCGCCGGGCGCCAGCCGCTCGCCCAGGCTCAGCCGCGACTTGGGGTTCACGACGCCGGTGCACGACGCGGCGAGGTCGATGCGCCCGGCCTCGACGATGCCGGCCAGCGCCGGCGTCTCGCCGCCGCCCCACGCGACGCCGCACGTGTCGCAGGCGCGTTTCCAGCCTTCGACGAGGGCCTGCGCGCGCTGCGCGTCGGCGAACCACTCGCTGCCGCCGGCGGCCCAGTAGGCCTGCACGACGAGCGGCGTCGCGCCGACCGTGATCAGGTCGTTGACCGCCATCGCGATCGTGTCCTGCGCGATGCCGTCGTAGTACGAGCGGCCCGTCAGCCGCGCCATCTCGTCGGCCACCAGCGCCTTGCTGCCGAGGCATTCGACGATGCTCGCGAGGTAGAACGGCCCGGCGTCGACGACGTAGGCCGATTCGCCGCGCGACGCGGCGACCTCGGCCATGCCGTGCGCCGCGAGGTTCGCCGCCGTGGCCGCGGCGGCGCGCTGCGCGGCCACCTTCAGCGGGTCGATCGCGTCGTAGTCGACGCCGGCGGCGTGGTAGGTCAGGGGGGTGGCGGGAGCGCTCGGCATGGCGGGCATTATCGGCGCCGGCGCACGGGCGCCGGCCCGGGGTCGGCCGGGGGGCGACCCGTAGAATGACCCGCATGTCCTACGTGGTCCTCGCGCGCAAGTACCGGCCGCGCTCGTTCGAGCAGATGGTGGGGCAGGAGGCGGTGGTGCGCGCGCTGACCAACGCGCTCGAGCGCCAGCGGCTGCACCATGCGTACCTGTTCACCGGCACGCGCGGCATCGGCAAGACCACGGTCTCGCGCATCCTCGCCAAGAGCCTGAACTGCACCGGCGCCGACGGCCGCGGCGGCATCACGGCGCACCCGTGCGGGGTGTGCCTGGCGTGTACCGAGATCGACGCCGACCGCTATCTCGACTACGTCGAGCTCGACGCGGCGAGCAACCGCGGCATCGACGAGATCCGCGACCTGCTCGAGCGCGCCGCCTACAAGCCCAGCGTCGGGCGCTTCAAGGTCTTCATGATCGACGAGGCGCACCAGCTGACGAAGGAGTCGTTCAACGCGCTGCTGAAGACGCTCGAGGAGCCGCCCGAGTACCTCAAGTTCGTGCTCGCGACGACGGATCCCGAGAAGATGCTGCCGACGGTGCTGTCGCGCTGCCTGCAGTTCAACCTGCGACCGATCGCGCCCGAGGTCGTGCACGAGCACCTCGCCCGCGTCCTCGACGCCGAGCACGTCGCGTCCGAGCCGGGGGCGCTGCGCCTGCTTGCGCGCGCGGCGCGCGGCTCGATGCGCGACGCGCTGTCGCTGACCGACCAGGCCATCGCCTACGGCGGTGGCGCCGTGAAGGAGGCGAACGTGCGCGCGATGCTCGGCAGCGTCGACCGCGGCCACGCCGAGCGGCTCGTCGAGGCGCTCGCGCGCCGCGACGGCGCCGCCGTGCTTGCCGAAGTGGAGGCCTTGCGCGAACACGGGCTGTCGGCGTCGGCCACGCTCGAGCAGATGGCGATGCTGCTGCAGCAGATGGCCGTCGTGCAGGCGGTGCCCGACGCGCTCGACGCGGGCGACCCCGACACCGCGGCTGCATGCACGCTGGCCGCCACGCTGCCTGCCGACGAGACGCAGCTGCTGTACAGCTTCGCGATCCACGGCCGCAACGAACTCGCCCTGGCGCCCGACGAGTACGCCGGGCTGACGATGACGCTGCTGCGGCTGTTCGCGTTCGCGCCGGCCGGCGGCGCGTCGCGCGCGGCCGTCGCGCCCGACGG
>JBBION010000125.1:3251-8331 GCA_037443345.1 Rubrivivax sp. | reverse complement strand
CGCCGCCGTCGCCGATGCCGGGCATGCTGGCGCGCCCGCCGGCCATGGCGGCGCCGGCGCCGCCGGCCGAGGAACCGCGCAGCGAGGAGTGAGCGCCGCGCGTCGCGGCGCTCAGCGCACCGAATCGCCGACGGTGGCGGGCGAGACCGTGGTCGTCGACTCGAGCGCGGCCGGGCGCGACGGGCCGGGCTCGTCTCCCTCGGCGACGTCGGTCAGCAGCGCGGCGGCCGACTTGACCAGCGGCCACGCGAGCGTCGCGCCGGTGCCGTCGATGCTGTCCATGCCCAGCTCGAGCAGCGCGCTGGCGTGGAACACCGCCAGCGCGTGGTCCAGGTGCTGCCGGCCGTGGCTGCGGCAGAAGACGCAGTAGTCGGTGACCGGCGCCGCGATGCGCTGCGCGACGCGCAGCGCCGCGCACGCGGCCATGCCGTCGACGAGCAGCAGCTGGCGCTTGGCGGCCACCGCGAGCATCAGGCCGACCAGCATCGCGATCTCGAAGCCGCCGAACGCGGCCAGCACCTCGACCGGGTCGCCGACGCCGCGGTGGCGGCCCTGCGCGCCCTGCGCGACCAGCAACAGCTGCGCGAGCGTGGCCTCCGTCATCGGTGCACCGGCATCCAGCAGGTGGCGCAGCGGCACCTGCGACAGCCGCGACAGCACCAGCGCCGCGCTGACGTCGGCGCCCATGCCCAGCCCGGCGCACAGCGCGACGTTGCCCGGCATGCCCTCGGCGATCTCCATGCCGGCGCGGATCGCGGCATGCGCCTGCTCGACGCTCATCGCCGCGTGCACGCGCGCGTTGCGCGTGCCGTGCGCGATCTTGCGCACCAGCAACAGCTCGTGCGCGGGCAGCGGGTCGGCGACGCCGGCGTCGACGACCGTCAGCGTGATGCCCTGCTGGCGCGCGAACACCGTCAGCGGCGAGCGCCCGTGCAGCACCTGCAGCACCTGGTCGCGCGTGCGGCGCCCGGCGTCGGCGACGCCGTCGACGGCCAGCCCGTGGTCGCTCGCGACCAGCAGCACCTGCGGCTCGCGCAGCCGCGGCTTGAGCGTGTTCTGGATCAGCCCCAGCCGCACCGCGAGCGGCTCGAGCTCGCCGAAGCCGCCGCACGTCAGGCTGCGCTTGTGCAGCTTGTCGAGCAGTGCGCGTTCGAGCAGCGGGTTCGACGTCGGGGCGACGAGCGAGCGCGAGGCGGACATCGCGCCAGTGTATGCGCGCCGCCTGCCGCCTCAGCGCAGAAAGAGGCGGTACACCGGGTTGCCGGTTTCGTCGACGTAGGGATAGCCCAGCGTGTCGAGGAACTCGCGCAGCGCGCGGCGGTCGCCGCGCGGCACCTGGATGCCCACCAGGATGCGGCCGTAGTCGGCGCCCTGGTTGCGGTAGTGGAACAGGCTGATGTTCCAGCCCGGGTGCATCGCCGCGAGGAACTTCATCAGCGCGCCCGGCCGCTCGGGGAACACGAAGCGGAACAGCCGCTCGTCGCGCGCGAGTTCCGAGCGCCCGCCCACCATGTGGCGCACGTGCAGCTTGGCCAGCTCGTCGTCGCTCAGGTCGACGGTGGCGAAGCCGTGGCGCTCGAAGTGCGCGGCGATGCGCGCGGCCTCGCCGCGCTGGGGCGTCGCGACGCCGACGAACACGTGCGCGACCTTCTCGTCGCTGATGCGGTAGTTGAACTCGGTCACGTTGCGTGGCCCGACCAGCGCGCAGAAGCGCTTGAACGAGCCGCGCTCCTCGGGGATCGTCACCGCGAACAGCGCCTCGCGCTGCTCGCCGACCTCGGCGCGCTCGGCGACGAAGCGCAGGCGGTCGAAGTTCATGTTCGCGCCGCAGGTGATCGCCACCAGCGTCTGGCCGCGGGCACCGGTCGCCTCGACGTACTGCTTGATCGCGGCGACGCCGAGCGCGCCGGCCGGCTCCATGATGCTGCGCGTGTCCTCGAACACGTCCTTGATCGCGGCACACACGGCGTCGGTGTCGACGACGACGTAGTCGTCGACGAGCGCGCGCGCGAGGCGGAACGTCTCCTCGCCGACCATCTTCACCGCCGTGCCGTCGGAGAACAGCCCCACGTCGTGCAGCGTCACGCGCTTGCCCGCGCGCACCGAGCGCAGCATGGCGTCGGAGTCGCGCATCTGCACGCCGATCACGCGCACCTCCGGGCGCACGGCCTTGATGTACGACGCCACGCCGGCCACCAGCCCCCCGCCGCCGATGGCGACGAACACGGCGTCGATCGGCCCGGGGTGCTGGCGCAGGATCTCCATGCCGATCGTGCCCTGGCCGGCGATCACGTCGGGGTCGTCGAACGGGTGCACGAAGGTCAGCCCCCTCTCGCGCTCGAGCTCGAGCGCGTGCGCGTAGGCGTCGGAGTAGCTGTCGCCGTGCAGCACGACGTGGCCGCCGAGCGCGCGCACCGCGTCGACCTTGAGCTGCGGCGTCGTCACCGGCATCACGACCTCGGCGCGGCAGCCCAGCCGCTTGGCCGACAGCGCCACGCCCTGCGCGTGGTTGCCGGCGGAGGCGCAGATCACGCCGCGCGCGAGCTGCTCGGGCGCCAGGTGCGCCATCTTGTTGTAGGCGCCGCGCAGCTTGAAGCTGAACACCGGCTGCTGGTCCTCGCGCTTGAGCAGCACCGAGTTGCGCAGCCGCTTCGACAGCGAGCGCGCCGGCTCGAGCGGCGACTCGATCGCGACGTCGTAGACCTTGGCCGTCAGGATGCGGCGCAGGTAGTCGGGCGCGCGCTTGGGGGAGCGGCGCGGTGCGCGCGGCGGTCGGTCGGCTCGGGGGCGGGCACCAGCCATGGCGTCTCGGTGTCGGTGGGGGCGGCGATGATAGCCGCCGGCCCGGCGCACAAAAAAAGGAGCCCGGGGCTCGCGCCCCGGGCCCGAACCACCATTGAAGGAGGTGGAGGAGACAACCGGTGGTCCGACTCGCGATGCCGCTGCGGGTTGATCGCTCGTTCAAACCTCGGGTGCAGTCTAGCGCGCCCGATGTTGCGCTGCAATATGCAGAGGGCCTCCGCGTTGGAGAGGCGCGTCGAATCGCGTCCTGGCGCCATGCACAATGCCACGCATTCGCAACACCGGCACCGTCGCGGTGCAGGAGCGCACAGATGGAATGCACGGTCCAGTGGCTGCCCGACAGCGGCATGGCCTTCGTCGCCGAGACCGGCAGCGGCCACCTGCTCGCGATGGACGGCGCGCCCGACGGCGGCGGGCGCAACCTCGCGCCGCGGCCGATGGAGACGCTGCTCGCCGGTGCCGGCGGATGCACCGCCTACGACGTCGTGCTGATCCTCAAGCGCGGGCGCCACGACGTGCGCGGCTGCCAGGTCAAGATGAGCGCCGACCGGGCTGCAAACGACCCCAAGGTGTTCACCCGCATCGCGCTGCACTTCGTCGTGCGCGGCAAGGGCCTGCCGGCGGCGGCGGTCGAGCGGGCGATCGCGCTGTCGCACGAGAAGTACTGCTCGGCCACCGCGATGCTGGCCAAGACCGCCGAGATCGTGACCAGCTTCGAGATCGTCGAAGCCGGCTGAGGCCCCCGCCCGCCGCGGCGGGGCGCCGTCACACGCGGTGCGCGGTGACCGTCATCACCTTGGCCGCCGCGCGCATCAGCAGCTTGACCGGCATCGGCAGTTCGGCGCCGCCGGCGGCCAGCGCGTCGGCGGCGTGGCGCGCTTCGTCGACCATCATCTGCTCGACGATCGCGCGCGACGCGGTGTCGCCGGCCGGCAGCCGGTCGAGGTGGCCAGCCAGGTGCTGCTCGACCTGACGCTCGGTCTCGACGACGAAGCCCAGGCTCACGCGGTCGCCGAAGCGCCCGGCCAGCAGCCCGATGCCGAATGCGCCGGCATACCACAGCGGGTTGAGCCGGCTCGGGTGGTCGCCGAGTTCGTCGAGCCGCTGCTGCGTCCACGCGAGGTGGTCGGTCTCCTCGCGCGCGGCCTGCTGCATCTGCGCGCGCAGTTCCGGCGAGCGCGCGGTCAATGCCTGCGCCTGGTACAGCGCCTGCGCACAGACCTCGCCGACGTGGTTCACGCGCATCAGCGCGCCGGCGAGTTCGCGCTCGGGGCCGTCGAGGTCGGCCGTCGGCCCCGTCGCGGCGGGGGTCGGACGCGACGCGTGCACGCGGCCGAAGAGGGTGCGCAGGCCGTTGTCGGCGGCCACCAGCAGGGGGTCGGCGAAGCTCATGGACGCGAGGATAGCCGATGAGTGGTTTCCCGGACGGCCCCCATGCATCGATTGATGTCGAAGAGCAAGCGCACGCTCACGTGTAAGCGCGTTGTATCACTGCAACAAAGTCGAGCCGGTTCACGGTTCCCCGGTAGCGCGCCGCCGAAACCGTCTGGTGAAATACGAGCCGACTTCCGCTGCGGAGGTTGCCTCGATCGACCCCGCCCGCGGGCGGGCATCGGTTTCCCCGAACCGGGACTTCCCCGTTCAACCCTGGAGATAGGTAATGAAGAAATCCCTGATTGCCCTGGCCGCGATGGCGGCCGTCGGCACCGCGTTCGCGCAGTCGTCGGTCACGATCGGCGGCGTGCTCGACATCGGCCTGCTGAAGACCGACGGCGGCGGCGCCACTGGCAGCGCCACCGATGCCGGCTGGCGCATGAACAGCGGCACCAACAACCGCCTGACGTTCCGCGGCGTCGAGGACCTGGGCGGCGGCCTCAGGGCCAACTTCGTGCTCGAGTACCGCTTCCACCTGTGGGACGGCCAGCCGGAGGGCTACGCGGTCAAGTTGCCGCGCCCGCTGCTCCAAGGCCAGAGCACGATCGGTCTGTCGGGCGGCTGGGGTGATCTGCAGATCGGCCGCGCGCTGACGCCGCTGCAGCGCGTCGTCCACCGCTCGAGCCCGACCGCGACCGACAACCAGTCGCAACTCGCCTTCCTGACCCGCTCGTACGCGACGGACCCGACTGAGACGGAATTCCTGACGGGCACCACTTCGGTGACTGTCATGCGCGGCCCTGCCGGGTCTGGCGCGGGCCGTACCGATCACGTGGCGTACTACTCCCCGACCTTGGGTGGGTTCCGCGTCGGTGCGGCGTGGGGGCCGAAGCAGCGCTCGTTC
>JBBION010000125.1:0-3151 GCA_037443345.1 Rubrivivax sp. | reverse complement strand
AGGACGGGTCCGCCTTCTACAGCCTGACGGCGAGCTTCGCCCAAGGGCCGTTCGAGGTCAACGCGGGCTACGAGCAGAACCGCGTGAAGGACAGGATGGCCTTCATCAACGGCCGCTTCAACGCCGGCTTCGCGACCTTCATGGCGGGTTACGGCCAAGTTGACAACAACGACACCCTCGTGAGTAACATTCCGGCGTGGACCGCGGGCAAGGAAACCAACTGGGTCGTCGCGTTCCTCGTGCCCGTCGGTGCGCTGAGCATCCACGGTGGCTACGGCCAGAGCGACCAGAGGGCTGGCGTCGACGCCGACCGCTACACGCTGGGTGCCTACTACAACCTGTCGAAGCGCACGCTGGGCTACCTGACGTTCGGCAGCGAGAAGCGCGACGGCGACGACAACCGCCGCACCGGCATCGACATCGGCCTGCGCCACACGTTCTGATCCCGCGCCGGCGTTGCCGGCACGGTCGGATCGCAACTGAGCCCACCGCCGCAAGGCGGTGGGCTTTTTTCTGCGCGGCGCCGCGCCAAAGCCCCGCGCTCGGGGCCAGCCCGACTTCCGGCGCCCACGCCGATCGCGCAACATGAGGCTCCCGCCACGACCGCGAGCCTTCGATGCCTGCCCTGCACACGCTGCCGCGCGCCTGCGCGGCCTCCCTCGTCGTCACGCTGGCACTGGCCGCCGCGACCGTGCACGCCAAGACGCTGCGCTGGGCCAGCGCCAGCGACATCCCGAGCTGGGACATCCACTCGCAGAACAACGCGCTGGCCAACGGCATCCACGCCGCGGTCTACGAGTCGCTCTTCTACTACAACAGCCGCAGCTTCGCGCTCGAGCCGCAGCTGGCCACCGGCTACAAGCAGCTCAGCCCGACGCAGGTGCGCGTGACGCTGCGCCGCGGCGTCAAGTTCCACGACGGCGCCGCCTTCGACGCCGACGACGCCGTGTTCTCGCTCGAGCGCGCGATGGCCAAGTCGTCGAACTTCGGCGTCTACACGCAGGGCGTCGACCGGGTCGTCAAGGTCGACGACCACACGGTCGACATCCTGACGAAGGGCCCGAACCCGGTGCTGCTGCGCCAGCTCACCGAGCTGCGCATGATGGACAAGGGCTAGGCCGAGAAGAACGCCTCCGTCGAACCCAAGGACGCGCGCACGAAGGACGAGAACTTCGCGCACCGCCACGCCAACGGCACCGGCCCGTTCATGCTGCGCAGCTGGGAGCCCGACGTGCGCCTGGTGCTGGTGCGCAACCCGGCCTGGTGGGGCCGCATGGACGGCAACGTCACCGAGATCGTCTACACGCCGATCCGCGCCGAGGCCACGCGCGTGGCCGCGCTGCTGTCGGGCGAGGTCGACCTGGTGCTCGACCCGTCGCCGGCCGACCTGCCGCGGCTGCGCGGCACTGCCGGGCTCAAGGTCGTCGACGGCGCCGAGAACCGCACCATCTTCCTCGGCATGGACCAGTACCGTGACGAGCTGCCGGGCAGCAACGTCAAGGGCAGGAACCCGCTGAAGGACGTGCGCGTGCGCAAGGCGCTGTACCAGGCGATCGACGTGCAGACGATCGCGCGCGTGACGATGCGCGGGCTGGCGCAGCCCACCGGCACGCTGATCTCGCCGCAGGTCAACGGCTGGACGAAGAAGGCCGACCAGCGCTGGCCGTACGACCCCGCCACGGCGCGACGGCTGCTCGCCGAGGCCGGTTACGCCGACGGCTTCGAGGTCGACTTCGCGTGCCCGAACAACCGCTACATCAACGACGAGGAGATCTGCCAGGCCGTCACCGCGATGTGGGCGCGCGTGGGCGTGCGCGCGAAGCTGCGCACGCTGCCGCTGGTGACCTACTTCCCGATGATCCAGCGCCACGAGGCGAGCATCTACATGCTCGGCTGGGGCGTGCCCACCTTCGACGCGCTGTACTCGCTGCAGTCGCTGGTGCGCTCGGTGGGCGCGCAGGGCGACGGCAACTACAACGTCGGTCGCTACAGCAACCCGCAGATGGACGCGCTGGTCGAGCGCGTCAAGAAGGAGACCGACCAGACCACGCGCAACGCGCTGATCGAGCAGGCGCTGCTGCTGAGCCACGAGGACGTGTCGCACATCCCGCTGCACAACCAGATCATCCCGTGGGCCATGAAGGCCAGCGTCGACGTCGTGCACCGCGCTGACAATCGCATCGACATGCGCTTGGTCAAGGTCAATTGACCAGGCGCAACGTCGCTGCGATTGCGGCGCAGGCTGACTTGCCGCGCGGCGGCAAGTCAAGCCGCGAAGCGGCGGCCGAAGCCACAAGCGGCCCCGCTGTTGCGCAGGCTCCCATCCGGCGCCGCCGGATGTGAAGCGGCAAAGCCGCGGCCGGAGCCACAATCGCCGCCGGCGCCAGCCACCCCCTGTCCCCGATGCTCGCGTTCATCCTCCGTCGCCTCGCGCAGGCCGTCGTCGTGATGCTGACGGTGGCCTTCATCGCCTTCATGCTGTTCCAGTACGTCGGCGACCCGGTGACGAACCTGCTCGGCCAGGACGCGACGCCCGAGCAGCGCGACCGGCTGCGCGCCGACCTCGGCCTGGACCAGCCGTTCCCGGTGCAGTTCGCGCGCTTCGTCGGCAACGCCGTGCAGGGCGAGTTCGGCCTGAGCCTGCGCCAGGGGCGCAAGGTGTCGGCGCTGATCGTCGAGCGCTTCCCGGCGACGATCGAGCTGGCGCTGACCGCCGCCGTGCTCGCGCTGGTGGTGGGCGTGCCGCTGGGGGTCTACGCGGCGCTGCGGCGCGGCAGCTTCGGCGCGCAGGTCGCGATGTCGGCGTCGCTGCTCGGCGTGTCGCTGCCCACCTTCCTGATCGGCATCCTGCTGATCCTCGTGTTCGCCGTCGAGCTCAAGGTGCTGCCCAGCTTCGGCCGCGGCGAGGTGGTGGCCCTCGGCACGTGGACGACCGGGCTGCTGACGCCCACCGGCTGGAAGCACCTGATCCTGCCGTCGGTCACGCTGGCCGTCTTCCAGCTCGCGCTCATCATGCGGCTGGTGCGCGCCGAGATGCTCGAGGTGCTGCGCACCGACTACATCAAGTTCGCCCGCGCGCGCGGGCTGCCCGACCGCGCGGTGCACTTCGGCCACGCGCTGAAGAACACGCTGGTGCCGGTGATCACGATCA
>JBBION010000124.1:0-8539 GCA_037443345.1 Rubrivivax sp. | reverse complement strand
AGCTGCGCGGCATCCCGCCGATGGCCGCCGGCGCGGCGCGCATCCGCGTCACGTTCGAGGTCGACGCCGACGGGCTGCTGCAGGTCTCGGCGCGCGAGCTGACGTCGGGCGTCGAGGCCAAGGTCGCCGTCAAGCCCAGCTACGGGTTGGGCGACGACGAGATCGCGCGCATGCTGCAGGACGGCTTCGCCCGCGCCGACGAGGACATGGCCGCGCGCGCGCTGCGCGAAGCGCGCGTCGAGGCCGAGCGCATGGTGCTCGCCACCCGCTCGGCGCTCGCCGCCGACGGCGACCTGCTGAGCGACGCCGAGCGCGCCGCGATCGAGGCGCTCGTCGAGCGCACCGTCGCGATCGCCGCAGGCAGCGACGCGCACGCGATCGACGATGCCGTCAAGGGGCTGGCCGAAGGCACCGAGGCCTTCGCCGCGCTGCGCATGAACCGCGGCATCCGCGCCGCGCTCGCCGGCCGCAAGGTCGAGGAAGTCTGAACGCCCCGATGCCCACCATCACCGTCCTGCCGCACGCCGAGTACTGCCCCGAGGGCGACGTCATCGAGGCGCCCGCGGGCACCTCGATCTGCGAGGCGTTGCTCGAGAACGGCATCGCGATCGAGCACGCCTGCGAGATGAGCTGCGCCTGCACGACATGCCACGTCGTCGTGCGCGAGGGCTTCGATTCCCTCGGCGAGCTCGACGAGTCCGAGGAGGACCTGCTCGACCGCGCCTGGGGCCTGGAGCCGACCTCGCGGTTGAGCTGCCAGGCGATCCTGTCGAACCGCGACGTGACGGTCGAGATCCCGAAGTACTCGATCAATCACGCCAAGGAACAGCACGGCTGACGCCTCGGTGCCCGTGCCTGGTGCGGCACGCACCGCGCCGGGGCGCAAAAAAGAGCGCCTCCCGGGAAGGGAGGCGCATCAAAGGGCTACGCCCTGCTGAGGAGATAGACAGACACCGCGCTCCAGTGTCGGTGCGGTCGTACGCAAGCCGCGTGCCAATGGCCGGCGCTCAACTGGCGGGCCCTCACCAGGCGATGTAGGCGTACCCCTGCTCCTGCAGCTCCATCAGCGCGGCGGCGCCGACTTCCTCGACCTTGGCCACCTCGACGATGTCCTGCGCGGTCCAGCCGATCGTCTTCATCGTGTTGCCGCAGGCGATGAAGGTCACGCCGTAGTCGCGCGCCTGGCTGATCACGCGCTGGCGCAGCGCCGCCGCGACGGGGCGCTTCGGCTTCTTGGCCAGCAGGTGGATGCCGGGGCCGAACACGACGACGGCGATCGCGACGTTGTCCTGATACTTGCCGATCATCGCGCCGACCGAGTTCAGGATGTGCTCGATGTAGGCGTTGTCGGCCTCGTTGAGCTGGTACACGACCTTGTGCTCGGGCGGGTCGCCGGGGAAGCGCTCGGCCTTCGGTGCGTCGGCGGCGCGGGTCGCGGTGGCGGCGAGGGCGCCGCTGGCCAGCGGCAGCGCGGTCAGGGTCATGAAGCGGCGGCGGTTCGACATCGGCGGCGGGTGGGGCGTTCGGGTGGTGCGATGGTACGGGCGTGGCTTGCGGCGCGCTTGACCCGGGTCCAGCGCCGGTGCTGGCTACACTGCCGCCCGATGAGGGTGCTGGGCATCGAGTCGTCGTGCGACGAGACCGGCGTCGCGCTGGTCGAAGGCGGCGACGCGGCGCCGCCGCGGCTGATGGTGCACGCACTGCACAGCCAGGTCGCGATGCACGAGGCCTACGGCGGCGTGGTGCCCGAGCTGGCCTCGCGCGACCACATCCGCCGGCTGGTGCCGCTGGTGCGGCAGGTCATGGCCGACACGGCGCTGACGCTGAGCGACGTCGACGTCGTGGCCTACACGCGCGGCCCCGGACTCGCCGGTGCGCTGCTGACCGGCGCCGCGCTGGCGTGCGCGCTGGGCACGGCGCTCGGCCGCCCGCTGCTGGGCGTGCACCATCTCGAAGGCCACCTGCTGTCGCCGTTCCTGTCGGCGGACCCGCCGCAGTTCCCGTTCGTCGCGCTGCTGGTCTCGGGCGGCCACACGCAGCTGATGCGCGTCGACGGCGTGGGCCGCTACGTGCTGCTCGGCGAGACCATCGACGACGCCGCCGGCGAGGCGTTCGACAAGACGGCCAAGTTGCTCGGCCTGGGCTACCCCGGCGGCCCGGCGCTGGCGCGTCTGGCCGAGTTCGGCGACGCGAGCGCCTTCGCGCTGCCGCGGCCGCTGCTGCACAGCGCGGACCTCGACTTCTCGTTCGCCGGGCTGAAGACGGCGGTGCTGACGCAGCTGCGCAAGCTCGGCGACGCGGCCTGCGAGCAGCCGCGTGCCGATCTGGCGGCGTCGACGCAGGCCGCGATCGTCGACGTGCTGGTGGCCAAGTCGATGCGCGCGCTGCGCGCCACGGGGCTGCGCCGGCTGGTGGTGGCCGGCGGCGTCGGCGCCAACCGGCGGTTGCGCGAGCGCCTCGATGCCGCCTGTGCCGCCGACGGCGTGCGCGTGCACTACCCGGAGCTGCACCTGTGCACCGACAACGGGGCGATGATCGCGCTCGCCGCGGCGATGCGGCTCGACGCCGGCATCGCCACACCGCAGGCCGACGCGGCCTTCGACGTCAGGCCGCGCTGGCCGCTCGAAGAGGTCTGAGCGGCCAGCGCCGCGCCGCCCCGCGTCGCTCACGCGACCGCGATGCGCTTGGTCTGCGCCGGCTCCTGCTTCGCGAGCGTCAGCGTCAGCACGCCGTTGTCCATCTTCGCGCTCGACGCGCCTTCGTCGACGTCCTGCGGCAGCGTGAAGCTGCGCGCGTAGCTCGACACCGAGCGCTCGCGGTAGACGACGCGCTCGCCTTCCTTCTTCTCTTCGTCCTTCTTCGTCTCGGCCTGGATCGTCACGAGACGCCCGTCGATGCCGACCTTGACGTCCTTCTTGTCGACGCCGGGCAGGTCCACCTTGACCGTGTAGGCCTTCTCGGACTCGTGCACGTCGAGCGCCGGCGTGCGCGCGCCGCCCTCGCCGCGCGGGGCGAGGCCGAAGAAGCGCTCGAAGCTCTCGTCGAACAGGCGCTCGAACGAGCGTGCGAGGTCGTTGCTGCTGCGGGATGGGCTCAGCGGAAACATGTCGTCCTCCTAAAATCGAGTGGCTCCAGATCCGGCGAGGCCATGGCGGCCTCGTGTCGTTCGCCGGACGTGGCGCACTATGCGAATCGCCGCGTCCGTTTTCAACCCCGGGACCTTGAGATGAATCAACCCATCGCACGTCGCGCGCTGCTCGCGCTGGCCGCCGCGGCGGCCCTGCCGCCGGCCGTCGCGCAGGCGCCGGCTGCGCCACTGAGGCTGGCGCTGATCGAGGGCCTGTCGGGCCCGTTTGGCAACGCCGGCGAGGCCGTGTTCCGCAACCTGCAGTGGGCTGTCGAGCGCGTCAACGCCCGCGGCGGCGTCGCGCTGCCCGGCGGGCGGCGCCCGCTCGCGGTCGTGCGCTTCGACAGCAAGGGCCAGGCCGAGGAGGCGCTGGCGCTGCTGCGCAGCGCCGTCGACCAGCGCATCGGCTTCGTGCTGCAGGGCAACGGCTCGGCGGTGGCCGCAGCGCTGGTTGACGCGATCAACAAGCACAACGAGCGCGACCCCGAGCGGCGCGCGATCCACTTGAACTACTCCGCCGTCGACCCGAGCCTGACCAACGAGCGCTGCAGCCCGTGGCACTTCCGCTTCGACGCGCACGCCGACATGCGGCTGGCGGCGCTCGTCGAGGTGCTGCGCGGCGACCGCGACGTGCGGCGGCTGTACCTGATCAACCAGGACTACAGCTTCGGCCAGCACGTCGCGCGGCAGGCGCGCGCGACGATCGCCGCCGCGCGGCCCGACATCGAGATCGTCGGCGACGAACTGCACCCGCTCGGCCGCGTGAAGGACTTCCTTCCGTACGCGACGAAGATCCGCGCCAGCGGCGCGCAGGCCGTGCTGACCGGCAACTGGGGCAACGACCTGACGCAGCTCGTGCGCGCGGTGCGCGACCTCGGCGAGTCGCTGAAGTTCTACACCTTCTACGGCAACGCGCTGGGCACGCCCGCCGCGATCGGCGAGGCCGGCGTCGGGCGCGTGCTGGCGGTGGCCGAGTGGCACCCGAACGTCGCCGGCGCGGCGTCGCAGGGGTTCTATGCCGAGTTCCGCCGGCGCTTCCCCGACCCGCGCGACGACTACGTGCACGCGCGCATGCACCTGATGGTCGAGATGCTGGTCGCGGCGATCGAGCGCGCCGGCACCGCCGAACCGCTGGCGGTGGCGCAGGCGCTGTCGGGTCTGTCGCACGACGGCGCGGCGCTCGGCGGCTTCCACCGCGGCACGATGCGCGCCGGCGACCACCAGCTGCAGCAGTCGCTCGTCGTCAGCGTGATGGACCGCGCCGGCCGCCCCGGCGTCGCGCACGACGTCGAGGGCTCGGGCTTCGGCTTTCGCACCGTGCGCGCGTTCACGGCCGACGAGGTCGCGCAGCCGCACACGTGCCGAATGGCGTGGCCGTCGTGACGCCGGCCCTTCTGCCGCAGGCGCTGCACCCGCGCATCGCCGCGCTGCCCGGCTCGAAGATCCGAGAGGTCGCCAACGCCGCGCTCGGGCGCGACGACGTGTTGGCGTTCTGGTTCGGCGAGAGCGACGAGCCGACACCCGCCGCGGTGTGCGACGCGGCCGCGCGCTCGCTGGCCGCCGGCGAGACGTTCTACTCGCACAACCTCGGGCTGCCTGCGCTGCGCGAGGCGCTGTCGGCCTGCCTGTCGGCGCTACACCGGCCGGTGGGCGCCGAGCGCGTCGCGGTCACCGGCTCGGGCGTGACGGCGCTGATGATCGCGATGCAGCTGCTGGTGGCCGCCGACGACGAGGTCGTCGCCGTCGTGCCGGTGTGGCCCAACCTGACGGCGCAGCCGGCGATCCTCGGGGCGTCGGTCGTGCGCGTGCCGCTGCGCCCTGATGGCGGCCGCTGGGGTCTGGACCTGCAACGCCTGCTCGACGCCGTGACACCGCGCACGCGCGTGCTCGTGCTGAACGCGCCGAACAACCCCACCGGCTGGACGCTGTCGGGCGACGAGCAGCGTGCGATCCTCGCGCACTGCCGGCGCACCGGCACGTGGATCGTCGCCGACGAGGTCTATTCGCGCGTGTGGTTCGGCGACGAGGGCCGCGCCGCGCCGAGCTTCCTCGACTTCGCCGAGCCCGACGACCGGCTGCTCGTCGCGCACAGCTTCTCGAAGAGCTTCCTGATGACGGGCTGGCGCCTGGGCTGGCTCGTGACGCCGGCGGCACTGACCGAGACGGTGGGCAAGCTGCTGGAATTCAACAGCTCGTGCGCGCCGGTGTTCGTGCAGCGCGGCGGGCTGGCGGCGCTGGCGATTGCCGACGACTTTGTGCCGGCTCTGGTGCGGCACCTGCGCGGCTGCCGCGACGTTCTCGTCGACGCGCTGGCCGCGTTGCCCGGCGTCGCGGTGGCGCGTCCGTCGGCCGGGCTGTATGCCTTCTTCCGCGTCGAGGGGCAGGACGACTCGCTGGCCTTTGCGAAGCGGCTCGTGGCCGACCATGGGTTGGGGCTGGCGCCCGGCGCGGCGTTCGGCGACGAGGGCGAGGGCTGGCTGCGCTGGTGCTTCGCGTCGCGCGACCCGGCGCGGCTGCAGCAGGGCGTGCAGCGGCTGGCGGCGGCGCTGCGGCTATAATGCGCAGTCTCGTGCCGGCCTCGGGCGGCGCGTGCGAGCACGGCGTGGGTCGGTTTCACCCGCGACCGCGAGTCCAACCCGGAAACCGCTGCGGTGCCTCGCGCCGTCGTGGTCGTCCGCTCCACGAAATCGCAAGGATCCACGATGGCAGTCGCAGACATCAACAAGGCCGAAATCGTCAAGGCCAGCGGCCGCAGCGCCAACGACACCGGTTCGCCCGAAGTGCAGGTGGCCCTGCTCACCGCGCGCATCAACGAGCTGACGCCGCACTTCAAGGCCCACGTCAAGGACCACCACGGCCGCCGCGGCCTGCTCAAGCTCGTCAACCAGCGCAAGCGCCTGCTCGCGTACCTGAAGAGCAAGGACGCCGAGCGCTACGTCGCGCTGATCAACAAGCTCGGCCTGCGCAAGTAATTCCACCGATGCGACGCGACAGCCTGTCTGCCCCGCAGCACAGGCTGTCGCCGCTTGGAGCATGCCCCGTACGGCGCTGCTGTGTCATTCCACCGTCGCGGTCGGCCGCGACGCTGGAATGGCATCCCGCCGCGAGGCCCCGGCTCCCGGTTCCGTGCACCGCCGCGAAGGTGCCGCACATCTGACCGGAGACTCGCAATGAGCCTGTTCAACAAAGTCACCAAGACCTTCCAATGGGGCGCGCACACGGTGCGCATGGAAACGGGCGAGATCGCCCGCCAGGCCACCGGCGCCGTGCTCGTCGACATCGACGACACCGTCGTGCTGGCCACCGTCGTCGCGGCGAAGAACGCCAAGCCGGGGCAGGACTTCTTCCCGCTGACCGTCGACTACATCGAGAAGACCTACGCCGCCGGCCGCATCCCGGGCAGCTTCTTCAAGCGCGAAGGCCGCCCGAGCGAGCTCGAGACGCTGACCTCGCGCCTGATCGACCGCCCGATCCGCCCGCTGTTCCCGGACGGCTTCTTCAACGAGGTGCAGGTCGTCATCCACGTGCTGAGCCTGAACCCCGAGGTGCAGGCCGACATCGCCGCGATGATCGCCACCAGCGCCGCGCTGTCGGTGTCGGGCATCCCGTTCAACGGCCCGATCGGCGCCGCGCGCGTGGGCTACGTCAATGGCGAGTACGTGCTCAACCCGGGCAAGACGCAGCTCGCCGAAAGCCGGCTCGACCTCGTCGTCGCGGGCACCGAGGCGGCCGTGCTGATGGTCGAGTCCGAGGCCGACCAGCTGAGCGAGGAGGTGATGCTCGGTGCCGTCGTGTTCGGCCACGAGCAGGGCAACATCGCGATCAACGCGATCCACGAACTCGTGCGCGAGGCCGGCAAGCCCGAGTGGCTGGCCGCCGGGCTGTGGACGCCGCCGGCCAAGGACGAGGCCTTCATCGCCAAGGTCAACGCGCTCGGCGAGGAGAAGCTGCGCGCGGCCTACCAGATCCGCAGCAAGCAGGCGCGCACGCAGGCGTGCCGCGAGGCCTATGCCGGCGTCAAGGCCGCGCTGGCCGCCGAAGGCGTCGCGTTCGACGAGGTCAAGGTCGAGGCGATGCTGTTCGACATCGAGGCGCGCATCGTGCGCGGCCAGATCCTGGCCGGCGAGCCGCGCATCGACGGGCGCGACACGCGCACCGTGCGCCCGATCGAGATCCGCACCGGCGTGCTGCCCCGCACGCACGGCTCGGCCCTCTTCACGCGCGGCGAGACGCAGGCGCTGGTGGTGGCCACGCTGGGCACCGAGCAGGACGCGCAGAAGATCGACGCGCTGGCCGGCGAGTACCAGGACCGCTTCCTGCTGCACTACAACATGCCGCCGTTCGCCACCGGCGAGACCGGCCGCGTCGGCTCGCCCAAGCGTCGCGAGGTCGGCCACGGCCGGCTGGCCAAGCGCGCGCTGATCGCCTGCCTGCCCAACCGCGACGAGTTCCCGTACGTGATGCGCGTCGTCAGCGAGATCACCGAGAGCAACGGCTCGTCGTCGATGGCCTCGGTGTGCGGCGGCTGCCTCGCGCTGATGGACGCCGGCGTGCCGATGAAGGCGCACGTGGCCGGCATCGCGATGGGCCTCATCAAGGAAGGCAACCGCTTCGCGGTGCTGACTGACATCCTCGGCGACGAGGACCACCTCGGCGACATGGACTTCAAGGTCGCCGGCACGACCGCCGGCGTGACGGCCCTGCAGATGGACATCAAGATCCAGGGCATCACGAAGGAGATCATGCAGGTCGCGCTGGCGCAGGCCAAGGAAGCGCGCATGCACATCCTCGGCAGGATGGTCGAGGCGGTGGGCGGCGCGAAGGAGGAACTCAGCCCGTTCGCGCCGCGCCTGTACACGATGAAGATCAACCCGGAGAAGATCCGCGACGTGATCGGCAAGGGCGGCGCGACGATCCGCGCGCTGACCGAGGAGACCGGCACGACGATCGACATCGGCGAGGACGGCACGATCACGATCGCCAGCACCGACGGCGACAAGGCTCAGCACGCGATCCGGCGCATCACCGAGATCACCGCCGAGGCCGAGGTCGGCAAGGTCTACGAGGGGCCGATCACGAAGCTGCTCGACTTCGGCGCGCTGGTCAACATCCTGCCGGGCAAGGACGGGCTGCTGCACATCAGCCAGATCGCGCACCAGCGCGTCGAGCAGGTCAGCGACTTCCTCAAGGAAGGGCAGGTCGTCAAGGTCAAGGTGCTCGAGACCGACGAGAAGGGGCGCATCAAGCTGAGCATGAAGGCGCTGCTCGACAAGCCCGAGGGCTGGGTCGAGGAGGAGCGTCCGCGCCGCGACCGCGACGATCGCGGCGGCCGCTACGAGCGCGGCGACCGCGGCCCGCGCCGCGACCGCGGTGACCGTCCGGAGCGCGGCGAGCGTGCCGATCGCGGCGACC
>JBBION010000123.1:0-8659 GCA_037443345.1 Rubrivivax sp. | reverse complement strand
GTCGCCCTCTTGCGGTGCGCCTCCCGGCCGGTCTGCAGCGCATTGGGCGCAATGACGTCATTGCCGGCACGCACCGACCTCATCCGGAGCCTCGCGCTGATCGCCCTTGTCGGCTCCTTGTTGGCGGCATGCGGCGGCGGCGAGTCCGCGTCCGACGCGCTGGCGCGCGAGCCCGTGCCGATTCACGTGCAGCGCGGCACCGAGGACCCGCAGGCCAGCACAGCCCAGGCGCTGCCGCCGCCTGAGCCGGCGGTGGCGCCGGTGCTGCCGTCGGTCCCGCCCGCGACGCGGGACGAGTCGCCGAGGCGGGCGCCGACGGTTCAGCCCACCAACGCCGCGCGTGCTACGGCGGCGCCGGTCACGCCGTCGATCCTGCGCCAGACCGTGGTGACAGGGCTGGCTTCGCCGACGGACATGGCGTTCACGAGCGACGGCATCCTCTTGTACACCGAGCGCGTGCGGGGCCTGTCCGTGCAGCGCCCGGGGCAGGCCAGCGTGCCGCTGGGCTGGCCGCGCGAACTGGCGGCGGCGGGGCCGCTCGAGATGATCTCCGTCGCGGTCGATCCCGACTTCGCACGCCGTCGCTTCGTCTACGTGCTCGCGCGCAGCCGTGCCGGCGGCGCGGGGGACCTTCGCGTGGTCCGCCTCAGCGTGGACGATGCCGTCTCGAAGGTGGTCGATCGCCGCGACATCCTGGTCGTCGCGAATGCGGCGCGCGCCGACGCCACCGGGCACGACCAGCAGCAGGTCGGTGGCGTGCTGCGCTTCGGCCCCGACGGCCACCTCTACGTCGGGCTGGGCGACGGCATGCCGGTCGCGTCGGCGCAGTCGCCGCAAGGGCTGCGCGGCCAGGTGCTGCGGCTCGACCGCGACGGCAAGGCCGCGCCGGGCCACCGGCCGCCGGCGGGGATCGATGGTCGCGTGTTCGCGCAGGGGCTGCGCGAGCCAGTGGCGCTGGCCTTCCACCCGGCCACGCAGATGCTGCTGGTGGGGCAGCGGCATGCGGCGCGGCCGGACGCGCTGACCTGGGTGCAGCCGGGGGCTGACGCCGGCCGCAATGCGCGCTGCACCGGCGCTGCAGCGGGCGACTGCGTCGCGGGTGCTGCACCCGCGGCCTCGGCCCCTGCGCCGCACGGGTGGCAGGCCGCGGCACCCGGCGAAGGGCTGGCCGCCGTCGAGTTGCTCAGAAGCCCGATGTGGCGCGAATGGCGCAACGCCTTCGCGCTGGCGTTCGACGCCGGCCGGCGCATCGACTTCGTCAAGTTCGACGCCGCCGGGCGCGTGGTGCAGGCCACGCCCGTCGTCGAGCGGCTCGGCGTCGGCTTCAGGGCCGTCGCCCAGGGGCCCGACGGCCTGTACGTGATGACGAGCGGCAAACCCGGCGGCGACGAGATCTGGCGCCTGCTGGCACATTGAGTTGGCGCTGCCCGGGTGCAGGGAGGTGCCGGGGCGGCGGTGCGGCCATCGATGGCTCGCATCCGCAAGGGGCGCGCCGGCCCGCCCCTCTTGGAGGTCAAGTCACCTTGGCGTGGCCCGGCGACGACCTGCGAGCGCCGCTGTCACGGGCACGCCGCGATCACCTGCGCGACGGCGGCGGTCAGCCGCTTCGCGTACGGCACGTGCAGGAACTCGTTCGGGCCGTGCGCGTTGCTCCTGGGCCCGAGCACGCCGCACACCATCATCTGCGCGCGCGGGAAGCCGCGCTGCAGCATGCTCATCAGCGGGATCGTGCCGCCCTGCCCGATGTAGCCCAGCGGCGCGCCCCAGTGCGCGCGCGACGCGGCGTCGAGCGTGCGCTCGAGCCACGGCGCGAGGTCGGGCGCGTTCCACCCGCTCGCGCCGTACTGGCCGGCGCGGCCGTCGGGCGCGAACGTGACCTTCGCGTGGTACGGCGCGTTGTCCTCGAGCAGCGCCTTCAGCGTCATCGCCGCCTCGTGGCCGTCGACGAGCGGCGGCAGCCGCAGGCTGAGCTTGAACGCGGTGAACGGACGCAGCACGTTGCCGGCGTCGCCGAGCGCCGGGAAGCCCTCGGCGCCGGTGACGCTGAGCGTCGGGCGCCACGTGCGCGCGAGCAGCGCCTCCGCCGGCTCGGTCGTCGTCGGCAGCACGTGGCCGCCGTCGGCACCGCAGGCCCACGGGAAGCGGCGGTAGACCTCGGCGCCGAGCACCGCCGCGGCAGCATGCGCCTGCTCGACGCGCGCGGCCGGGATCTCGCAGTGGAAGCTGCCCGGCAGCAGCGTGCCCGTCTTGCTGTCTTCGAGCCGGTCGAGCAGCTGGCGCAGGATGCGAAAGCTCGACGGCACGAGACCGCTCGCGTCGCCCGAGTGCACGCCCTCGGTCAGCACCTCGACCTTCAGCACGCCGCTGACCATGCCGCGCAGCGACGTCGTCAGCCACAGCTGGTCGTAGTTGCCGGCGCCCGAGTCGAGGCACACGACGAGGCCGACCTGGCCCAGCCGGTCGCGCAGCGCGTCGAGGTAGGCCGGCAGGTCGGGCGAGCCGCTCTCCTCGCTCGTCTCGATCAGGCCGACGCAGCGCGGCCGCGCGAGGCCCTGCGCGTCGAGCGCCTCGATGGCGCTGACCGCGGCATAGACGGCGTAGCCGTCGTCGGCGCCGCCGCGGCCGTACAGCAGGCCGTCGTCGAGCTTCGGCGTCCACGGCCCCAGGTCGCGGCGCCAGCCGCTGAACTCGGGCTGCTTGTCCAGATGCCCGTACAGCAGCACGGTGTCGGTGCTGCCGGCGCGCGTGGCCGGCGCCTCGAAGACGATGACCGGCGTGCGCCCGGGCAGGCGCACGACCTCTACCGTCAGCCCGCTCACGCGGCGGCCCTCGACCCACGCCGCGGCGTCGCGCACGACGCGTTCGAGGTGGCCGTGCGCGACCCAGTCGGGGTCGAACATCGGGCTCTTGGCCGGCACGGCGATGTAGTCGTGCAGCGCCGGCAGGATGCGCTCGTCCCACGCACGCTCGGCGAAGGTGCCGAGCGCGCTCGCGTCGTCGTCGGGCAGCGGGGGCAGCGGGTCGCGGGCGTTCATCGCGTCACTCCGGGGCGTCACCGGCGGCCAGTGTAGACCGCGCGCTATGCTGGGCCCGAAGCGAAACGACGGCGAAAGGACGGCCATGGCCAACGACTTCTTCACCCTCGCGCTCGACCAGGCGTCGGGCATCGCGACGCTCGAGTTCAACCGGCCCGAGCGGCTGAACACCGTCGCGCCGGCCTTCTTCGGCGCGCTGCGCGACGAGGTGCAGCGCCTGTCGGACGAGGGGCGCACGCGCGTGCTCGTGATCCGCTCGAGCGGCAAGCACTTCTGCGCCGGCATGGCGCTCGACGTGTTCGCCAGCGGCCTGGCGATGCTCGACACGGGCGACGCGCGCAAGCGCCTGGCGTTCCAGGACTCGCTGCGCCGGCTGATGGCGTGCCTCGACGTGCTCGACGAGGCGCGCTTCCCGGTGATCTGCGCGGTGCAAGGTGGCTGCGTCGGCGCGGGCCTCGACCTCGCGGCGGCGTGCGACATCCGCGTGTGCAGCGCCGACGCGTTCTTCACGGTGCAGGAGATCCACATCGGCATGGCCGCCGACGTCGGCTCGCTGCAGCGGCTGCCGAAGATCGTGCCCGAGGGTGTCGCTCGCCAGATGGCCTACACCGGCGAGCGGCTGGGCGCCGAGCGCGCGCTCGCGGTCGGTCTCGTCAACGCGGTGCTGCCCGACACGGCGGCGCTGCACGCGCACGCGCAGCAACTGGCCGCCGAGATCGCCGCCAAGAGCCCGCTGGCGATCGCGGGCAGCAAGCGCGCGCTGAACTACGCGCGCGACCACGGCACCTACGACGCGCTCGCGCAGATGACGCTGCTGCAAAGCGCGATCTTCGATCTCGACGAGATGGCCGCCGCCATCGCGGCGTGGAAGGACAAGCGCGCCGCCGGCTTCGACCCGCTGGCGCCGGTCACGCCGGTGACGTGAGCCCCGGGCGCGGCGATCAGCCCTTGCGGTGGATCGCCAGCGGCCCGTGCGCCTGGCACGCCGGCATCAGCTCCATGAAGTTGACGTTCACGCGCGCCGGCAGCTGCGCGACCCAGGCCACCGCCTCGGCGATGTCGCCGGGCGTCAGCGGCTCGGTGCCGGCGTAGACCGACGCGGCGCGCGCGTCGTCGCCCTTGAAGCGCACGTTCGAGAACTCGCTGCCGCCGACCAGCCCCGGCTCGATCGCGGTGGCGCGCACCGGCGTGCCGAGCAGGTCGGCCTTCAGGTTCAGCGTGAACTGGTGGACGAACGCCTTCGTCGCGCCGTAGACGTTGCCGCCCGGGTACGGCGTGCCGCCGGCCACCGAGCCGATGTTGACGACGTGGCCGCGCCCGCGCTCGACCATGCCCGGCAGCAGCGCGCGCGTGCAGCGCATCAGCCCGGCGACGTTGGTCGCGACCATGGTCTCCCAGTCGTCGAGGCTCGCGCGCTGGGCCGGCTCGAGGCCGAGCGCGAGGCCGGCGTTGTTGACGAGCAGGTCGACGGCGGCGAAGTCGGCCGGCAGCGCCGCCGGCAACGCCTCGACCGCGGCGCGGTCGGTCACGTCGAGCGGGAACGCGAGCACGCGCGGGCCGAGTTCGGCCGCGAGCGCGTCGAGCCGGTCGGCGCGCCGCGCCGTGGCGACGACGCGCCAGCCGTCGGCGTGCAGCCGGCGCACGATCGCGGTGCCGAAGCCGGCGCTGGCGCCGGTCACGAGGGCAATGCCCGGTGGGCTGGGGGTTGCAGTCATCTCAGACTCCTTGGGATGGCAGCGGGCGCGACCGGCCGCGCGCGATCAGGCGGCCGCCGCGGATCCGGCTCGGCCGGTCCGCCCTCGGCGCCCCCTCTGGGGGAGGCGCCGAAGGCGCTTCGGGGACGACCTGTCATGCCCTCTCGAACTTGAACACGGCGGTGCTGGCGAGCAGGTTCGGCCAGCGGTCGACGCGCCGGCCCTCGTGCAGGCCGAAGGCCTCGAGCACGCGCAGCCCGCACTGGCCGGCGAGCAGCTCGAAGTCGGCAAAGGTGCCGACGCGGATGTTCGGCGTGTCGTACCACTGGTACGGCAGCACCTTGGTCACCGGCATGCGCCCGCGCAGCACGCTCAGGCGGTTGGGCCAGTGCGCGAAGTTCGGGAACGTCGCGATCGACACGCGGCCCACGCGCGCCGTCTCGCGCAGCAGCCGCTCGGTGTTGCGCAGGTGCTGCAGCGTGTCGAGCTGCAGCACGACGTCGAAGCTGTCGTCCTCGAACAGCGCCAGCCCCTCCTCGAGGTTGAGCTGCAGCACCTTGACGTCGCGCCGGATGCACGCCACGAGCTTGGCGTCGTCGATCTCGATGCCGAAGCCGCGGCAGTCGCGTGTCTCGCGCAGGTACGCGAGCAGGGCGCCGTCGCCGCAGCCGAGGTCGAGCACGCGCGCGCCGCGCGGCACGAGCTGCGCGATCACGTCGAGGTCGGCGCGCGACGTCATGCGTGCCCCCAGGCGCCCGCAGCGCCGAGCTCGGCGGCGACGTTGTCGAAGTAGGCGCGCAGCGCGGCGTGGTATCGCGGGTCCTCGAGCAGGAACGCGTCGTGGCCGTGCGGCGCGGCGATCTCGGCGTAGGTCACGTCGTGGCGGTTGTCGACCAGCGCCTTGACGATCTCGCGCGAGCGTGCCGGCGAGAAGCGCCAGTCGGTGGTGAAGCTGACGACGAGGAACTTCGCCAGTGCCGGCGCAAACGCGCGCGCCAGGTCGCCGCCGTGCGCGCGCGCCGGGTCGAAGTAGTCGAGCGCGCGCGTGATCAGCAGGTAGGTGTTGGCGTCGAAGTACTCGCTGAACTTCTCGCCCTGGTAGCGCAGGTAGCTCTCGATCTGGAACTCGATGTCCTGCGTCGTGTAGCCGAGTTCGGCGGCGCGCAGCTCGCGGCCGAACTTCTGCTCCATCGAGTCGTCCGACAGGTACGTGATGTGGCCGATCATGCGCGCCACGCGCAGGCCGCGCTTGGGCACCACGCCGTGCGCGTAGAAGTGGCCGCCGTGGAACTCCGGGTCGGTCACGATCGCGCGGCGCGCGACCTCGTTGAACGCGATGTTCTGCGCCGACAGGTTCGGCGCGGTGGCCACCGCGACGCAGTGGCGCACGCGCTGCGGGTACTGCAGCGTCCACGACAGCGCCTGCATGCCGCCCAGGCTGCCGCCGATCACCGCCGCCAGCTGCGCGATGCCGAGCCGGTCGAGCAGGCGCGCCTGCGCGTCGACCCAGTCTTCGACCGTCACGACAGGGAAGTCGGCGCCGTACGGCCGGCCCGTGGCAGGGTTGGTGCTCATCGGCCCGGTCGAACCGAAGCACGAGCCGGGGTTGTTGACGCCGATGACGAAGAAGCGGTCGGTGTCCAGCGGCTTGCCCGGGCCGACGAGGTTGTCCCACCAGCCCTCGCTGCGGACCTGGCCCTCGTAGGTGCCGGCGACGTGGTGCGACGCGTTGAGCGCGTGGCACACGAGCACGGCGTTGGACTTGTCGGCATTCAGCGTGCCGTAGGTCTCGTAGACCAGCGTGTAGTCGGCGAGCTGCGCGCCGCTGCGAAGCGGCAGCGGCTCGGCGAAGTGCATCTGCTGCGGCGTGACGTGACCGACCGACCCCATGCGCGAACGACCCAAAGACGAAACCCGGTGCCGCTGCACATGCGGTCACCGGGCCGGTGGCGCCTGTTTGGCTTCGGCATCACGTCGCTTCGCGACATGGGCCTTCACCGAAACACCATGTGTTTTAGCGGCATTTGTAGAGCGCCCGCAAGCCGGGACAAATCGGCGCTGTGTGGGGCGAGTATAGCCAGCGCGGCGCCGGCGCCGCCGAAGACGCGCTACGCTGCGCGCCGATGACGACACCGCCTTCGCGCCCGCGCGCCCGCCTCTTCGCCGTTGTCGCTGTCGCGATGGCGGCGCTCTCGATGCCCGCCATCGCCCAGGACGCCGCCGCGCCGCGCGCAGCCCCGCCGCTGTGGGAGGCAGGCATCTTCTTCGGCGCCGCGACGCAGCCTGCGTACCCCGGCGCGGTCGACCGCACGAGCCGCGCGCTGCCGCTGCCGTACCTGATCTACCGCGGCCCGCTGCTGCGCATCGACGAGGGCAGCGCGGCGCTGCGCGCGCTGCGCACGCCGAGCTTCGAGCTCAACGTCGGCGTCGGCGGCTCGCTCGGCTCGTCGTCGAAGGACATCGAGGCGCGCGAGGGCATGCCCGACCTGGGCACCCTCGTCGAAGCCGGGCCGCGGCTGGTGTGGAACCTCGCCGACCCGGGCCCGCGCGGGCGCGCGCCGTGGCGCCTCGAGGTGCCGCTGCGCGCCGTGCTCGACGTCAACGACGGCCTGCGCTACCGCGGCCTCGTGTTCGCGCCCGAGCTCGTGCACGATCGTCCGCTGCCCGGTGCCTGGCGCGCCGGCCTGCGCTTCGGCCCGGTGTTCGGCGACGGGCAGCTGGCCGACCTGTTCTACACGGTCGACCCGATCCATGCGACCCCGACGCGCCCCGCCTATGACGCGCGCGGCGGGCTGATCGCGTGGCGGCTGGGCGGGTCGCTGTCGCGCTCGTTCGGTCCCGACCTGAGCCTGTTCCTGTTCGCGCGCCTCGAGTCGGTGGCCGGCGCGACGAACCACGACAGCCCGCTGGTGCAGCGCGACACCGGCGTGGCCGGCGGCGTGGGCTTGGCGTGGAGCTTCGCGCGCTCGTCGCGCCCGGCCAGCGACTGAGGCGCCGCGCGCATGCCCACCCGGCCGGCGGGGTGCTGCACGCTGCCTAGAATCGGCGCATGATCTCGCGCGAACCAACCCTCGAACGCCTCGCGCACGCGCAGGCGGTGCTGCTCGAACCGTACGGCCTGAGCGACGCCACGCTGGCGAAGGCGCTGGCGCTGATCGGCGAGCACCGCGTCGACGACGCCGACCTGTACTTCCAGCTCACGCGCCACGAGGGCTGGAGCCTGGAAGAAGGCATCGTCAAGAGCGGCAGCTTCAGTATCGAGCAGGGCGTGGGCGTGCGCGCCGTGGCCGGCGAGAAGACGGCGTTCGCCTACTCCGACGACCTGTCGGAGGCGGCGCTGCTCGACGCGGCTCGCACCGTGCGCACGATCGCCGCGGCCGGCCAGGGCCGGCGCGTGAAGGTCGGCGTGGCCAAGGTCGCCGCCAGCCGCAAGCTCTACGCGCCGACCGACCCGATCGCGACGCTCGACAGCGCGAGCAAGGTCGCGCTGCTCGAGAAGGTTGAGAAGCTCGCGCGCGCGAAGGACCCGCGCGTCGTGCAGGTGATGGCCGGCGTGGCGGCCGAGCACGACGTCGTGCTCGTCGCGCGCGCCGACGGCACGCGCGCGGCCGACGTGCGCCCGCTCGTGCGGCTGTCGGTCACCGTGATCGCCGAACAGAACGGCCGGCGCGAGGTCGGCACCGGCGGCGGCGGCGGGCGCTTCGGGCTGGGCTACTTCCAGGACGCGCAGATCGAGGCCTACGTCGACCAGGCCGTCAACGCGGCGCTGACCAACCTCGAGAGCCGCCCGGCGCCAGCCGGCGAGATGACGGTCGTGCTCGGCCCCGGCTGGCCCGGCGTGCTGCTGCACGAGGCGGTGGGCCACGGGCTGGAGGGCGACTTCAACCGCAAGGGCTCGAGCGCGTTCAGCGGCCGCATCGGCCAGCGCGT
>JBBION010000122.1:0-8733 GCA_037443345.1 Rubrivivax sp. | reverse complement strand
GCGGCGCGCAGGCCGCCGCGGTGCGCGAACCGGGGGGCCCGACGCAGGTCGATCCCGACCGCGTGCAATGAGCGCCGCCCTCCCCGCCGCGGCGGCGGCCGCGACGCCCGGCATCGCGCGCCGCCTCGCCTGCTTCGTCTACGAGGGCGTGCTGCTGTTCGGCGTCGTGATGATCGCCGGCTACCTGTACTCGTCGCTCACGCAGCAGCGCCACGCCCTCGAGGGCCGCACCGGCCTGATGGCGTTCCTGTTCGTCGTGCTGGCGATCTACTTCGTCTGGTTCTGGTCGCACGGCGGCCAGACGGTGGCGATGAAGGCCTGGCACGTGCGCCTGGTGACTGCCGCCGGGAGTCCGGTGTCGCAACCGCGCGCGCTCGCGCGCTACGTGCTGAGCTGGGTCTGGTTCCTGCCTGCGCTCGCGACGGCGCATTTCGCCGGATTGAAGTCGTCGCTGGCCGTGTTCGGGCTGATGACGGTCGGCGTGCTCGCCTACGCGGCGCTCGCGTGGCTGCACCCGCAGCGGCAGTTCTGGCACGATGCGGTGTGCGGCACGCGGCTCGTGCACTGGTACCCGCCGCGTCCGCCGCGGCGCTGACGGCCGCACCGGTCATCGTCTGCCCCTCACCGAACGGTCTCCGAAGCCATGTCCTTGTCGCTGTGCGTGTACTGCGGGTCGCGCCTGGGTGACTCGCCCGTCTTCGAACGCGCGGCACGCGTGCTGGGCGAACGCCTGGCGGCGCGCGGCGGGCGCCTCGTCTACGGCGGCGGTCGCGTCGGGCTGATGGGCACGGTCGCCGACGCGGTGCTGCGAGGCGGCGGCGACGTGGTCGGCGTCATTCCGCAGGCGCTGATGCGGCGCGAGGTGGGGCACGTCGGCCTCACCGAACTGCACGTCGTGCAGACGATGCACGAGCGCAAGCAGCTGATGGCCGAGCGCGCCGACGCCTTCGTCGCGCTGCCCGGCGGCATCGGCACGCTCGAGGAGCTGTACGAGGTGTGGTCGTGGCAACAGCTGGGCTACCACGACAAGCCGGTCGCCCTGCTCAACGTCGACGGCTACTACGACGCGCTGCTGCAGTTCATGCGCGACGGGCACCGCCGCGGCTTCATCTCGGACGCGCAGCACGCCGCGCTGATCGTCGACGACGACGTCGAGCGCCTGCTCGACCGCGTGAGCACCGCCGCCGCGAAGGCCACGGCGCCCGACGACTACAGCCGCATCTGACGCGGCTGCATCAGGAGAGCGGCGTCAGATCGCCGCTTCGTCGGTCTCGCCGGTGCGGATGCGCACGACCTGCTCGACCGGCGTGACGAAGATCTTGCCGTCGCCGATCTTGCCCGTCTTCGCGCTCGCGACGATGGCCTCGATCGCACGGTCGACGTCGCCGTCCTTGACGACGACCTCGACCTTCACCTTCGGCAGGAAGTCGACGACGTACTCCGCGCCGCGGTACAGCTCGGTGTGGCCCTTCTGGCGGCCGAAGCCCTTGACCTCGGTGACGGTCAGGCCCGACACGCCGACCTGCCCGAGCGCCTCGCGCACTTCCTCGAGCTTGAACGGCTTGATGACGGCGGTGATCTGCTTCATCTCGCACTCCGAAGGCTGGACACTGCAAGCGATTTAAGCACGGAACTTCGACGTGATGGGGTATCTCCAGTCGCGACCGAAGGCTCTGTGCGTGATGCGGATGCCCACCGGCGCCTGCCGGCGCTTGTACTCGTTGACCTTGATGAGGTGCGCGACACGCTCCACCGTGGTGCGCTCGAAGCCGGCCGCGACGATCTCGTCGACGCCCTGGTCGTCTTCCATGTAGCGCGCGAGGATCGCGTCGAGCACGTCGTACGGCGGCAGGCTGTCCTGATCGGTCTGGTCCGGCTTCAGTTCGGCCGACGGCGGGCGCGTGATGATGCGCTCGGGGATCACCGGCCCGACGCTGCCGTCGGCGCGCACGTGCGGCTGCCGGTTCTTCCACTCGGCGAGGCGGTAGACGAGCGTCTTCGCCACGTCCTTGATCACCGCGAAGCCGCCGGCCATATCGCCGTACAGCGTGCAGTAGCCGGTGGCCATCTCGCTCTTGTTGCCCGTCGTCAGCACGATGGCGCCCGTCTTGTTCGACAGCGCCATCAGCAACGTGCCCCGGATGCGGGCCTGGATGTTCTCTTCCGTCGTGTCCTCGGCACGGCCGGCGAACAGCGGCGCCAGGCTGGTGCGGAACGCGTCGAACATCGGTGCGATCGAGATCTCGTCGTGGTGCACACCGAGGCGCTGCGCCATCTCGCGCGCGTCGAGCCAGGACATCTCGGCCGTGTACGGAGACGGCATCATCACGGTGCGCACGCGCTCGGCGCCCAGCGCATCGACCGCGATCGCGAGCACCAGCGCCGAGTCGATGCCGCCCGACAGCCCGATGATCGCGCCGGGAAAGCCGTTCTTGCCGACGTAGTCGCGCACCCCGAGCACGAGCGCGCCCCAGGCCTGCGCGAGCGGGTCGGGCATCGGCGCGATGGCACCGTGCACCTCGGCGCCGTCGACCGTGCCCGCGAGCAGCGCGGGCTCGAAGCTCGGTGCTCGCGCCGCGAGCCGACCGCGCGCGTCGACGGCGAACGACGCGCCGTCGAACACGACCTCGTCCTGCCCGCCGACCAGGTGCGCGTAGACGAGCGGCAGCGCGACGTCGCGCGCGCGCTCGGCCATGCGCGCCTCGCGCTCCTGCGCCTTGTCGAGGTGGAACGGCGACGCGTTGAGCACCGCCAGCACCTGCGCGCCGGCGGCCTTGGCCGCTCTCGCCGGCTCGTCGAACCACGCGTCCTCGCAGATCAGCAGGCCCACGCGCACGCCCTGCACCTCGAACACCACCGGCCCGTGGCCCGCGTCGCGGCCCGACGCGAAGTAGCGCCGTTCGTCGAACACCTGGTAGTTCGGCAGTTCCCGCTTGCAGTAGGTCGCGCGCACCCTGCCCCCGGCGAGCACCGAGGCCGCGTTGAAGCGCTGCTGCACCGCGAGCGACTTGGTCCTAACATCGCCGCGCGCGCCGAACTGGTGCGGGTGACCGACCACCAGATGCAGTCCATCGCAGTCCGCCAGTTCCGCCGCCAGCCGCTCGAGCGTGCGCGCGCAGGCCTGCATGAACGTAGGGCGCAGCAGCAGGTCCTCGGGCGGGTAGCCGCTGAGCGCGAGTTCGGGTGCCACGACGAGCCGGGCGCCGGCCGCGTGCGCGTCGCGCGCCGCCTGCGCGATCCTGCGCGCATTGCCGTCGAGGTCGCCGACGGTGGCGTTGATCTGCGCCAGCGCGACGTTCAGCATCGGTAGCCTTGCATGGCGGGCGGCAGCTCCACTGCAGACGATTATGTCATCCGGGTCCACGACGACCCGGCGGCGATCGACGCTGCGGCGTGGAACACGCTGCTCGCCGCGCAGCCTTCGCCGACGCCGTTCCTGCGCCGCGAGTACCTCGCGGCGCTGCACGCCTCGGGCAGCGCGGTGCCCGCCACCGGCTGGGCGCCGCAGTTCGTCACCGTCGGGCGCGGCGGCGACCTCGTCGGCGCCTGCGCGCTGTACCTGAAGGGCCATTCCTACGGCGAGTACGTGTTCGACTGGGCCTGGGCCGACGCCTACCGCCGCGCCGGCCTCGCCTACTACCCGAAGCTGCTCGCCGCGGTGCCGTTCACGCCGGTGCCGGGCACGCGGCTGCTGGCCGCCGACGACGCCGTGCGCGACGTGCTCGTGCACACGATGTCGGCGCTGGCCACGTCGCTGAAGCTGTCGTCGGCGCACGCGCTGTTCGTCGACGAGACCGACCGCGCCGCGTTCGAGCGCGCCGGCTGGCTGCTGCGCGAGGGCGTGCAGTTCCACTGGACGCAGCGCACCGACGCCCCGCTCGCGAGCTTCGACGAGCTGCTGGCGCGCCTGCAGCGCGACAAGCGCAAGAAGATCGCGCAGGAGCGCCGCCGCGTCGCCGACGCCGGCGTCACGTTCACGGTGCACCGCGGCACCGAGATCGACGACGGCCTGTGGGACTTCTTCCACCACTGCTACACGCTGACCTACCGCGCGCACCACTCGACGCCGTACCTGACGCGCGAGTTCTTCCGCGCGATGGCGCGCTCGATGCCTGGTCACTGGCTGCTGTTCGTCGCGTGGCGCGGCGGCGAGCGCATCGCGGCGTCGCTGATCGCCGTCGACGATGCGCGCCGCTGCGCCTGGGGCCGCTACTGGGGTGCCACCGAGTACGTGCCCTGCCTGCACTTCGAGGCCTGCTACTACCGCCCGCTCGCGTGGTGCCTCGCGCACGGCTACCAGCGCTTCGAGGGCGGCGCGCAGGGCGAGCACAAGATGGCGCGCGGGCTGCTGCCGGTGCGCACGACGTCGGCGCACTGGCTGCGCGACGCGCGTTTCGCGAGCGCAGTGGCCGACTTTCTCGCGCGCGAAGGCGAGCACATCGCGCTGTACGTCGACGAGCTGAACGAGCGCAACCCGTTCAAGGCCGCCGGCGACGGCGACGGCGGCGCTACGGCTGCTTGAAGTCGCCGGCCAGCGCGCGCACGAACTTCGCCGGGTCGAGGTGGCGGCGCAGCGCGGCGTTGACCTGCGCCGGGGTCAGCGTGGCGATCGCCTCGTCGACTTGCTGCGACACCGCCATGGTGCGGCCCAGATACAGGTTGGCCGCCAGCGCGCCGGCCAGCCGCTCGTCCTGCGCGCGCGACAGGCGACGGAACGCCAGCAGCGACTCGCGCGCCGCGCGCACCTCGTCGTCGCCGAAGCCGGCGTCGAGGGCACGCTGCACCTCCTCGGCGAAGGCGCGCTCGACGGCGTCGCGATTGGACGGCGCGAAGATGGCGCCGGCGCCCCACACCGAGTGCGGCTCGTGGCTGCTCCAGTCGACGTAGCTCCAGGTGCCGTACGACAGCCCGTCCTTCTCACGGATGCGCCGCCACAGCCGTGAGTCGCCACCGCTGCCGAGCATGAAGTTGGCGAGCGTGAACGCGGCGTAGTCGGCGTCGGTGTCGTTCAGCGCGACTCGCTGCTGCACGGCCAGCACGGCGTTCTGCTTGTCGGGGGTGAGCAGCTGCAGCCGCAACGGCGCCGGTGCGCGCCAGGGCCGCGGCACGCGCGCGTACGGCTCGGGCGCCGTCCAGCCGCCGAAGGCACGCTCGACCGCCGCGCGCAGCGCGACGGCGTCGAAGTCGCCGACGGCGGCGAACTGCGCGTGCGCACTGCCGTAGAAGCGGCGGTGGAACTCGCGCAGCTGCGCCAGCGTCACCACACGCACGTCGTCGGCGCGTTCGTCGAAGGTGCGCGCGTGGCGCACGTCGCCACGCGGGTACGGGTTGCCGTGGCGCGCGAGCGCGTCGTCGGCAAGCGCCTGCGGGTCGTCGCGCTGCGACGCGATGCCCGCCAGCGCCTGGCGGCGCACCTCCTCGAGCGCGTCGGCCGGCAGGGCCGGCTCGCGCAGCAGCGACGCGACCAGCGCGACGGCGTCGGCCGCGTGCTCGCGCCGCGTGCGCAGCGACACCGTCAGCACCCCGCCGCGGGCGGCGATATCGAGCTCGGCGCGCAGCGCGTCGAGCCGGTCCTCGATCTGCTGGCGTGTCAGCCCGCCGCCGCCCTTGTCGAGCATCGCCGCCAGCATCGCCTCGACGTCGGCCTGGCCGAAGAGCGAGCGCTCGGTGCCGTAGCGCAGCGTCAGCACGGCGTTGACGGCCTCGCCGCGCGTGGGCTTGGGCAGCAGCGCCAGCTGCATCCCGTTGCCCAGCGTGACGCGCTCGGTGCGCGCGTCGATGTTCGCCGGCGAGGGGTCGAACGGCGCGACCGCGGCCGCGGCCGGCTGAGGGCGGAAGTCCTTCAGCTGCCCGGCCACGTCGACGCGCTGCGGCGCCGGCGCGCGCTGCGGCTGCGCAGTCGGCAGGTAGGTGCCCAGCGTGCGGTTGGCGACGATCAGCCGCTCGCGCGCGACGCGCTGCACGTCGGCCAGCGTCAGCGCGCGCACGCGGTCGCGCTGCAGGAAGAACAGCCGCCAGTCGCCGGCCGCGATCGCCTCCGACAGCGCGATCCCGACCTGCTGCGGGTCGCTGAAGCGCAGCTCCCACGCCTTGAGCCACTTGTTGCGCGCGCGCTCGAGTTCCTCGGCCGTCACCGGCGTGCGTTCCAAGGCCTCGAGCGTGTCGAGCAGCGCCTTGCGCGCGGCCTCGACGTCCTGCTGTGGCTCGAGCTGCGCGCCGAAATACGCGACCCCCGGCTCTTCGGTGGGCAGCGTGCCCCCGAACACGCTGGCCGCGAGCCGCCCCTCGACGAGCCGTCGGTGCAGACGCCCCGACGGCGTGTCGCCGAGCACGAGGGCCAGCACCTCGGCGGCGGCGAAGTCGGGCGCCGCCGCCGGCGGCAGGTGGTAGAGGGCCAGCAGCGCCGGCGTGCCGCCGGCGCGCCGCAGCGTGACGCTGCGCTCGCCGTCCTGCGCTGGGTCCAGCGTCGGCGCGAGCCAGCGGGGTTCGCCCGACCGCACGATGGCGCCGAAGCGCTCGGCGATCCACGCCAGCGTCGATGCAGGGTCGAAGCGGCCCGAGACGATCAGCGTCGCGTTGTCGGGGCGGTAGTGCTTGCGGTAGAACGCGCGCAGCCGCTCGATGTCGACGTTCTCGACGTCGGCGCGCGCGCCGATCGTCGCGTTGCCGTAGTTGTGCCACTGGTACGCCGCGCCCAGCGAGCGCTGCAGCAGGATGCGAAACGGGCTGTTCTCGCCCATCTCCATCTCGTTGCGAACCACCGTCATCTCGGTGTCGAGGTCGCGCCGGGCGATCGTGCTGTGGACCATCGCGTCGGCCAGCCACGCCAGGTACCAGCGCAGATGCTCGTCGTTGTCGGCGAAGCTGGCGAAGTAGTTCGTGCGGTCGACCCAGGTCGTGCCGTTGGCGCGCAGCCCGCGGCGCATGAACTCGGCCCACGGGTTGGGCGTCGTCGGCGTGCCCTTGAACAGCATGTGCTCGAGCAGGTGCGCCATGCCCGTCTCGCCGTAGCCCTCGTGGCGCGAGCCCACGCGCACCGTCAGGTTGACCGTCGTCGCGGGCTTCGAGTCGTCGGCCACCAGCAGCACTTGCAGGCCGTTGGCGAGCCGGTACTCGGCAATGCCTTCGACCGTCATGCCCGCCGCGACGCCCGGCGGCAGCGTGCGCGCCGCGGCCGCCAGCGCGATCGAGACCAGCCCGACCAGCAGCAGCGTTCGCAGCGCGCGCCGCATGTTCGACATCGACGATCGCACCCGCGTGCCCATGGCCATCTGCATCATGGCGGCGCAGTGTAGGCAGCGCGCGGCGCTCGCGCCGCGCCGGGGTCATGCACGGCGCCGCAAGCGACGACGGGGCCCGCGGCCCCGTCGATCGTTGCTGACGCGCGGGGCGTCAGCCGCGCTTGACCCTGCGGTAGTTCGCGATGCCTTCGGTCACCTCGGCGCGCGCGGCCTCGGGGCCTTCCCAGCCGGTGACCTTGACCCACTTGCCTTCCTCGAGATCCTTGTAGTGCTCGAAGAAGTGCTGGATCGTCTTCAACCGCATCGGGTTGAGGTCCTCGGGCTTCTTCCACTGCGAGTAGATCGACAGGATCTTGTCGATCGGCACCGCCAGCAGCTTGTTGTCGCCGCCGGCCTCGTCGTCCATGCGCAGCAGCCCCAGCGGCCGGCAGGTCACGACGACGCCCGGGATCAGCGGCACCGGCGTGACGACGAGAACGTCGACCGGGTCGCCGTCGGCGGCCAGCGTCTGCGGGATGTAGCCGTAGTTGCACGGGTAGTGCATCGACGTGCCCATGAAGCGGTCGACGAACAGCGCGCCGGTCTCCTCGTCGACCTCGTACTTGATCGGGTCGCCCATCATCGGGATCTCGATGATCACGTTGAACTCGTCGGGCGCCTTGGCGCCGGGGGTGACGTTGTGCAGACTCATCGCACGGCCTCGACAGGGGTGGAAACCCGAATTGTAAGAGTCCGTCTTGCCCCGCCCTGACGGCATGGTGCACCGCAGGAAAACACCATGCCGGCGGCTGCGGACGTTCCCGTAGCATGCCGGCGCGCCGGTCGAGCTCGACAGGCCGCCCCGTCGGCGGGGCCACCACCACAACGAGTCAGAGAGAGGAAGGAGAGACGTTCATGTCTACCGCAATGGCGCTGTACCTGGCGCTGGCGTGCGGCCTCGCGGCCGTGATCTACGGATTCGTCCAGCGCAGCTGGATCCTGCGCCAGGACCCCGGCAACGCACGCATGCAGGAGATCGCCGGCGCCGTGCAGCAGGGCGCGGCCGCGTACCTCGCGCGGCAGTACAAGACGATCGGCATCGTCGGCGTCGTGCTCGCGATCCTGATCGGCGCCTTCCTCGACGTGACGACCGCGGTGGGCTTCGTGCTCGGTGCCGTGCTGTCGGGCGCGTGCGGCTTCATCGGCATGAACATCTCGGTGCGCGCCAACGTGCGCACCGCGCAGGCGGCCACCCGCGGCATCGGCCCGGCGCTCGACGTCGCGTTCAAGGGCGGCGCGATCACCGGTATGCTCGTCGTCGGGCTGGGCCTCCTCGGCGTCGGCGTCTTCTACTGGTTCCTCGTCGGCAACGGCGCGATGAACCCGACGACCAAGCTGAGCGACCTGCTCAAGCCGCTGCTCGGCCTGGCCTTCGGGTCGTCGCTGATCTCGATCTTCGCGCGCCTGGGTGGCGGCATCTTCACGAAGGGCGCCGACGTCGGCGCCGACCTGG
>JBBION010000121.1:0-8736 GCA_037443345.1 Rubrivivax sp. | reverse complement strand
GATGTTGCCCGGGTGCATGTCGGCGTGGAAGAAGCCGTCGCGGAACACCTGGGTGAAGAAGATCGTGACGCCGTCGCGCGCAAGCTTCTTGAAGTCGACGCCCGCCTCGCGCAGCCGCTGCACCTGGTTGATCGGGATGCCGTTCATGCGCTCCATCACGATCACGCCGGGGGTGCACAACTCCCAGATCATCTCGGGGATCAGCACCAGGTTCAGGCCCTGCATGTTGCGCCGCAGCTGCGCGGCGTTGGCCGCCTCTCGCACGAGGTCGAGCTCGTCGTGCAGGTAGCCGTCGAACTCGGCCACCACTTCGCGCGGCTTCAGCCGCCGCCCGTCGACCGACACGCGCTCGACCCAGCGCGCCAGCCGGTGCAGCAGCGCGAGGTCGTCGTCGATGACGCCGAGCATGCCCGGGCGCAGCACCTTGACGGCGACCTCGCGCCCGTCGATCAGCTGCGCGAAGTGCACCTGCGCGATCGACGCGCTGGCCACCGGCTCGGCGTCGAAACGCGTGAACACGTCCTCGATGCGGCGTCCGAACGCGCGCTCGACGAGCGCGCGCGACTGCGCGCTCGGGAACGGCGGCACGCGGTCCTGCAGCCGGGCGAGCTCGTCGGCGACGTCGACCGGCAGCAGATCGCGCCGCGTGCTCAGCACCTGGCCGAACTTGACGAAGATCGGCCCGAGCCGCTCGAGCGCGCGGCGCAGCCGCACGCCGCGCGGCTCGTCCAGGCGCCGGCCGACCGTGATGACGCGCGCCAGCAGCCGGATCCAGCGCTGGCGGAAACCCGACAGCGCGATGTCGTCCAGGCCGAAGCGCAGGACGGTGAAGGCGATGACGATCAGGCGCGCGAACTGCCTCATGGCCCGCCGCGCTCGGCGCCGCCGGGCTTCAGCCGCGAGGCCAGGTCGGCACCGGTGCGCAGCGCCGAGCGCAGCGCGCGCGCCAGCGCCGAGCCGGCACGCGCGAGCTCGTGCGCGACGCGTGCGCCGAACAGGCGCTCGAGGTCGGCCTCGGCGTCCCAGCGCACGTTGTCGATAACCCAGTGCACGTCGGCGGCCAGCGTGGCGTCGCCGGCGATCTCGACGGCAGGGGTGTCGCCGACCAGCACGCGTGCACCCAGCATCGCGGGGTTCGAGCCGTCGACGCGCACGTGCAGGTCCGGCTCGGCCGCGTCGTCGGCGCGCCACTCCACCAGGCCCGCCGGCGTGACGAGGAACGCCAGCCGCGGCGGCGGGGGCAGCAGCGACGGCCAGCCTTCGAGGTCGACCATCACCCTGCGCCCGCGGTGCACCGCCAGTCGCTGCGTGGCCGCCGGCTCGGCCGCCAGCACGTGGTTGATGACCAGCGTCAGCCGCTCCATCATGGCCGGGGCGACGAGCGAGGCGAGCGCGTGAAGCATGCACGGATTGTAGGCAGCGCCCACCCCGCATCCGGTCGTACCGCCCGTGACGCCCATTGTGGACAATGCGCCGGCGCCCGGCGTGCGGGCCACCGAGCTCCATGACGACGATCCTGCTGACGGGCGCCACCGGCTACATCGCCTCGCACACCTGGCTGGCGCTGCACGCGGCGGGCCTGCGCGTCGTCGGCGTCGACAACTTCGCCAACAGCTCGCCCGAGGTGCTGGCGCGGCTGCAGCGCCTGAGCGGCGATCGCTGCGTGTTCGAGCAGGCCAGCGTCTGCGACGCCGCGGCGATGGACGGCCTGTTCGCGCGCCACCGCATCGACGCCGTCGTGCACTTCGCCGCGCACAAGGCGGTCGGCGAGTCGGCGGCCAGGCCGCTCGAGTACTACGCGAACAACGTCGGCGGGCTGGTCACGGTGTGCCAGACGATGCTGCGCCACGGCGTGCGCCGCTTCGTGTTCAGCTCCAGCGCGACCGTCTACGGCGATCCGGCGACGCTGCCGATCCGCGAGGACTTCCCGCTCGCCGCGACCAACCCCTACGGCCAGACCAAGCTGATCGGCGAGCAGGTGCTGCGCGACCTCGGCCGCGCCGAGCCGGCGTGGCAGACCGCGTGCCTGCGCTACTTCAACCCGGTCGGCGCGCACGGGTCGGGGCTGATCGGCGAGGATCCGCGCGACACGCCGAACAACCTGATGCCCTACGTCGCGCAGGTCGCGGTCGGACGGCGCGCGAAGCTGCAGGTCTTCGGCGGCGACTACCCGACGCCCGACGGCACCGGCGTGCGCGACTACATCCACGTCGTCGACCTCGCCGAGGGTCACGTCGCGGCGCTGCAGCGCCTGCTCGACGCGCCGGGCTCGTTCACCGTCAACCTCGGCACCGGGCGCGGCCACAGCGTGCTCGAAGTCGTGCACGCCTACGAGCGCGCCAGCGGCCGCGCGATCCCGTACGAGATCGTCGCGCGCCGCCCCGGCGACGTCGCCGCGTGCTGGGCCGACGCCTCGCTTGCCGCCGAGCTGCTCGGCTGGCGCGCGAAGCACGACCTGGCGCGCATGTGCGCCGACAGCTGGCGCTGGCAGCAGCACAACCCGCAAGGCTACGCCTCGACGACATGAATACCATCCCCGTGCAACCGGTCGTGATGGCCGGCGGCTCCGGCACGCGGCTGTGGCCGCTGTCGCGCGCCGGCTACCCGAAGCAGTTCCTCGTGCTCGCCGGCAACGACAGCCTGTTCCAGCAGGCCGCGAAGCGGCTGGCCGCGCTGGCCGGCGACGGTGTCGCGGTGGCCGCGCCGCTCGTGGTCGGCAACGAGGAGCACCGCTTTCTCGTGCTCGACCAGCTGCGCGAGTGCCGGCTCGACCCGGGCGCGGTGCTGCTCGAGCCGGCCGGGCGCAACACGGCGCCGGCGCTGACGCTGGCCGCGCTGCAGGCGCTCGACGACGGCACCGACCCGGTGCTCGTCGTCACGCCGGCCGACCAGACGGTGACCGACGACGCCGCGTTTACGCACGCGCTGCGCACCGCGGTGCGGCAGGCCGCCGGCGGCGACATCGTGATCCTCGGTGTCGCGCCCACGCGCCCCGAGACCGGCTACGGCTACATCCGCGCCGGCGCCGGCAGCATCGACGTGTTCGACGTCGCCGCCTTCGTCGAGAAGCCCGACGCCGACACCGCGCGCCGCTACCTGGCCGACGGCGGCTACTACTGGAACGCCGGCATGTTCGTGCTGCGCGCCAGCACGTGGCTCGCCGCGCTCGAGCGCTTCCGCCCCGACATCGCCGCCGCGACGCGCCACGCGTGGGACGCGCGCCGCCGCGACGACCGCTTCGTGCGCCCGGGCACCGCCGAGTTCGGTGCCGTGCCGGCCGAGTCGGCCGACTACGCCGTGATGGAGCGCTGCCCGGGCACGCTCGGCATCCGCATGGTCGCGCTCGACGCCGGCTGGAACGACCTCGGCGCGTGGGACGCCGTGTGGCAGGTGCTGCCCAAGGACGCGGCCGGCAACGCGACGATCGGCGACGCGATCGTCACCGACAGCTGCAACACGCTGGTGCACGCGAGCAGCCGGCTCGTCAGCGTGATCGGGCTGGACGACGTCGTCGTCGTCGAGACCGCCGACGCGGTGCTCGTGGCCAGCCGCGCGCGCAGCCAGGACGTCAAGAAGGTCGTCGAGCGGCTGGGCGCCGAGCAGCGAGGCGAGCAGGCGCTGCACCGCAAGGTGCACCGGCCGTGGGGCTGGTACGACAGCATCGACGACGGACCGCGCTTCCAGGTCAAGCGCATCATGGTCAAGCCCGGCGCGAGCCTGAGCCTGCAGATGCACCACCACCGCGCCGAGCACTGGATCGTCGTCAAGGGCACCGCCGAGGTCACGGTCGGCGAGCGCAAGATCCTGCTGACCGAAAACCAGAGCACCTACATCCCGCTCGGCGAGGTGCACCGCCTGGCGAATCCAGGCAAGGTGCCGCTCGAGATCGTCGAGGTGCAGTCGGGCAGCTACCTCGGCGAAGACGACATCGTGCGCTTCGACGACACCTACGGCCGGCGCTGAGGCCGCTGCGTCGCGTCAGCGCGCCGGCGCCGACGCCTCGGGCAGCACGTCGCCGGCCGCCGGATCGACCGCCGGCGGCGGGGATTCGGCGAACGCGCCCGCGTACTCGACCTTGGCGCTTCGCCGCTGCGCGAGCAGGTCGTCGCGCACCAGCGCGCGCCGGCGCTCGGCGAGCATCAGCTGCTCGATCACGGGCCGCGCCGCGTCGAACTCGACGGGCTGCTCGCGCGAGCCGGCGCGCACGACGATCTGCACGCCGTTGGCTGCGGCGTTGAACAGCGCCTGGCCGTCGCCCAGCGCGGCGAGCGACTTCGCCAGCGCCGGCGGCAGCTGCTCGGCGGGGCGCACCGCCTGGCTCGCGGCG
Organism: Rubrivivax sp.; assembly: GCA_037443345.1. GTDB lineage: Bacteria > Pseudomonadota > Gammaproteobacteria > Burkholderiales > Burkholderiaceae_C > Calidifontimicrobium. Next base: position 4,409 of record JBBION010000121.1, on the reverse strand, counting down.
AATCGGTAGCCGTTGGCGCGCAGCCACTCGACGAACTCGCCCGTCTGCCGCGTCGCCTCGAGCTGCGCGCGCAGCGCGTCGAACTGCTCGGGCCTGGCCTCGACCGCGAACTCCTGCAGCTGATACAGGCGCCGTTCCTTGAACAGCCACGGGTGCTCGTCGTAGTAGCGGCGCACCTCGTCGGCCCCCGGCGCGACCGCCGCGGCGCCGACGTGCTCGGCGTACGCACGCGCGAGCACCTCGCGCCTCGCCGCGTCGAGCTGCAGCTGCACGCGCGGTTCGCGCTCGAGCTTGAGCTCGGCGGCGCGCTGCACCGCGAGTTCCTGGTGGATCAGCCGCTCGAGCACGACGCGCGACGCGGCGTCGGCCTGGTCCGGCCGCAGCCCCCGCTGCTGCAGCTGCAGGTCGATCTGCGGCACCGTGATCGCCTCGCCGTTGACGCGGGCGGCCACCGGCTGTGCGGCGCGATCCTTCTTCGTCGGGTCACCGCAGCCGGCGAGCGCGGCCAGCGCCGCCACCGCCACGATCGCACCCGCGAGCCGGCGCATCGTCAGCACTTGATGCCGACGTGCAGCGCGACGACCCCGCCGGTCAGGTTGTGCACGTCGACGTGGCCGAAGCCGGCGCCCTTCATCATCGCCTTCAGCGTGGCCTGGTCGGGGTGCATGCGGATCGACTCGGCGAGGTAGCGGTAGCTGTCGGCGTCGCCGGCGACCCACTGGCCCAGCCGCGGCAGCACGTTGAACGAGTACCAGTCGTAGGCCTTCTCGAGCGGCCTGGCGACCTTCGAGAACTCGAGCACCAGCAGACGGCCGCCCGGCTTGAGCACGCGCGCCATCTCGGCCAGCGCGAGTTCCTTGTGCGTCATGTTGCGCAGCCCGAACGCGACGCTGACGACGTCGAAGCGCTCGCCGCGAAACGGCAGCCGCTCCGCGTCGCAGACGACGGTGGGCAGCGCGAGCCCCTCGTCGAGCAGGCGGTCGCGCCCGGTGGTCAGCATCGCGAGGTTGATGTCGGTGTGCACGACGCAGCCGCTGGCCCCCGCCTTGCGCGCGAAGGCGCGTGCAAGGTCGCCGGTGCCGCCGGCGATGTCGAGCACCTGGTGACCCTCGCGCACGTCGGCCACCGCCACCGTGTACGCCTTCCACGCGCGGTGCAGCCCGAGCGACATCAGGTCGTTCATCAGGTCGTACTTCGGCGCGACGGAGTCGAACACGCCGCGCACGCGCTGCGCCTTCTCGCCCTCGTCGACCGACTCGAAGCCGAAGTGGGTCTGCGTCATCGCCGTGCTCAGTGGTGGCCGCAGCCGGCGCCGGCCTTCTCGGGCATCGGCGCGTCGCGGTCGATGCCGGCGGCCGCCAGACGCCGCTCGTACTCGGCCCACAGCTCGTCCTGCTTCGAGCCGAGGAAGTGCAGGTAGTCCCACGAGAAGATGCCCGAGTCGTGGCCGTCGGAGAACGTGGGCTGGATCGCGTAATGGCCCACCGGCTCGAGGCCGACGATCTCGACGTGGCGCTTGCCGGTCTGCAGCACCTCCTGCCCCGGGCCGTGGCCCTGGACCTCGGCCGACGGCGAGTAGACGCGCATCAGCTCGAACGGCAGGCGGTAGCGCGCGCCGTCGTCGAACGCGATCTCGAGCACGCGCGACTGCTGATGCACCGTGACCTCGGTCGGTTGCGGGGTGTTGCGGTCGAGACCGGCCATGCGGGAAGACTCCGGAGGTGATGGGGCCGCGGACCGGCGGCCCGCCCCGTCAAGCATAGTGCAATCGTTCAGCCAGCAGGCGGTCGAGCTCGGGCAGCTCGGCGCGCAGCGCCGCCAGCCGGTCGGCCGCGGCCGCGCGCTGCGGGGCGCCCCAGACCGGCTGCGGGAAGTGGCTGTCCCAGTCGAAGCGCGCGATCACGTGCCAGTGCAGGTGCGGCGTCACGTTGCCCAGCGACGCGAGGTTGATCTTGGTCGGCTGCAGCCGCTCGCGCAGCACGCGCTCGACGGTGTCGACGAGCACGATGCAGCGGTCGCGCTCGGCCGGGTCGAGGTCGCTGAACTCGGCGACGTGGCGGTTGCAGACCACCCGGTAGAAGGCCGGGAACGACGCGTCGTCGACGCCGACGACGCGCCAGTCGCCGTCGTGGTGGACGAGCCGCCCGCCGTCGTGCGCGCACAGCTCGCAGCCGGCGACCTTCGCGCTCGTGCTCACACCAGCACGCGCTCGATGCCGCCGGCGTTGGCGCGCGCGACGTACTCGGGCTGCCAGTTCTCGCCGAGGATCTGGCGCGCCATCTCGACGACGATGTAGTCGGCCTCGAGCAGGCCGTTGGCCATGTCGTCCTGGTACCGGGTCAGGCCCTGCAGGCAGCTCGGGCACGACGTGAGGATCTTCACGTTGCCCTGCACGCCCTGCGCGCGCAGCGCGGCCTCGTTCGTGCGCAGCTCCTCTTCCTTGCGGAAGCGGACCTGCGTCGAGATGTCGGGCCGCGTCACGCCGAGCGTGCCGCTCTCGCCGCAGCAGCGCTCGCTCTTCGTCACCTGGTCGCCGACGAGCGCCTTGACCGTCTTCATCGGGTCCTGCAGCTTCATCGGGCTGTGGCAGGGGTCGTGGTACAGGTAGGCGCCCTTCGTCGGCAGCACGATGCCCTTCTCGAGCAGGTACTCGTGGATGTCGACGATGCGGCAGCCGGGGAAGATGTCCTCGAACTTGTAGCCCTGCAGCTGGTCGTAGCAGGTGCCGCAGCTGACGACGACCGTCTTGATGTCGAGGTAGTTCAGCGTGTTGGCCACGCGGTGGAACAGCACGCGGTTGTCGGTGATGATCTTGTCGGCCTTGTCGAACTGGCCGCCGCCGCGCTGCGGGTAGCCGCAGCACAGGTACCCCGGCGGCAGCACCGTCTGCACGCCGGCGTGCCACAGCATCGCCTGCGTGGCCAGGCCCACCTGGCTGAAAAGCCGCTCCGAGCCGCAGCCCGGAAAGTAGAAGACGGCCTCCGTGTCGACGCTGGTGCGCGCCGCGTCGCGGATGATCGGCACGTAGTGCTTGTCCTCGATGTCGAGCAGCGCGCGCGCCGTCTTCTTCGGCAGGCCGCCGGGCATCTTCTTGTTGATGAAGTGGATCACCTGCTCCTTGACCGGCGCCCGGCCGACCGTGGCCGGCGGCGCGCTGGTCTGCGCGCGCGCCACGGCCTTGAGCACGTCGTTGGCCACGCGCTGCGCCTTGAAGCCGACGTCGACCATCGCGCTGCGCATGACCTTGATCGTCTGCGGGTTGGTCGCGTTGAGGAACAGCATCGCCGCCGCGTTGCCCGGGCGGAAGCTCTTGCGCCCCATCTTGCGCAGCAGGTTGCGCATGTTCATCGACACGTCGCCGAAGTCGATGTCCACCGGGCACGGGCTGGCGCACTTGTGGCACACGGTGCAGTGGTCGGCGACGTCCTCGAACTCCTCCCAGTGCTTGATGCTGATGCCGCGGCGCGTCTGCTCCTCGTAGAGGAAGGCCTCGACCAGCAGCGACGTCGCGAGGATCTTGTTGCGCGGGCTGTACAGCAGGTTCGCGCGCGGCACGTGGGTGGCGCACACCGGCTTGCACTTGCCGCAGCGCAGGCAGTCCTTGATGCTGTCGCTGATCGCGCCGATGTCGCTCTGCTGCATGATCAGCGACTCGTGGCCCATCAGCCCGAAGCTGGGCGTGTAGGCGTGGCGCAGGTCGGCGGCGCGCACGTCGTCGCCGAGACCCGAGACGTCGCGCAGCAGCTTGCCCTTGTTGAAGCGGCCCTGCGGGTCGACGCGCTTCTTGTAGTCGGCGAACGGCGCGATCTCGTCGTCGGACAGGAACTCGAGCTTCGTGATGCCGATGCCGTGCTCGCCGCTGATCACGCCGTCGAGGCTCTTCGCGAGCTTCATGATGCGCGCGACCGCCTCGTGCGCGGTCTGCAGCATCTCGTAGTGGTCGCTGTTGACCGGGATGTTGGTGTGCACGTTGCCGTCGCCGGCGTGCATGTGCAGCGCGACCCAGACGCGGCCGCGCAGCAGCTCGGCGTGGATGCGCTCGCACTCGTCGAGCACCGGCTTGAACGCGGCGCCCGAGAACATCTCGCGCAGCGGGCCGCGGATCTGCGTCTTCCACGACGCGCGCAGCGTGCCGTCCTGCAGGTCCTCGAAGAAGGTGCGCGCGCCGGGCTGCGGCACGTCGAGGCCGTCGAGCCACCGCTGCCACAGCGAGCGCACGTCGCGCAGCAGCTGCAGCGCCTGCGCCACGCGGTCCTCGAGCAGCTCGGCGCTGGGGATCTCGCCGGCGTCGTCGCCGCGGCCCAGCGGCAGGCTGCCGCGCGCGAAGAACGCCTCGAGCCGCTCGGCGAGCTGCAGCTTGTTGCGCAGGCTCAACTCGACGTTGATGCGCTCGATGCCGTTGGTGTACT
>JBBION010000120.1:0-8817 GCA_037443345.1 Rubrivivax sp. | reverse complement strand
GAAGTACTCGGCCGTCGAGACCGCGCCCACGCGCAGCGAGCCCGAAAACGGGCCGAGGAACGAGGCCATGTCGTCGCTCGCCTCCTGCCACAGCGCCAGCAGACGCTCGGCGTGCCCGAGCAGCAGTTCGCCGGCCTCGGTCAGGCGCACGCCGCGACCGGTGCGCACGGTCAGGGCGGCGCCGACGGCCTCCTCGAGCGATGCGATCTGCACCGACACCGCCGACTGGCTCAGGTGCAGCTCGTCCGCGGCCAGCGACACGTTGCGCAGACGCGCGACGGTCTGGAACGCCATCAACTGTCGGATCGTCGCGGACCGGGCAAGACTCACGCGGCGATATTAGAAAGACGGCGAGGCGGTGTCAAAACAATCAATTTCGGTTTCGGGGGTGCGGTCCGTACATTCCCCGCCCATGGTCGATGCCTGCTTCGAAATGCCGATGACCGCCACCTTCCCCGGCGCTACGCGATCTGGTCGCCCATCCCTTCGTGCGGAACGCCACGGTCGGTCCAGGTACTTCTGGGGTACCACGTAGGGTTTATTGATCGGAATCCCTTTTCACGATTCCCGGGATTCCACGCCAACCGGCATTCCATCGCCGCGGCACTCCGATTGGAACGACTCGACCATTGGGGTGCTTACCGTGACCACTCGAAAACGACAGGAGACGCACGTGACGGGTATCAGCGACAAAGGCAGAAGGCAGTTCCTGGGGTTGACCGGCAAGGCCGGGTTGTCGACGCTGGCGGCGCAGGCCATCGGCGTCAACCTGGGCTTGGTCGACGTCGTCCACGCCCAGTCCGGGCGCCGGGCCGTGACGCCGTTCCGGTTCGCGATCATCAGCGACCCGCATCTGTACAGCCAGCAGGACCACGTCTTCGACCGCCAGCTCGAGGATGCCGTGGCGCAGGTCAATGCCCTGGCCACGCAGCCCGACTTCGTGCTGATCACCGGCGACGTGTCCCACCACGGCGAGCTCGACCAGATCGCCAAGGGCAAGCGCATCCTGTCGAAGCTCAGGGCGCCGATCCGCTCGATCCCCGGCGAGCACGACTGGTACCTCGACATGGGCGCCGGGTGGAAGGCCGCGTTTGGTCCGGACAACTGGTCTTTCGACCACAAGGGCGTGCACTTCATCGGGATGAACTCGATCATCACGCCCGACTTCTGGACCAAGGCCGGCCTGACACCGGCGCAGCGTCGCGACTGGTTCATGCCGCTGAACAGTCCGGTCCCCGGCTTGTGGGGCGTCGAGGAGAAGACGCTTGACTGGCTGAAGAAGGACGTGGCCAACATCGCGGCCGACACGCCGGTCGTCGTGTTCACCCACTCGCCGCTGTGGGACTACTACCCGCGCTGGAACTTCCAGGTTTCGAACTCCAAGCAGATCCGCGACATCCTCGGCAAGTTCGTCAACGTGATGGCATTCCACGGCCACGTCCACCACACCGTCTACAACAAGATCGGCAACCTTGCCTCGATCGGCACGATGAGCACCTCGTGGCCGTGGCCGTACCCGCCGGTCGACCTGGCCTACCCCGAATTCCGCCAGTACCGGGCCGACCCGTCCAACACGTCCGACGGCATGGGGACCGCGACGGTCGCGATCGACTCGGCGGGTGGCGGCTTCGTGCTGCACCAGGGTTTCGCGGACTCGGTTCCCGCGGCGATCAGGAACGGCTTCAAGGCTTGACAGGAGACACGACGATGAATTCGCAACACAAGCTGTTCAAGCGATCAGCTCTCGCGCTCGGCTGCGTCGTCGCGCTGGCGGCCGCCGGCGGTGCCCAGGCGCGCGAGCCGTTCACGCAGGCCGAGCTGAAGATGATGTACGACAAGCTGACGGCGTCGATCCAGCGCGGCTACGACATGTGGTACGGGGCACGTGCCGACATGTCGAACAACGGGTTGGCCTGCGCCAACTGCCACCCCGACGCGGCGGCGACCAACCCGCAGACCTTTCCGAAGTTCATGCCGATGTTCAACCGCGTCGTGCCGTACCGCGACATGGTCAACTGGTGCATCCTGAACCCTCAGGGCGGGAAGGCGCTGGACGCCAACAGCGAGGACATGACGGCACTCGAGGCCTACTCCTTCTACCTGCACAACGGCGTCAAGATCGAGACTGGGCTACAGACTCGGCAGACCGCAGGTCCGACGCCGACCACCGCTCGCGGCTTTGCAGGCAAGGCCACCGGAATTGGCTTCGACAAGTGACCGGTGCTCGGCGCTGAACCCTCGGCTGGCCGGCGCAGTCCGCGACCGCGAAGGTGCGACACGCCCAAGAATGTCCTTGGTCGTTCCCGTCGCCGCGCTGCTGCTGGCCAGCAGCGCGGTGTCGGCGCAGCAGACGTGCGGCGCGGCCGCGGTCACCCGAACGCAGCCGAGCGAACGCTTCGACGACCAAGGCGATGGCACGGTGATCGACCGAGCAACGAAGCTGATGTGGATGAAGTGCGTGCTTGGGCAGACCCCCGCTGCCGGCGGTTGCGCCGGCAATGCCATTGCGCCCACCTGGGACGATGCCAAGGCGGAAGCCCAGGCGCTGAACCGCGGCGGCCGACTCTTCTTCAGCGACTGGCGCTTGCCGCAGGTTCGCGAGCTGGCCACGATCACCGAGCCGGCGTGCGAGAACCCGCGTACCAATGTGGCGGTGTTCCCTGCCACACCGCCGGCCCCTCACTGGACAGCCACGTCGCGCGCAGGCGCAGCCTCGACGACGACGATATACGCGCTCAGCTTCGGTGCCGAGGGGGTGCAGTTGCTCGACAAGAGCGATCGGGCGCATGTGCGTCTGGTCCGTTCGGCGCGCTGAGGTACGGTCGATCGTGAGCACACCCGACAAACCGCCCGGCATCGCCGTCACGGCACCGCCCCATTTCGCTCGGCGTGCGCTGCTCGGGGGCAGCGGACTCTTGGCGGCACTGGCCGCCTGCGGGTGGCCGATGACCGCTGCCGCAGAAGCTGGCGACGACGCTGCGTTCGAGGCCAAGACGGCACGCGATGCCCTGCGAGCGCTCGGCGACGTCGTGCTCGATGACCCGCGCCTGACGCTGACGCTGCCCGACGTCGTCGACAACGGCGCGGTGGTCCCGGTGTCCGTCGAGTGGCGCTTGCCTCGCGTCACCGAGATCTACGTCGTCGTCGACGGCAACCCGAACCCCGTCGCTGTTCAGTTCGTTGTCGGCCCGGGTATGGATCCGTTCCTGTCGCTGCGGCTCAAGATGGCAGCCAGCGGCACCGTGTTCGCCGTCGCACGCGCCGGCCACCGTGCTTTCGCGACCTCGCGCAGTGCGCAGGTCGCCGTCGGCGGGTGCGGCTGAGGCCGCGCACCCGCTGCAATCACCGGGAGCACCGCCAGTGCCCGAGCCGATACGCATCCGTGCACGCACCAAGGGCGACGTTGTCGACGTCGTCGTGCTGGCGCCCCACCCCATGGAAACCGGCATGCGCACCAACCCGGCTGCACAGCTGGTGCCGGCCCACCACATCACGCGACTGCGCGTGGACATCGGCGGGCGCACGGTCCTCGAGTCGCGAATGACGATCGCCGTCGCCAAGGATCCGTTGCTCGCGTTCCGGTACCGCGGAGCCCGTGCCGGCGACCCGATCCGCGTCACGTGGGTCGACAACCGCGGCCAGACACGTACCGACGAGTCGACGATCGCCTGACACCGACAGCGGTCGCCTTCCGCCCCAGCCCGCACTTCCTTCACCGACCCAGGAGACAACAGATGCAACCCCGTACCCGACGCGTGTTCATGCTTCAGGTGGTCACCGGCACGACGGCGCTGGCCACCGGCATCGTGGCCAAGGCGCAGGAGCGCCTCAGCGAGGACGACCCCTACGCCAGGTCGATGGGCTTCAAGTTCGACACCAACAAAGTCGACAAGGCCCGCTATCCGCGTCACGACCCCAGCCAGACTTGCGCCAATTGCCAATTGTTCGGGGGCAAGCCCACCGACGAGTGGGGGCCTTGCTCGTTCTTTGGCGATCGCCTCGTCAAGCCGACCGGTTGGTGCCGCAATTACAAGCCGGTCAAGAAATCCTGACAGCGGGCTAGTGCCTGATATACCGGGTCCGGCATATTCACCCGCTGGAATCGAGGTTATTGGCGCGGTTGGGTTTCGCCTCGCCAAGTCAATCCCCTGCAGATGCCCGAAATGGGTTTGACGGCAGCGGCGCGGGTGAAAGTGTAAATAGGACGTGACTTCTGTCTGTGTCCTGCTACTCTGACACTTGGCTGAATAAGAAGGTTACCGGATCGGGAGCCCGCAACCCTTACGGCCAAACGCAGGAGACGGTTCATGCACAGCCTCGCCCTCAGGTCGGCGCCCGTGCGCCTTCGCAGCGCAGCGCGCAGCTTGGCGATCGGACTGGGGCTGGGCATCGCCGTGCTGATGGTCGGCTGCGACCGCACCGCCTCGTCGCAGAACGGCTACCGCGGGACCGGTCTGTTCCAGCTCAAGGACCCGGTGGCGGTCGCGAAGAATGCCAGCCTGCACGAGATTCCGGAACCCGAACCCGTGGACCCACCGGAACCCGATGCACCGTCGATCCGTGAGACCTTCAAGAACGTGCAGGTGCTCAACGACCTGACGGTGCTCGAGTTCTCGCGGCTGATGCAGGCGCTATCGACCTGGGTCGCGCCCGAAGAGGGCTGCGACTTCTGCCACAACCCGCGCAAGCTCGACTCGGACGAGAAGTACACCAAGGTCGTTGCGCGGCAGATGCTGCAGATGACGCGCCAGATCAACACCGAATGGACGCAGCACGTCGGCACCGTCGGCGTGACCTGCTGGACCTGCCACCGCGGCCAGGCCGTGCCCTCCGGCGACTGGTTCGCCAACCCGGGTTCGCCGGGCGCGGCGAACAACGCGGGCAACCGCGCGGTCCAGAACCAGGCTGGCGTCAAGGCCACCGGCAACTCGGCGCTGCCGGTCGACGCACTGTCGGCGTTCCTGCTCGACAGCAACGAGGTGCGCATCCAGGGCACTTCGGCGCTGCGCAACGGTGCCGGCACGTCGGTCAAGCAGGCCGAGTGGAGCTATTCGCTGATGATGTACATGTCCAATTCGCTCGGCGTGAACTGCACCTTCTGCCACAACTCGCGGGCGCTGGCGAACTGGACCGAAAGCACGCCGCAGCGCGCCACCGCGTGGCACGGCATCCGCATGGTGCGCCAGCTGAACCAGCAGTGGCTCAAGCCCGTCGGCGAGCTGCTGCCGCCACACCGCCTGAGCGCGCAGGGCGACTGGCCCAAGGTGGCCTGCGAAACCTGCCACAAGGGCGTCAACAAGCCGCTCAACGGCATTACGATGCTCGACGACTACCCGGAGCTTCGCGGCGTGATGGTGCGTCCTGAGGCCCGTGCCGGCGAGGCGGCCAGGCTGGCGACGGCGCCTCGTTAGCGCCGCGGCCGCGTGCCGCTCAGCGGCGCGCCGCGCGGCCGTAGCTACGAAACCGCTCGATCACGGCGCCCATCTCGTCGGCACCGAGGATCGCCGGCTCGCCGACCGCGAGCGCCTTCAGGTACGCCTCGCACAGCGACTCGATCTCGAGCGTCACCTTCAGCGCGTGCGCGAGCGACGTGCCGCCGGCCACCAGGCCGTGATTGGCCAGCAGGCAGGCATGGCGCTCGGCGAACGCGTGCGCCACCGCCTGCGAGAGTGCCTCGGTGCCGAACATGTGATAGGGCACGCAGGGCACGTCGCTGCCACCGGCCACCGCGACCATGTAGTGAAAGGCCGGCAGCGGCCGCCGCAGGCAGGCCAGCGCCGTCGCGTGCACCGAGTGCACGTGCACGACGGCGTGCAGGTCGGCGCGCGCGGCGTAGACCGCACGGTGGAACGGCGCCTCCGACGACGGCTGCCAGCGACCGTCGACGGTGCCGTCGTCGCCGAGCCACACCAGGTCGTCGGGCTGCAAGCCGTCGGCACCCATGCCGGTCGGCGTGATCCAGCAGCCGTCGACGGCGCCGCGGCGCTCGCGCACGCTGACGTTGCCGGTGCTGCCGCGGTTGAGCCCGAGCGCGTCGAGGCGGCGCACCGTCTCGACGAGGGCCCCGCGCAGGTCGGCCGGAGTCTCAGCCATCCCCGCTCCCGCCCAGCGACGCGATGCCCGCCGCGGTGGCCGGCACCACGCCGCGCTCGGTGATCAGCGCGCCGACGAGCCGCGCCGGCGTCACGTCGAACGCGGGGTTGGCCGCGGCCGAGCCGTCGGGCACCACCTGCACCTCGACGACGGCGCCGTCGGCGGCGCGGCCGGCCAGGTGCGTCACCTCGCGCGCGCTGCGCTCCTCGATCGGAATCTGCGCGACGCCGTCGTCGAGCCGCACGTCGAGCGTCGACAGCGGCATCGCGACCCAGAACGGCACGCCGTTGTCGTGCGCGGCGAGCGCCTTCAGGTAGGTGCCGATCTTGTTCGCGACGTCGCCGCGCGCGCTGACGCGGTCGCAGCCGACGATCACGGCGTCGACGCGGCCATGCTGCATCAGGTGCCCGCCGGCGTTGTCGGCGATCACGGTGTGCGCGACGCCCTGCTGGCCGAGTTCCCACGCGGTCAGGCTCGCGCCCTGGTTGCGCGGGCGCGTCTCGTCGACCCACACGTGCACGTCCATGCCGGCAGCCTGTGCCTTGTAGATCGGCGCCAGCGCGGTGCCCCAGTCGACGGTGGCCAGCCAGCCGGCGTTGCAGTGCGTCAGCACGTTCAGGCGCCGCCCGTCGCGCGGCACGAGGCCGCGCAGCAGCGCCAGGCCATGCTCGCCGATCGCCTCGTTGGTCGCCACGTCGGCGTCGGTGATCGCGGCGGCCTCGCGCCAGGCGGCGGCGGCGCGTTCGACCGGCGCCCGCGCGGCCAGCACCTGCTGCATGCGCTCGAGCGCCCAGCGCAGGTTGACCGCGGTCGGCCGCGTCGCGCCCAGCCGCCGCACGGCCTCGGACAGCGCCGCGTCGCACGCGTCGGCGTTCATTGCCAGCGCGACACCGTAGGCGGCGGTCGCGCCGATCAGCGGTGCCCCGCGCACCACCATGTCGCGGATCGCGTGCTCGACGTCGGCCGGCGTCGACAGCCGCTCGACGACGAAGGCGTGCGGCAGCCGGCGCTGGTCGATCACGTGCAGCGCGTCGCGCGGGGCCGACGGCCACAGGCTGCGGCGATGGCGCCCGTCGACCCTCACGCTGTCACCTCCACGGCGCCGTGCAGCGCCTGCCGCGCCCGCTGCCACACCGCCGCCGGCGGATCGCCCTTCTGGCGGTGGTCGCTCCACACCTGGCGCCAGCGGCGCGCGCCGGGGCGGCCGTTCATCAGCCCGAGCATGTGGCGCGCGACGTGCGGCCACGGCACGCCGACGGCCGCCTGCCGCGTCATGTACTCGACCATGCGCCGCTCGACCTCGTCGCGGTCGTCGGCCACCGGGGGCAAGTCGCCGAAGAAGCGCGCGTCCCAGCCGGCCAACCGCCACGGGTGGTGATAGGCCTCGCGCCCGACCATCACGCCGTCGACGTGCTGCAGGTGCGCCGCGATCTGCGCATCGTCGGTCACGCCGCCGTTGAGCACGATCGTCAGGGCCGGGAAGTCGCGCTTGAGCCGGTAGACGACCTCGTAGCGCAGCGGCGGCACCTCGCGGTTCTGCTTCGGGCTCAGCCCCTGCAGCCACGCGTTGCGCGCGTGCACGATGAACACGCGGCAGCCGGCCTCGGCGACGGTGCCGACGAAGTCGCGCACGAAGTCGTAGCTCTCGACGCGGTCGATGCCGATGCGGTGCTTGACGGTCACCGGCAGGTCGCAGGCATCGCGCATCGCGCGCACGCCCTGTGCGACCAGCGCCGGCTCGGCCATCAGGCACGCGCCGAAGGCGCCGTGCTGCACGCGTTCGCTCGGGCATCCGCAGTTGAGGTTGACCTCGTCGTAGCCCCAGCGCTGCGCGAGCCGCGCACCGTGCGCCAGGTCGGCCGGCTCGCTTCCGCCGAGCTGCAGCGCGACGGGGTGCTCGAGCGCGTCGAAGTCGAGGTGGCGCCCGACGTCGCCGTGCACGAGCGCGCCGGTGGTGACCATCTCCGTGTACAGGCGCGTGTGCCGCGTCAGCAGCCGGTGGAAGTGACGGCAGTGGCGGTCGGTCCACTCCATCATCGGAGCGACGGCCAGGCGCCAGGGGCTGAAGGGGGCGGCGGCAGACATCGGGGGGTTGGAGGCGGCGGCGCGCCTCGCTCGTTCGGGGCCATTGTCCGCCAGACGCGCGCCGCTGGGCCGTCCCGGCCGCCCGCTTTGACGGGCGCCGCCCGCTCGGAGATAATTTGCGGTTTGTTGCAGCGGCAAGAGTGACAGCAGCACCTCCGGCCCCGGCCACCCGCGACACGGGTTTCAGATCGGCCACCCTCCCCGCAAGGGCTGCCCCTCAGGACGTTCACGCGATCTTGCCCGCCCGACGCTTGCCCTCATGCATCGGCCATTGGTCGACGGGGCCGCACGACGCCTCGGCGTCGAGGCCCCGGCGTGTCCGCTGCCGCCCGATCCTGACCGCCGCGCGGGCCCGCCCCGACCTTCCCCGACGAGGAATCGCATGACCGCGAAGAAATCCGCCCCTGCCGCCAAGAACGCGACCAAGAGCCCGAAGGACGCCAAGAGCGCCGCGAAGCCCGCCCCGAAGGTCGCGGCAAAGAATGAGGTCAAGACCGCGGCCAAGCCCGCCGCGCGCCCCTCGGCGAAGGCGACCCCCGTCAAGCCGGCCGCGCCGGCCAAGGCGGCGGCGCCGATCGGCGCGAAGTCGGCCGGCAAGGCTGCGGCGCCGGTCGCGGCCAAGGCGGCGGCCAAGGGCGC